>NZ_JBYSZA010000019.1:0-135398 GCF_058786735.1 Pseudomonas sp. FW305-7
GGCGGTGGCGGCAATGGTGGCGGTCATGGCGGCAGTGGCAACGGTGGCAACGGTGGCAGTGGACACGGTGATGGCGGCGGTGGTCGCAGCGGCAGCGGCCAAGGCTCCGGACACTCGGGCGACTCCGCGTCCTCGTCAGGACGCAGCGGCACTCACGCTGAGCCAGGCGATGATCACGGTGTCCATCGCGCCGGTGAAGTCGGCGACGACCACGGCGTCCATCGCGCCGGTGAAGTCGGCGACGACCACGGCGTCCACCGCGCCGGTGAAGTCGGCGACGACCACGGCGTCCACCGCGCCGGTGAAGTCGGCGATGATCGCGGCGTGCATGTCGGCGGCGAGCCCGGCGATGACAAGCGCGCCAACTGATTTTCAGAAACGCCACAAAACCTGTGGAAGCTGGCTTGCCAGCGATGAGGCCGGATCAGGCAACCTTGTATTGCCTGACACACCGCTATCGCTGGCAAGCCAGCTCCCACAGGGTTATGCAGTGTGCACAAATTCCGCAGACAACCATGAACCCAATGTGGGAGCGAGCCTGCTCGCGAATGCTGTGGGTCAGCCAATGATGTTTTGACTGACCGTCCGCTTTCGCGAGCAGGCTCGCTCCCACAGGGCTTTGCAGTGTTTGAAAGATCCACTCAGAGAGCGACGTTGCTCTGGTTCAGCCGTTCGCGCAGGAATTCGACCAACGCCTGCACGGGTCGGGAGGCCTGTCGATGCTGCGGATACACCGCCGATAACGTCAGCGGCTCCGGGCGCAAATCATCCAGCACCGGCACCAGCCGGCCATCCTTCAGCGCCGCACCGACAATGAACGTCGGCAAATAGGTAATCCCCATCCCCTGCACCGCCGCATCCCTGAGCAACTCGCCGTTGTTCACGCGCATGCGCCCGGTGACATTCACCAACTGCGGCTTGCCCTGTCCCGCATTGAACCGCCATTGCACCGAGCGCCCGTGGCCATAGGGCAAACAGTCATGGCTGAGCAGATCCTCAGGCTTGAGCGGTGTGCCGCGCTCGGCGAGATACGCCGGGCTGGCGCAGTACACCCGCTCAATCGACGCAATGCGCCGGGCGATCAGCGTCGAGTCTTCCAGCACGCCGATTCGCAGCGCCAGGTCGTAGCCTTCGCCAAGCAGGTCCACCGGCCGATCGCTCAAATCGACCTCAACGGTGACTTCGCGATAACGCTGCAAAAACATCGGCAACAGGCAACCGAGATGCGCCACGGCAAACGATAACGGCGCGCTCAGACGAATCGTCCCGCGCGGCTCGGCAGTTTGCCCGGCGATACCCTGCTCGACCTGTTCGACTTCACCGAGCAAGCGCAGTGCCGACTCGTAGTAGCTCTGGCCCAGTGGCGTGACGTCGAGGCGCCGGGTCGAGCGATTGAGCAAACGCACGCCGAGACGCTCTTCGAGCTGCATCAAGCGACGGCTGACGAATTGCTTGGACAGGCCCAACTGATCGGCGGCGTTGGTGAAGCTGCCGGAGTCCATGACCTGGCAAAAAATACGCATGTCTTCGAACGGGTTCATTGTCACTCTCTGGTGGACAGTTAAACGCTTTATAGCCGCTTTTTCACTTTCCGGCAGCTCATTAATCTGTGCTCACGGTGTTGCTGAGGCCTGAAGCCCAGCGCCACAGCAGCCCGCAACCCAGGCATAAAAAATCAAACGGATTAAAAGGAATTGCACATGAACATCGTCAAGAAAACCCTGACCGCTTCCCTCCTCGCCCTGTCCATCGGCAACGCTTTCGCAGCCGGCAGCCCGGGCGTCGAGCACAACACACAGGCCTTCCTCGAAGCCCTCGCAGCTGGCGGTGGCAAACCGCTTGAGCAACTGAGCCCGAAAGATGCCCGTGCAGTACTTACAGGTGCGCAGGCTTCGGTGAAGGTTGATCTGTCCGGTGTGGAAGTCAGCGACAAGGCGATCAAGGTCGATGGTCAGACGATCAACCTGAAAGTGGTGCGCCCGGCCAAGGTCAAAGGTGAGTTGCCGGTGTTCATGTTCTTCCACGGTGGCGGCTGGGTGCTGGGTGATTATCCGACTCACCAGCGCCTGATTCGTGACTTGGTGGTGGGCTCCGGCGCCGTCGCGGTGTACGTCGATTACACGCCGTCGCCGGAAGCGCAGTACCCGACCGCAATCAACCAGGCCTACGCCGCAACGAAATGGGTGGCCGAGCATGGCAAGGACATCGGCGTCGACGGCAAGCGTCTGGCGGTAGCCGGCAACAGCGTCGGCGGCAACATGGCGGCCGTCGTCGCGTTGATGGCCAAAGAACAGAAAACCCCTGCCCTGCGCTTCCAGCTGCTGATGTGGCCGGTGACCAACGCGCAGTTCGACGACGGCTCGTACCAGCAATTCGCCGAGGGCCACTTCCTCACCAAGGGCATGATGCAGTGGTTCTGGGACAGCTACACCACCAATTCCGCCGAGCGTGCGCAGATCCATGCCTCGCCGCTGAACGCCAGCACAGAGCAACTCAAGGGATTGCCCGCCGCCCTGGTGCAGACGGCCGAATTCGACGTGCTGCGCGATGAAGGCGAAGGCTATGCGCGGCACCTGGATGCGGCCGGCGTGGCGGTGACCTCGGTGCGTTACAACGGGATGATTCATGACTTTGGTTTGCTCAACCCGCTGAGTCAGATTCCGGAAGTGAAAGCGGCCGTGCGGCAGGCGGCGGCTGAGCTGAAGACGCATTTGCAGCCTTGACGTTAAAAGATCGCAGCCTGCAGCGGCTCCCACATCGGACACGTGCAGGCGGCGATCTTTTCCATTGATCTTGTGGCGAGGGGATTTATCCCCGATGGGCTGCGCAACTACCCCTTTTTTGGGGGCGCTGCGCAACCCGTCGGGGATAAATCCCCTCACCACAAAAAGTCCTTCATCACCAAGGCTCGTGCCAATCCGGAGCACATCATGTCCTTCCTCCTCACCCACCTGCTGTCCCTGAGCGCCGTTCTGCTGTTGGTTGATGCCGTGCTCTGGCACTTCTCGCCATTCGCCCATCGTGCACCGCGAATCGGCATTCGCCTGGTGCTGTTTCTGGCGTTCAGCGCGTTGGTGATCAACGCCGGCGTCAGCCCGTTGCAGGCGCCGCTGTTTGCCGATGATCGCGTGGCGCAGCTCGGCGCGACGGCGTTGGGCATTCTTTGGTGGTTGTACGCCGCGAGGGTCCTCACCGAAGTCATCGGCCTGATCCTGATGCGCCGCATTGGTCACAGCGGGCGCTTGCTGCAGGACGTGATTGGCGCGCTGGTGTTTTTGGCGGCCATCGTTGCGGCAGCCGGTTATGTGCTGGAGTTGCCGGTCAAAGGCCTGCTCGCTACGTCCGGTGTGGTCGCCATCGTCGTCGGTCTGGCGCTGCAAAGTACCCTGGCCGACGTGTTTTCCGGGATCGTCCTCAACACCACCAAGCCCTACCAAGTGGACGACTTCGTAGTGATCGACGGCGTCGAAGGTAAAGTGCTCGACATCGACTGGCGCGCCACGCATCTGTTGACCAGCGCCGGGACCATGGCTGTGGTGCCAAACTCGGTGGCGGCCAAGGCGAAAATCGTCAACCTCAGCCGCCCGAGCAACATGCATGGCGTGTCGATCAGCATTCAGGTGCCCAACCACATTCGCCCGCGCCGGGTACTCGACGCCCTCGACCGTACGTTGCAAGGCAGCAGCAGTCTGCTGCTGACCCCGGCACCCAAAGCCGTGTTGAAAGAGGCTGGTGAAACCACCTCGGAATATGTGGCCAGCGGTTTCATTGCCGAGTTGAGCAAGAAAGGCGAAGTGCGCAATCAACTGTTCGACCTCGCCCACCGTCATCTCGAAGCGGCCGGGATTTCGCGGCATCCGGATGGCGTGATCGAGCCTTCGACCCGCGCCCGCGCGTTGCTGGATGAGGTGAAAATTTTCCGCTCGCTGAGCCATGAGGAACGTGACCGTCTGGCTGAATCGATGGTCGCGCAGCAGTACGCGGCGGGCCAGGTAGTGCTGGATCTGGATGAAGTGCCCGACAGCCTGTTTGTGATCGCCACGGGCGTGGTCAGTGCGACTGTGCCGGACGGCGACGGGCAGACCGAAGCCGGGCGAATGGGGCCGAGTGAGGTCATGGGCGAACAGAGCATTCTCGCCGATACGCCGTCGCAGGCTACGTTTACGGCGCTGACATCGAGCATCATCTACCGTCTCGACAAGGGGCTGACCCGCCAGTGCATGGAGCAACGCACGGAGGTGGGGCGGGCGTTGAATAAATTGCAGGCGGTGCGGCAACAGAACAGTCACCTCGCGTTGATGGGCAAACCGGTGGCTGTGAGGAAAGGTGGGTTTCTCGGTTGGCTGCAAAAGCGTTGATGCGAAGAACTTAAGATCAAGAGCTTTACCCCCTCATCCCAGCCCTCTCCCCCAGGGGGGCGAGGGGGAAAGGGAGCAGACCGCATGCAATTCAGAACCTGAGTTCGGCTCGGTATCGCACGTCGGCGTACTTCTAAAGAGCCCCTCGGTCAGTTCCCTCTCCCTCTGGGAGAGGGCTAGGGTGAGGGGCTTTTCAAACTCACATCTAATTACTTGGCAGTGAACTTGGTGTAGCTGTTGATCAGGTTGCGGTAGTTCGGCAAGCGGTTCGACAGCAGATTCGCCAGGCCTTCCATATCGTTGCGCCAGTCGCCCTGCAGCTCGCACGCCACCGAGAACCAGTTCAACAGTTGCGCACCGGCCGCCGACATCCGCGCCCACGCCGCTTGTTGCACGGTGGTGTTGAAGGTGCCGGACGAGTCGGTCACCACAAATACTTCGAAGCCTTCAGCGATGGCCGACAGGGTCGGGAACGCCACGCACACGTCAGTCACCACACCGGCGATGATCAGTTGCTTGCGACCGGTGGCCTTGATGGCTTTGACGAAGTCTTCGTTGTCCCAGGCGTTGATCTGGCCTGGACGTTGAATAAACGGTGCATCCGGGAACTGCTCCAGCAGTTCAGGCACGATCGGGCCGTTCGGGCCTGCGTCGAAACTGGTGGTGAGGATGGTCGGCAGCTTGAAGAATTTGGCAATGTCGCCCAGTGCCAGCACGTTGTTCTTGAACTCGTTCGGGGTGAAATCCTGTACCAGCGAAATCAGACCGGTCTGGTGGTCGACCAGCAACACGACCGCATCATCTTTGTTCAGACGCTTGTAAGGAACGCTCATGGGGAAACTCCTGGTTGGATGGATGTGATGTCAAGCGCCGTGCCTCGTGGCCGGCGCTTTTGGGGAAATCAGAAAGCGAAGCAGGAACAACCGAACGCGCCCCAGAAACCGGCGAAATCGCTGACCGGTGCGTTCGATAATCGCGCTTTTTCATGACTGTGCGAGTGCACGGCGCAGGCGCCGACGCATTGGTGAACCTGCGCCTGCAACGGCGAGTTAGGCCGCCAGTGGCCGGGGACTTTCACCACCGGCGACCAGTCCGGCAGCACCGGAACGCTGGCCGGGCCGAGGTCTGCGAAGTCACCTGCGGCGTAGACAATCTTGCCGCCCACCACGGTCAGTACCGACTCGATCCACTTGATCGCTTCTTCTTCGACGTGGAAAAAGTCCGCGCTCAGTGCCGCCAGATCCGCCAGTTGCCCGACCTTGATCTGGCCTTTCTTGCCCTGCTCCGAGGAGAACCAAGCGCTGCCGTGAGTGAACAGTTCCAGCGCGGTGGTGCGCGGCAAACCTTCTTCGTACAACGCCAGGCCACCGACGGTGCGCCCGCTGACCATCCAGTACAGTGACGTCCACGGGTTGTAGCTGGAAACCCGCGTCGCATCGGTGCCCGCGCCAACCGGCACACCTTCGGCGAGCATGCGTTTGATCGGCGGCGTCGCTTCGGCAGCTTTCGAACCGTAACGATCGACGAAGTATTCGCCCTGGAACGCCATACGATCCTGAATCGCGATGCCGCCGCCCAAGGCTTTCACCCGTTCGATGTTCTGCGGGGTGATGGTTTCGGCGTGGTCGAAGAACCACGGCAGACCGTTGAACGGAATGTCGCGATTGACCTTCTCGAACACGTCGAGCATGCGGCTGATCGATTCGTTGTAGGTGGCGTGCAGACGGAACGGCCAGCGCTGCTCGACGAGGTGGCGCACCACCGGTTCCAGCTCAGCCTCCATGGTTTGCGGCAGGTCCGGACGCGGTTCGAGGAAGTCTTCGAAATCCGCCGCCGAGAACACCAGCATCTCGCCGGCACCGTTGTGCCGCAGGAAGTCGTCGCCCTGATGCAACTTGACGCTGCCGGTCCAGTTCTGGAAATCGGTCAGTTCTTCTTTGGGTTTCTGGGTGAACAGGTTGTAGGCGATGCGCACGGTCAACTGGTCGTCCTTGGCCAGTTGCTCGATCACCTGATAATCGTCCGGATAGTTCTGGAAACCACCGCCGGCATCGATCGCGCTGGTCAGGCCGAGGCGGTTGAGTTCACGCATGAACTGGCGGGTCGAGTTGACCTGATACTCCAGCGGCAGCTTCGGCCCCTTGGCCAGCGTCGAATAGAGAATCATCGCGTTGGGTTTGGCCACCAGCATGCCGGTCGGGTTGCCATTGGCGTCACGCACAATCTCGCCGCCCGGCGGGTTCGGCGTGTCGCGGGTGTAGCCGGCCACGCGCAGCGCCGCGCGGTTGAGCAGTGCACGGTCGTAGAGGTGCAGGACGAACACCGGGGTGTCCGGCGCCGCCTGATTGAGTTCTTCGAGGGTCGGCATGCGTTTTTCGGCGAACTGGAATTCGTTCCAGCCACCGACCACGCGCACCCATTGCGGGGTCGGTGTACGGTCGGCCTGGTCCTTGAGCATGCGCAGTGCATCGGCCAGCGACGGCACGCCTTCCCAGCGCAGTTCGAGGTTGTAGTTCAAACCGCCACGGATCAAGTGCAAGTGCGAGTCGTTGAGGCCGGGAATCACGCAGCGACCGTGCATATCGATCACTTGCGTGGCCGGGCCGCGCAAGGACATGGCTTGGGTGTCATTGCCAACGACCACGAAGCGGCCGTCCTTGATCGCCACGGCGCTGGCCAGTGGCTTGGTGCGATCGACGGTATGAAATTGACCATTGAAGAGAATCAGATCGGCGCTCATCGCAGTTCCTTCGAGAAAAAATGAATGGGATTCAGCGTGACGGGTGTTCGGTGGGTTCGACGTGGGTATGCGCCTGGCTGGCTTCCAGCCACGGCGCGAACAGACGGGTCACGCGGGGCATGAACACGTACACCACCGACAGCACGATGGTCAGGGTGATCAGGAACGTCGCAACCACGTAGTTGGAAAGCAGCGGGTGCAGCTTGAGCAGCGGCCCCCAGATCAGCGGCACCAGCAAGGTGTGCGGCAGAATCACCAGCAAGGTGATCACCGCTTGCTTCCAGCGCGGTGGCGGCGAAGCGGCATCGGCCAGCGGAGCGAACCAGAATTCATTGACGGGGGCGACCTCGGTCTGGTCGCCGTCGGCGAGCATCGGCGCGGCTTCATCGACCAGCGCCTGACGCTGCGGCGATTCCAGCCACTGCTGCATCGCCTCGGTCGAGCAAAAGCGCAGCACGCAGGTGTAAGTGTCGAGCCCGGCGAGCTTGCCGCGCACCACGTCCACCCCCAAGTGCCCTTCGCGCTGCCCCGCGACCCGGACGATATTGCGTAGCCACGCTTCATACGCCGACTCAAAGCCGGCCTTGACCCGGTGCTTGACGATCAGCGTGACAGTCTCATCGGACCCCGGTGCTTTTGGACTCAGGACTTCAGGCATAACGCAACACTCCGGGCAAACGAACAGAAATCGCCAGCCGTCCCGGCCCGGCGATAAACACAGTGGTAAACAGGATCAACAGCAACCAGCCGAACTGCCCCTCAGCCACACTCCATTGCGGATGCACAACCAACAGCGCCACCAGCAGCACAAACAGAATAGGCAAGCACGCCAATCTCACCAGTAACCCGGCGACGATCAGTAATGGACAGAGGACTTCGGCGAAGATCGCCAGACACAAGGTCAGGTGGGCGCCGAGGTGGAAAGGATCTTCGATCAGCGCCAATTGCGCGGTGAAGTCGAGCAACTTGGGCAAACCGTGCACCCACAGCAGAAACAACCCGCCGCTGACCCGCAGAAACAGCAAACCGACGTCGCGCGCCCGTTCATCATTGTGTATCGCGCTCATGCCCCGACCCTTGAAATGTCATTGGCCTGAATAATGCCGATGCCGGGCGCGGGGAAATTGGATGGATGTGCTCTCTTTCTTTCTTTCACCTAAAACCCCTGTGGGAGCGAGCCTGCTCGCGATAGCGGTGTGTCATTCAACAGGGATGTCGACTGACCGTGCGCCATCGCGAGCAGGCTCGCTCCCACATGGGGGGGGGGAACTGTGTTGTTTCGTCAGACCGAGGGGATATCCAGCGACACCGACATGAACTGACTGATCCGCGACCGCAACCACTTCTCCGCCGGGTCGTTGTCATGCACCCCGCTCCAGGCCATCGACAGCTGCGCCGCTTCGATCGGGAACGGTGGATCTTCTGCGCGCAAGGCACAGCCCTCGACCAGAGCGCACGCGGCATAGTCCGGGACGGTGGCGATCATTTCGGTGCCGGCGAGCAAGGCGCGCAAGCCGCTGAACTGCGGCACGCCGAGGACTACACGGCGAGTGCGGCCCAGCTTGGCCAGGTCCAGATCGATGTTGCCGCTCAAATCACCGGAAAATGACACCATCGCGTGCGGGCGTTCGCAGTATTCATCCAGTGTCAGCGGCCCCGGACGATCGTCACCGCGCAGGACTTTGCAGGGAATGTCGCGCAGTTTCTTGCGCTTGGCGTTGGCGGGCAGATCGGTGGTGTAGCTGACACCCACCGAGATTTCCCCGGACGCCAGCAGCGCCGGCATCAGCAGGTAATTGGCGCGGCGCACCACCACGACAATCCCCGGTGCTTCTTGCTGAAGCTTGCGCAACAACGGCGGAAACAGGCCGAACTCGGCATCGTCCGACAGGCCGATGCGGAACACGTCGCAACTGCTCGCCGGTTCAAATTCCTTGGCGCGGCTGACGGCCCCGGAAATGACGTCCATCGCCGGTTGCAGCTCCTTGAGAATCGCCAGGGCGCGGGCTGTCGGTTCCATGCTGCGACCGTTGCGCAGCAGCAACGGGTCATCGAACAGATCGCGCAGACGGCCGAGCGCCGCACTCACGGCGGGTTGGCCCATGAACAGTTTCTCGGCGACGCGGGTCAGGTTCTTTTCGAACATCAGCGCTTCGAAAATCACCAACAGGTTCATGTCGACGCGACGCAGATCGTTACGGTTCATCGGCTCGTGTTCCTTGCTTGGAAGTCTTGTTCAGTCAGGTGCGAGAGCGCCGTACTTTACTCGATCAACGGTACTTTGGCCGCGCGTTTGTAAGGGCCGTATTCCACCGGCGCCCATTGGAAGTGCTTATCGATGGCGGTGATGTGACCGATCCCCGGAAACGGCAGGTGTGCGGCGCTCACCCAGGTTTTGCTGGCGGCCGCAGCGCTGAACACAGCATTACGGCTTTTGATCGCCTGCTGACCGTTGACGTCAAAACTGATCGACACTTCAGGGTGGTCGAACTGCACGGCGAGGTTGTGCACCAGGTCACCCATGAACACGATGCTCTGGTTCTGAGAAGTGAAACGGTAGGTGGTGCTGCCTGGGGTGTGCCCGCTTTCAAGTGCAGCCTCGACCACACCTGGCAGCGGCGACTGCCCCGGCGTGAAGGTCTTGAAGCGGCCCGCGGCCACGTAGGGTGCGGTGGAATCCTGAGCGATCCTGAAGAATTCTTTCGCCCCGGCCGGGGCTTTGGCCAACGCCTGCGGATCGAGCCAATAGTCGGCCTCAGCCTTGGCTGCATAGACTGTTGCATTGGCGAAAACCGGTTTTTGCTCAGCGTCGACCAGTCCGCAAACGTGGTCCAGATGCAGGTGCGTCAGCAGAATGGTATCGACCTGTTCTGGTTGGTAGCCCGCAGCCTGCATGTTCGCAGAAAGTTGGCCGGCGGTAGCGCCAATGCACTGCCCGGCACCGGTGTCGACCAGGATCAACTGCTTGCCGGTGTTGACCAGAAAAGCGTTAAACGCCGTTTGCACGCCCGGGGTTTCAATCGAACGGCGAGCGAGCAATGCACGGATCTGCCCCTGACTCATGCCCTGAAGCAATTTGGGTGACAGATCGTTATAACCGTCGAACAGTGCCGTCACTTCATAGTCGCCCAGCGCCAAACGAAAGTAGCCGGGGGCCTGCGTACCGACCTGCGGCGCCTGTGCCAGAGCACTTGTGGCCGCCAGCGCGAGCGCCAATCCGAGTGTGCCCCACGTAGCGTGTAACGAACCTGTCATGCCAATCCCCTTGCTTGATCGATCTTCGACGGCACTGAACGTGCGCCTCTAATAGTAGCCATCCTCGCCGATCCGCCGCGTCGCCGACTTGCAGCGATGTGCTGAGTTCAACGTTTTGCGGTGCAATTAACAACGTTTAACTCGTCAGTCTTCCGGCCCCGTCCAACAATGAAACCCTCTGCGCAACATTGTTTTTTTGACCTGAGGGGAAAGCACCGAGCGTGCCTTCCCCCCCGACACGGACATTGGCCATGGCTCACTTACAACAAACAGTCGCCCTCGCCCCCGCCAGCGAATCTCGCACACCGCGCATCGGCGGCCTCAGTCCGCAGCGCGAACGGCGGGTCAAACAGATGATCCTCGATCGCCTCGGTGAAAGCCTGGAAGTCACCGAACTGGCAGAGGCATGTTCGTTGTCACGCAGTCATTTTTCCCGGGCATTCAAGTGCAGCACCGGACTCTCGCCACAAGACTGGATCCGCACCCAGCGCATCGCCCGCGCCAAGCAGTTGATCCAGCTCACGCACTTGAGCCTGACGCAGATCAGCCTGGAATGCGGCTTCTGTGATCAGGCGCACTTCTGCCACATCTTCACCCGCAGCGAAGGGATCAGCCCGTTCGCCTGGCGCTGCCGTGAGGTGCCGGAGATGAAACTCAAGAGGTCGCAAGCTTCGGCATTGCCGCTCGGCATGCGTCTGGCGGTGTAACCACTGTTGCCCACGACGCTCTATTGATCCGCCTTCACTTGTGTCGCAAACGCTGCGCCACTTGCGCCACTCGCTCGCCCAGATGTGCCGCCGTACGCCGGTCTTCGAGCGGCGGAGCCTGCTCGGGTGTCTGTTCGACATTGGATTGGGACATGGCACCGAGCGAGCTGCCCAGACGATTCAATTGCCCATCAAAGAACCCGGCCGCCGAACGCGCCGGGAGCAAGTCGAGACCGACCCAGATCATTGAATGTTGCGCGGCAAACACCGCAAGTTGCAGCAGCGTATTGAGCTTGTCGCCGCACAGGCTGCCGGAATTGGTGAACCCGGCGGCCACCTTGTCGCGCCACGGCTTGGCCAGATAGAACGCCGCGCTGGCCTCCATGAACTGCTTGAACCCCGCCGACGCGCTGCCCATGTAGGTCGGCGCGCCGAAGATGATCGCATCGGCGCGGTGCAACTCATCCCAATAGAGTTCGACTTCCTCTACCGTCACCAACCGACAGGTACTGCCCAGGTGTCGCTCGACGCCCTGCGCCACTGCTTCAGCCATGACGCGTGTATGGCCGTAGCCGCTGTGATAGACCACCACCACGTTGCTCATTGCGCCGTCCTCCGGACGTGTGCATTCCATTGCAGCCGTCAGGTCTGTGCCTGAGGTTGAACTTGTTCAAGGGATTTTTGGGGCTGGCGCAGATGCAGACGAGTTAATCGTTGTTAATTGTCTGTGGAACAGCGCGCTGATTCGAGCAGCGCAGCGGGTAAAAACAGCGGTTATGCGCAGCGTTGTGCATGGTTTCCGGCAATCTGCACGTTGCACTGACGCCAGAACCTGAGGAATATGTCTGAAAACTGCGGATTAGAAGGTTTGCGTGCCGCTGACGCCGTCATCCGCCCTGCCCTCACGAAGACTTCACAAACCCTGGGCAGGATTATAAAAACATCGCAGGAGTGAGCTGTTGAGTCTTTCCCCGAATCAGGCCCTCGGTTTCGGCCCCTATCGGATTCAGCCTGGAAAACGGCTGCTGCTTGAGGGCGAGCAGCCGTTGCGTCTGGGTCGACGTGCCATGGACATTCTGCTGATCCTGCTGGCGCATGCCGGCGAAGTTGTGAGCAAGCAGCAATTGCTTGCCGGGGTCTGGCCGGACAGTGTGGTCGAAGACATCAACCTGCGGGTGCACATGGCGGCGTTGCGCAAAGCGCTGGGCGATGGTCAGGCCGGGCAGAGGTTCATCGTCACCGTTGCGCAGCGCGGCTACAGTTTTGTCGCACCGATCGCGGTGCAATCGATCGAACAACCCACCTGCGCCGAAACCGGCACCCGGCATAACCTGCCGCTGCGCCGCACGCGAATGATCGGCCGGCAGCCGCTGGTCGACAACCTGATCAGGCAGTTGCCGCGCAAGCGTTGCATCACGCTGGTCGGTCCTGGCGGCATCGGCAAAACCACCGTAGCCCTGCGCGTTGCCGAGCAGATGATCGGCCACTATCAGGACGGCATCAGGCTGCTGGACCTGACGCCCATCAACGACGCCCGGATGATCTGCTCGCATTTGGCGGCCCTGTTGGACGTGGTGTTGCATGACAATGAGCCGCTGACCAGTCTGGTCAACGTCCTGCGCAAGCGACAGATGCTGCTGGTGATCGACAATTGCGAACACCTGATCGACGCCGTGGCCCTGCTCAGCGAGCGCATTTTGCGCGGTGCACCGCATGTGCACATTCTGGCCACCAGTCGCGAGAGCCTGCGGGCCGAAGGCGAATATGTGCAGCGCCTTGAGTCCCTTGATTACCCACCGCCGATTGCTGCGCTCGATCGCACGCAGGCGCTGAGTTTTTCTGCACTGCAACTGTTTGCCGAACGCGCTTTGGCCGCTCACGAGGGCTTTGAACTCAGCGACGCCGAGTTGCCCGATGCCATTGAAATCTGCCGACGTCTGGACGGCATTCCGCTGGCCCTGGAGCTGGCGGCGGCGCAGGTTGGCGGGCTCGGCCTGCACGGCCTGCTCAGCCAGCTCCAGGGCCGTTTACCGGCACTGGCCACCGGCACTCAGAGCAGCGTGGAGCGCCACCTCACCCTGCGCGCCACGCTGGACTGGAGCTTCAACCTGCTCACCGACTGTGAACAGACCTGCCTGCGTCGGCTCGGCGTTTTTCGCGGTGGTTTTACGCTGGAGTCTGCCGCCGCCGTGATCGTTGGTCAGCACATCAAGCCCGCAGAGGTGTTCGGCTCAATCACGCAACTGGTCGCCAAGTCGTTACTCAACGTCGAAGTCGGTGATGAAGAGGTGTTCTATCGGTTGCTCGACACCACCCGCCGCTACGCGCTGGAAAAACTCGACCAGTGCGGCGAACTCGCCGAAACCCGTGAACGCCACGCTGAACGCTGTCTGGCGCTGATGTATCAGGGGCAGACTGACTGGGAGAACACCTCAACCGCCCTATGGATCGAACGCTATGCGCGCGGTCTGGAAGACTTGCGTGCGGCGCTCGACTGGAGCCTGAACGGTGCCGGCCCCAACGATGTGGGCATTTATCTGGCCGCGACCTCGGCCCCGCTGTGGCAAGAGTTGTCGCTGCTCAAGGAGTACGGCGGTTACGTGCGTCGGGCACTGGCCGTGCTCGATAACGCTGCCGAACCCTGCCCGCGAGTGAAAATCGCTCTGAAGCTGGCGCTCGGCAGCGCCTGCTACCACACCTGGGGCGGTACCCCGGAAACCATCGCGGCGTTCGTCGACGCCCACACGCTGGCGCTAGAGCACGACGATGTGGCCGGGCAACTGCGTGCGGTGTCCGGGCATATGGCAGTCAACCTTAGCTGTGGCCACTATCGATTGGCGCTGGAACAGAGCGAGCAATTCGATCGACTCGGCCTGCACGGCGACCCGCAGTTGTCGCTGAGTACCCATCGCCTGCGCGTGTTGGCACTGCATTATGCCGGCGACCAGCAGCAGGCGCGGCTGCATGCCGAACAGGTGATTCAGCGCATGGCGCAAAGCGGCAATCCCAACCGCTTCACCCATGGCTTCGGCGTGCAGTACGACCAGAGCGTCGCCTCACTGACGGTGCTTGCCCGGGTGTTGTGGCTGCAAGGTTTTCCGGAACAAGCATGGCGCACGGCCCGGCAGGCGTTGGACATCGCCGTGCAAATCAACCATGGCACCTCGATCTGCTACACCCTGGCATTGGCCAGTTGCCTGATCGCTCATTACAACGGTGACCAACCGAACGCCCGTGCTTTGTTGCATCTGTTGCTGGAGCAGGCACAGAAGCATTCCGTATTGCTGTTCTATCAATGGGCACGGCACTACGCGCAGGTCATTGACGCCGATACCGCCGTGCCGATGCCGGCTGATGACAGCGGCCTGATCCGGGAAATCATGGTGACGCTGGACAGCGGTTTTGTTGATGACGCGTTGCTTGAACGCGCACATAGCGGTGCAGCAGGTTGGAGCACGGCAGAGATTCTGCGAGCTCGGGCTGAACGGTTGTTGATTGAAGCATCGGGTTGCCCAAGCCGACGCCATCGCGAGCAAATTCGCTCCCACAGTTTCGGCGTGCTGGACAAACATCCGCAATGCACCGCCGAACCCTGTGGGAGCGGGCCGGCCAGCGAAGGCGTCAGCGCAGACACGTGCAATACCTGTCGGGCAGAGGAGGTGTTGCACCAGGCACTCGCAATCGCCCAAGCCCAAGGCGCCCTGGCCTGGGAACTGCGCAGCGCCACTTCACTGGCCCGGCTGTGGCAACGGCAAAATCGCCACCGCGAAGCGCTGGATCTGCTGAAACCGATCTATCAACGCTTCACCGAAGGCTACGCCACCCCGGACTTGCGCAAGGTGCGCGAGTTACTCGATGAGTTGGGCAGTCAATTGCGGACCTGAAACCCAACGAGTACGACTGACGTAGCGCGCATGCCGGCGCTCGTAATCGTTCGAGTCACCACTGCGCTCCAGTTGTTCGCGGGCATACCCACGGGTGGTGTTGAGCATGCGATAGCGCAACCCTGCGCTACCCCGCTCCACCGCCAGCAAGGACTTCTGCGCCAATCGCTCGATGATCAGGGCCAGCGTCGAGGGAGGCAATTGCGCGCAACTGATCACGCCCATTGCGGCGTCCATGGCAAACGCCATTTTGAACACTGACAGCCGTTGCAGTACCTGCTGTTCCTGTTCACTCAAGTGCTGATAGCTCCAGTCCAGCGCGGCTTTCAAGGTCTGATGGCGGGGCACGGCCGTACGCCGGCCATGACTGAGCAACTGCAAACAGTTGTCGAGTTGGGACTGCAACCCGACCATCGCCAAAGCGTCGATTTGCGCCACCGCCAGTTCAATCGCCAGCGGCAATCCATCGAGCCGTCGACAGATGTCCCGCACCGCGTTGAGGTCTTGTTTGCGCAGGGTAAAACCTTGCTGGCGGGCGCGGGCGCGACTCACAAACAACTGCACTGCCGAATAGCCCATGGTTTCTTCGACACTGCTCAACGCTGAGGACTTGGGAATGGCCAGTGGCGGCAGTTGCTGTACGGTCTCCAGACTGGCTTGCAACGCTTCGCGACTGGTGGCCAGAATCGACAGCCTTGGCGCGCTCGCCAATAAACGCTCAGCCAAAGCCTTGCTGGCCTCACGCAGATGCTCGCAGTTATCCAGCACCAACAAAGTGTGGCGGGCAGACAGCGTGGCGAGATTGGTATCGAGGGTATGCAAGAGGTGATCGAGTAACGACGTGGAGTCGCTGACTATCGACAGATCCACTAACCACACGCCGTCACGAAAATGCTGTAACAGCAATTCTGCAACGCGCAACGCCACCGTGGTTTTGCCAACACCCGCAGGCCCCGTCACCGTCATCAATCGGCACAGCGGCAATTGCCGCACCATTGCGCCGACCACTGAATCGCGACCGGTGACCGGCGTCAGCCGCACCGGCAAGTTGTGTTGCGGCGCCTGCAGGTTTTCCAGGACTTCCTGCGCGGTGCTGTCGCCCTGCACGGGAGCAACGAAGCAGTAGCCGCATTGCGGCACATTGACGATGTAGCGCTGGCCGTTTTCACCATCGCCGAGTGCCCGTCGCAGAGCGGCGATGTGCACGCGCAGATTGATCTCCTCAACCACCGACGTCGGCCAGACCCGTGCAATCAAGTCCTCCTTTCTGACCACTCTGCCTGCGCGCTCGACCAGCACTTGCAGAATGTCCAGCGCACGCCCGCCCATGCGCAATGGTCGATCCCCTTCCAGGATCAACCGTTGGCGCAAATGAAAGGCATAGGGGCCGAAATACAGCACCGACGCCGCGTTCAAATCGTTGAGGCTGTTCATGCCAACTATCTTGGCAGCCTGCGATGACGGCACAACCTCCGTGCAGGGCGCAGCACGGACATCCGGGTGCGCCAGACGGACAGAACCGCTCTAGCTGAACTGTTCGCGGTACTGCGCAGGGGTAAGACAGAGCTTTTCAGCGAACAACGAGCGCATGTGCCGCACGCTGCCGAAGCCGCTTTTATAAGCCACGGTTTTCATCGGCAGATCGCTGGTTTCGAGCAAGTTGCGCGCGCAATCGATACGCGCACTTTGCAGAAACTCCATAGGCGTCATGTTGACGTCACGGCTGAACAAGCGCGCGAAGTGCCGCGCACTCATGTTCGCGAGCCCCGCCATGCGCTCCACGGTGAACGCTTCGTCGAGGTGTTCCAGCACGTAATTCTGCACCCGGGTGATCGGAGTCTCCTGCGGCGCGACGGCGGCCATCAATGGGCTGAACTGGGCCTGCCCGCCCTGGCGCTTCATTACCACCAGCAACACTTTGGCCACATCCTGCGCGAGTTTTTTGCCATGGTCCCGTGCGACTACGGCCAGCGCCAGATCGATGCCCGCGGTAACCCCCCCGGAAGTGATCAAATTGCGATCTTCAACGTAGATCTGGTCGGTCGTGACCGTGGCTCTCGGGAAGCCCTTGATCAGGCGTTCGGTGTAATTCCAGTGGGTGGTCACGCGAAAGCCGTCGAGTAATCCGGCATGGCCCAGCACGAAGGCGCCGGTACAGATCGAGCCATAGCGTTCGGCGCGCTGCACGGCGTCCGGCAACCAGTCGAACAGCGCCGGAAATTTCTCGTTGTAAGCACCAGGGCCGCCGGGTACCAACAGCAAGTCATAGTGTTCACGGTCGTCTTCGACAGGCCGATCGGCGTGCACCCATAAACCATTGGAGGCGCGCAACTTGCCGCGCTCAGTGCCGAGGGTGACCAATTGATAATGTGATTCTGCTTTCAGGAAACGATTGGCCACCGAAAACACTTCCATCGGCCCGGCCATGTCGAGCAGGAGAAAATCGGGGAACAACACCATTGCCACGGTTTTCATGGGGAGACATCACTGAGATCAAAGAAAGTAAACGCATGAGACAGGTTGGACATTATGGCCAAGCGTGCGATGAGTGTCGGAAAAAGTTGCGTGAACTGCCGCGCAAAACTGTCAACCTGATTGCGACAGTCTTTCAATTTCCACCTACTTATTGCATCGAAAGGTAACCAGTAAGCTTCTCCTCACTCGGACGAATCAACGTCCCCCAAGGAGATTTCATCATGCTGACTCTTCGCAAAGCCTCCGATCGTGGCCTCGCCAATCATGGCTGGTTGAAGTCGTTCCACACCTTTTCTTTCGCCAGCTATCGCGATCCGCGGGAGCAGGGGTTTTCCGACCTGCTGGTGATCAACGATGACCGCGTTGCCGCCGGCAAAGGTTTCGGCCAGCACCCGCATCGCGACATGGAGATCTTTTCCTACGTGCTGGAAGGTGCGCTGGAGCATAAGGACACCCTGGGCACCGGTTCGGTGATCCGCCCCGGCGATGTGCAACTGATGAGTGCCGGCAGCGGCGTGGCGCACAGCGAGTTCAACCATTCGGCGACCAAGCCTGTGCACTTTCTGCAAATCTGGATCGTGCCGGACGTTGGCGGCGCCAAACCACGCTATCAACAGGAGCATTTCAGCCCGCAGAAAAAACGCGGCCGGCTGCAATTGATCATCTCGCCGGACGGCAGCGACGGCTCGCTGACCGTGCGCCAGGATGCGCGGGTCTATGCCGGGCTGTTCGATGGCAAGGAAAGCGCCACGCTGAAACTGCCGGCCAATCGCTACGCTTATGTCCACGTGGCTCGCGGCAGTGTTGAACTGAACGGTCAGCGGTTGCAGGAAGGTGACGGCGTGCGGGTTCGCGAAGAACAGGCGCTGACCTTGAACAATGGCGTGGATGCCGAGGTACTGGTGTTTGACTTGCGGCCGCAGGAGTTGCCGCAGATGCCATGAGGCAGTGCTCCAACGCGCGTAAAACGGCCTTCTTTTGAAGGCCGTTTTTTATTGTGGCGACTCGGACGATGGCAGCTCGGCAGGCTTTGGTACGCCGACATCCTTGCCCGCCTGAACCGCCGTCAGGGTTGTTTGTATCGCAACATACAGATTGGCCTGACTGGCGAAGTAGCCACCAATGACAATGCTGACCACGCCAAATAAATGCACAGCCGTTGCCATCCAGACATTCGCCTTCACGGTACTTGCTTGTCTGAGCGCCTCTTTCGACTCTACGGCAATTGAGTCGAGGCGTTTATCGCGCTCGATCCGAATGCGTTCATTCGCTTTGTCCCTGGCTGCCTGAGCTAAAAGAAACGCGTCGATCCTCCCTGATACAGCCTCCATCCGAGCATCCATCCTTGTCTCAATGGCCTCAATTCTGGCGTTGAATTCTTCACGGCTGATAGTGTTCATGGCGGGAGTGCTCTGACCTTTACTCGAAGCGTTCATGTTTTGGTATTGCTCAATTTCCCTGGCGTTCAATCCGATCCCCTTCCTTGGGTTACCGATACCTTCCCTGGTCGATCACCTGGGTGTAAGCGCTACGTCTCTCACCCAGCTGTAGAAACAATAGAGCCCTCCCCCAAAGCCCACAAGCCAGCGGATTCTGCTCGGGGTGTAGGCCTTTTCGTCAGGCAGCGTAGTTTTGCCAAAGCAGTCGTCGCACTCACTCATTCTCTGTCGCAAACACCTCGACAATTTGTTCGATTACCGCCCTCACGCGCGCGGTATGGCGCAAATCCGCATGAGTCACCAGCCACACCTCATAGGGTTGCGGGCAACTGCGCTCCGGCCAGAGCCTGACCAAGCCATCGCGTTCGGCCATGTAAGCGGTCATTTCTCCTACACCGATTCCGGCCGCAATCGAGCGGCGCACCAAGAGGCTGGAACTGAGACTGGCGACGATTCGCCCACGATAGATGGGCTCGCTGACCAGTGTCAGGTCCTTGCGACTCTGCAAATAAGGTTGATAGACCACCAGGTCATGGCCTTCGAACGCCGTGCCCTGCTGCGGAATCCCCTTGGCGTCGATGTAGGCCTGTGAGGCGAACAACCCTACCGGCCAGCGGGCAATCCGCCGGGCGATCAGGTCGGGGTTGTCCGGTCGGGTGTTGCGCACGGCGATGTCCGCTTCGCGTTTGGCCAGACTGAGAATTTGCGTGGACGCATCCAGTTCCACCCGCACGTCCGGGTGCTGCCGGTGCAGGCGCGCGATGGCCGGGATCAGGAAGTCGATGGCCAGCGAATCAGTGGTGCTGACCCGCACGGTGCCTGTCAGGCGATCATCCAGACCTTGGATCTGCCGCTCCAGCTCCAGCGCCGAATGCTCCATTTTTTCTACGTTTTTCAGCGCCGCTTCGCCAACCGCCGTCAGCGCGTAGCCATCGGACGTACGCAAGAACAATGTGGCGCTCAGGGACTTTTCCAACGCGGTTATACGCCGCCCGACGGTGGCCTGATCCACGCCTAGAACCCGCGCTGCACCCCGTAGCGAAGACTCGCGGCAAACAGCGAGAAACACCCGTGCATCATCCCAATTCATACCGCCCCCTACCGATGCAAATATGCATCACTGCGTCGCCTAATCGCTGCGTTAAAGCATCAACGATAGCCGATATGCTCAGCGCCATATACCTTCCCAAGGAACGCTCCCATGCGTACGTCATCTTCAGCACTAGCCATCTTCGCCGGACTTTGCGCCAGCCTGGTCAGTATTGGTCTGGCACGCTTTGCCTACACACCGCTGATTCCCGAACTGATTCAGGCGCAGTGGTTCTCCGCCAACGACGTGGTCTACCTCGGCGCGGCCAATCTGGTTGGCTATCTGATCGGCGCCCTGCTCGGTCGGCCGCTCGCACGCCAACTCGGCAACAAAAACGCCCTGCGCTTGATGATGTTGCTCGTCACCGCCGCTTTTTTTGCCTGTGCGTTTCCGTTGTCGGTGAGCTGGTTCTTCGGCTGGCGCTTGCTGTCGGGGATCACCGGTGGCGCGATCATGGTGCTGGTGGCCGCGACGGTGTTGCCCCACGTGCCAGCGTCCCGCAAAGGTTTGGCCAGCGGCGCGATCTTCCTGGGCATCGGGCTGGGCATCGCCGGCTCGGGGACCATCGTGCCACCGCTGTTGAGTCTGGGCCTGCAAGCCACCTGGTTGGGACTGGGCGCATTGTCCTTGCTGCTGACCGCGTTGAGCTGGTTTGGCTGGCCTTCTGACTTGCCGCACACGGTGGCCGCTCAATCGAACGCGGCGGTCCAGCCGACACCGCCCGGCGTGTATTTACTGTTCGCTCAATACGCTTTTATGGCCGCCGGACTGGTGCCAGCCATGGTGTTTCTGGTGGATTACGTGGCACGCGGGATCGGTGCCGGGGCACATATCGGCGCGCTGGTGTGGGTGATGTATGGCTTGGGGGCAATTGTCGGGCCGGTGAGTTATGGCTTTCTGGCGGACAAATTCGGCGCCCGGACGAGCATTCGTCTGGTCCTGGTGGTGCAGGCGATTGCGCTTGGACTGCTGGCGACGTCTCACTCATTCATTTCGCTGGCGGTGCTCGCAGTGGTGCTGGGCTCATTTCCGCCCGGCATCGTGCCATTGGCCTTGGCCCGTGTGCATGAGCTGGTGCCGGAGCATCATCGCCAGCAGATCGCCTGGAGCCGGGCCACCGTGTCGTTCGCTACGTTTCAGGCGCTGGCCGGGTTTGCCTATTCAGCCGTGTTCAATGCCACGGGCGGCCATCACGCGTTGCTGTTCGTGATCGCCGCTGGCGCGATCGTGGTGGCGTTGTTGCTGGAGCAGGCGATGAACCTCTGGTACCGCACAAATCAGGGTGGGCGTGGGCCTGCTCACGCAAGTGCCCTGCCTGACAACGCTGCGTTGGCTGTGCAGGCGCCTTCGCGGGCAAGCCCACTCCCACAGGGTTGCGCCGATTGACTGGAATTTTTGCACTGCACAGACCTCCCATCTACGGAACCTTCATCAGCAGGAATTGAAATGACCTTGCCCAACGAAATGACCCGCATCGAAATCACTGAACCCGGTGGCCCCGAAGTCCTGCAACCCAAACGCGTACCGCTGCCGGTGGCCGCTGAAGGTGAAGTGCTGATTCGCGTACACGCAGCCGGCATCAACCGGCCGGACGCCTTGCAGCGCGCCGGAAAGTATCCGATGAAGCCCGGCATGAACCCGATTCCCGGTCTCGAAGTGGCCGGCGAAGTGGTGGCCCTCGGCGCCGGGGTCAGCCAGTTTGCTGTGGGTGATCGAGTCTGCGCGCTGACCAATGGCGGCGGCTACGCTGAATACTGCACCGTTCCGGCGGGCCAGACGCTACCGATTCCCGACGGACTCGACTGGGTGCACGCCGCCGCGATCCCGGAAACCTTCTTTACCGTGTGGGCCAACCTGTTTGGCCTCGGCGGTGCCAGCCGTGGGCAACGTGTACTCATTCATGGCGGCACCAGCGGCATCGGCACTACGGCGCTGATGCTCTGCCGCGAATTTGGCATCGAAGCCTTCGCCACCGCCGGCAGCCCTGAAAAGTGCGCGGCGATCAGTCAACTGGGCGGCCAGGCGATCAACTATCGCGAGCAGAATTTTGCTGAAGTGATCGCCGAGAAAACCGCTGGCCAAGGTGTCAATGTGGTTCTCGACATCATGGGTGGCTCGTACCTCAACGGCAATGTCAGCGCTTTGGCGATGGACGGACGCGTGGTCATGCTCGGTTTCCTCGGCGGCGCCCGGGCCAACGATGTCGATCTACTGGCGATCCTCGGCAAACGCGCGGTGGTGACCGGATCGCTATTGCGTGCACGCACCACGGCGGAGAAATCCGCCATCGCCGATCAACTGCGTGAACACGTCTGGCCGGCGCTGAGCGCTGGGCGCTGCCTGCCGATGATCGACAAAGTCTACGCACTCACCGACGCAGCTCAGGGGCATGCGCACATGGAAGCCGGTGACCATATCGGCAAGATTGTCCTGCAGGTGAACTGAACCGTCGCAGCATTTTGTAATTGTTGACCTCGCACGGTGGTCGAAAATATCGCGCGCAGACCGAGTCATCTGGTAAAAAGCCTTCTTTGTCTGCGCTGCGGTGAAACGTTTAATGTTCCTTCCCTTCATGACTCGACTGCGCCGTCGACGCCTGGCGTTCGCCTGCATGGCCGCGTTGATTATCGGTGTGCCGACGAGCTGTGCCGTGCTGGAACATGCCGAGCGCAAATTGCTGTTTCGCATCGAGCCTGGTACGGCCGGTTGGTACCACGGTTTGCCGGGCAGCGTGCAGGAACTCGATCTGCAACCGAAGAGTTTCAAGGCCGGGCAGAACATCCACGCTTGGTGGTGGCCGGCGGAAAAAGCCAATGCCCCGGCGATTCTTTATCTGCACGGTGTGCGCTGGAACCTCACCGGGCAATTGTTCCGTATCGAGCAATTGCGCGCGGCGGGTTATTCGGTGCTGGCCATCGATTACCGTGGGTTCGGCAAGAGCAAGGGTGATCTGCCCTCGGAAAGCAGCGTTTACGAAGATGCGCGAGTCGCCTGGGAGCGTTTCAAACTGTTGCAGCCGGACCCGAACAAGCGCCTGATCTACGGCCACTCTCTGGGCGGTGCCGTGGCAATCGATCTGGCCGCCGAACTCGGCAAGGATGCTGCCCGTGATCACGCCGCACTCCCCGTGCGTGGGCTGGTGATCGAATCCACATTCACTTCACTGGCAGATGTGACTGCGGCCGTGGCCAATACCTCGCTGCCGGTGCGCTGGCTGCTGTCGCAGAAATTCGATTCCATCGACAAAATCGCCGACATTCATATGCCATTGCTGGTGGTGCACGGTCTGGCCGATGCGTTCGTGCCATCGCGCTTCAGTGAGCAGTTGTTCAACGCCGCGCAACAACCCAAGCGACTGTTGCTGGTACCGGGTGCCACGCACAACAACAGCATGGCACTGGGTGGGCAGAATTATCGCAAGGCGATCGATGCATTGATGCAGAGTAAACCGGCGCCGCGTGTAGCCGGGCCGGCCATGCTGCGCAGCGCGCAGGACTCCTAACGGTAGCCGCGAGCCTGCAAATCGAACAGTTGCGCGTAATGCCCGGCACAGGCGATCAGCTCGTCATGATCGCCCTGCTCCAGAATCCGCCCCTGTTCCAGCACGATGATGTGGTCGGCATTGCGCACGCTGGAAAACCGGTGAGAGATCAGCAAGGTCATGCGCCCTTCGGTGTGTTGACTGAAATGCTCGAACACCGCCGCCTCTGCCGCCGGATCGAGGGCTGAGGTCGGTTCATCAAGAATCAGGATGTCGGCATCACGACGCATGTAGGCCCGGGACAAGGCAATCTTCTGCCATTGCCCGCCAGACAGCTCCTGACCACCGGCAAACCAGCGCCCCAATTGTGTCGCGTAACCTTGGTCGAGGCCTTCGATAAAGGGCGCGGCCATGCCTTCGGCAGCGGCCTCCTTCCAGCGTTGCTGATCGTTGAACGCCAGCGTATCGCCGACGCCGATGTTTTCCCCGACGCTGAATTGATAGCGGATGTAATCCTGAAAAATCACCCCGATGCGCTGACGCAACGTGGTTTCCTGCCAATCCTGCAAGTCACTGCCATCGAGCAGAATCCGCCCTTGATCCGGACGGTAGAGCCGGGTCAGCAACTTGATCAGCGTGGTCTTGCCGGAGCCGTTCTCCCCCACCAGCGCCATGCTTTTCCCCGGCACCAGATGCAGGTCGATGCCTTGCAGTGCCGCGCGACTCGCACCGGGGTAACGGAAGCCGACGTTCTCGAAGCGCAAACCATCGCCCGGTTGCGCGCCGACGGTCAGATGACCGGTGTCGGCGAGTACCGGTTCAGCCAGGTATTCGTAAAGACTCGTCAGGTACAGGCCATCTTCGTACAACCCACTGATCGCGCTCAGACTGCTACTGACTGCGCCCTGCCCTTGCTTGAACAGCACCAGGTACATGGTCATCTGGCCCAGGCTGATATTGCCATGCACAGCATCGATCACCACCCAGGCATAGGCCAGGTAAAACGCCGCTGTACCCAGCAATCCGAGGCCGAAGCCCCAGCCATCGCGGCGCAAGGTCAATCGGCGGTCTTCGGCATAGAGCCTGGCGAACGTGTCGCGATAGCGTTGCAACAACAGCGGCGCGAAACCGAACAGCTTGACCTCTTTGATGTAGGCCTCGTGGGACAGCAGGGTTTCGATGTAATTCTGCTGGCGACTTTCCGGCGCACGCCGGGTGAACAGACGAAAAGCGTCACCGGAAAAATGCGCCTCGGCGAAGAACACCGGCAACGCGCCGACCACCAGCAACACCAGCGCCCACGGCGAAAAGTGCACCAGCAGCACGCCGAAACTGATCAGCATGATCAGGTTCTGGATCAGCCCCAGCGATTTCATGACCAACGCCAGCGGCCGGGTCGAGGCTTCGCGACGCACACGCACCAGTTTGTCGTAGAACTCGGAATTCTCGAATTGCACCAGCGACAGGGTCTGTGCTTTCTCCAGAATCAGCGTGTTGACCTTCTGCCCCAGTTGCACCCGCAAGAGCGACTGCTGCACGGACAGCGCCCGTTGTGTTCCGGACAACAACGCCAACACCCCGGCCTCCAGCAACACATAACGCAACACCGGCCACAATGGCGCCGTACCGTGCTGCGCGTGCAGCTGCATCGCCGCGACCACCGCATCGACAATCCGTTGCCCCAGCCATGCCGCCAGCGCCGGCAGCAGTCCGGCAAACAACGTCGCCAGTACCAGCCCCAGGAACAAGCCGCGCGACGTGCCCCAAACCAGTCGCAAGGCCCGCTGTCCCTGGTCGAGCAATGACGTGAAGCGCGATAGAACAGGCATAGGGCATTGGGCTCGGCAGAGGAAGAGAGTGCGCCATGGTACTCCAGCGCCGCGATTGGATTTCCAGTGTCGGGTATTCCTCGGCATACTGCCGCGCCCGAACACCACGAAAAGGACTGAGTGTGTTATCCCGCGCCAATTTCTTCTGGTTTTACTACCCTGTCTCCTGGCTCGCTGTACTCGCACTGACACTGCACATCGCCTTTTATGACGTGTACCTGATCTCCCCCAGGGATGTCGGCGGCACTTTCATGGGTGGCATGAACGGTCCCCTGTTTGCCTCCGCGTGGATGCTGACCACAGGGGTCCTGCTGTTGAGTCTGTTACTGCGCTTGCCCGGGTCGATACCTGCCTGTATCGCCGCAGGACTTTTGCCACTGGGCATCGGCACCTGGTGGCTGATCAATTATCCGAACGACGCAGAGCAGCAGATCTACAGCATCACCCCGCATGAAATCGGCAGCACAATGTTCATCGGCGCTGCTCTCCTTGCCCTTGGCCTGTTTCTGCGTTCGCGGCTCAGGAACAACCGCCTTGGGTCTCGTCCTGTATTGATCGGCAAAGCCATCGTAGCCACCCTGATCGCCATTGTGTTTATCGGTGCGCCCATCCGGATCGCAATGCAGCTTTCATTGCCCAACTGTGCATTCGACAAGGATGGCCATCAATTGACGATATGTCTGAGTGATGAAGACGAGCGCTTTATTGTCGATTGAATGTCAGAACACTGCGCCGTGCTAAGACGTGCGTTTTTCATGAGAAAAACGTCTGGAAGACTTCGCACTTCCCGGCGTCCAACGCTCTGCTATGTTTTCACCGCCCATCGCGGAACCCGGCGAACGGTCGCCACTCTCCGCGTCTGACCACCGGGAGCAGAGACATGAGAATCAACCCGTACCTGATTTTCAACGGCGACTGCCGCGAAGCCTTCACGTTCTACGAGCAAGCCTTGCAAGGGAAACTTGAGGCCATGATGACCTTCGGCGAAACGCCGGCCGCCGAGCATGTGCCGAAAGAGCATCACCATCTGATCATTCACACGTCACTGCAAGTCGGCGATCAGTCGATCATGGCCTCGGACACTACGCCCGACCGGCCGACTCAGGGCATGAGCGGATGCTCGATTTCACTGAATGTCGACAGCATCGCTGAAGCCGAACGGGTATTTAACGCATTGGCCAAGGACGGGCGCGTCGATATGCCACTGGAAGCAACCTTCTGGGCCGCACGCTTCGGCATGCTGGTAGATCGTTTTGGCGTGTCGTGGATGGTCAATTGCGAAAGTGAAAAATAACGCTGGCGGTTCGTCAGGCATGAAAAAGCCCAACCGGTTCAGGTTGGGCTTTTTGTTCAGCGCTGGGCCAATTCGTGTCTGACGCATTGCTCGTAATAGGTCTGCTTGACCGCCGCCGGTTTGAGCTTCGAGGCGCTGTTGTAGGTCTGCTCGGTAATGCCCATGGCGGTCATGCGCATCCACGGTTGCTGGAATTTGCGCACCTGCAATTGTTTACGCGCACCATACAAAGATATCCCTGACAGCTTGGATTGTTGCGCGCCGGCGGCAATATCCGATCCCCAGGCACAGGCAAAGCGATGGCTTTTGCTTAACTCTTTTGCCTGGACTCCCGAGGCAAGAACAGCCAGGGAAAGCGTTGCAACGGTTATGACAATCGTCCGCATATAGCCAACCTAACCTTTTGAAAAAAGGCGATTTTGCCGACGAAGCACTCACTCGGGGGCCAGCAATTTGCCGCTTTTTGGCAATATTCGGCTACAAAAAAAGGGACAGCGCGATGTCATGATGAAATCCCGCTGTCCCGTTGCATTTGTCAGATCGCACTGACCTCAACCCTTAAACGATCTGGCCCCTCCTCCAGACATTCGACGCTGATCGGCAAAAACTGCTCGATAACGGCGATGTTGCTGTGCAGATGCTCGGTCATGCGCGGCGTGGTAAACGATCCACCACCGGCCAGCGCCATCGGCAACAACAATTGATCAGCGAGGTGTTCGGCCACCGCCGCACCGCTGTGCAACCAGTCCGCCGCCTGGTTGATCGCCGCGTCTGCGACCTTCTCCGCCCGGAGTGAAACCTGACCAAATGCGCTGAACACTTCAGTGACATGCTCAAATGCGTATTCCAGCAACAGCACGTTGCCCGGCCCACGCGCCGGATCGAGCGTGACCTGCTGCAATGCGTCCGCCGGCAGACTCAAACGCCTGGACACTCGATCAAGCTCACGCTCGGCGACAACCGGTGCAAGCCCGGCCGTCAGTGCTGAAGCCCGGGACGAAATGGCCGCGCCTCGCTCACACAAATCCATTCGGACAAGCGCTGACGGCTGCACCCTTGCCTCGATCTCACCGCCCCCTGCCGGTACAAAACCGTGTCGCAGCAGATCCAGCTCAATGTTGGCGCCCATGCGCCGCAGCAATGGCAACCAACTGCGGGTCAGGAAATCCGTCGGCGGTGCCAGCGGATTATGAGTACCGCCGCTGATCCGCACCCGACTCGCCTCGGGTGCGCGCAACAATGCAGGCAACAGCGTTTGCAACACCAGCGTGCAACTTCCAGCCGTGCCAATCGCGAACTGGTAATCGCCGCCGCGAATCGCTCCCGGCTCGAAACTCAATGCCTGCGAACCCAACTCCGCACCCAGGGTCTTGGCGCCACACACCTCGGCCGCCGCCAGCACCGCCGTCAAATGCTGACGCAACAGTCCCGGACGGCTGCGTCTGGCGCGAATCTGCTTAATGCGAAACGCCCGACCTGTCACCATCGACAGGCTCAAGGCACTGCGTAACACCTGACCGCCACCGATGGCGCCGTCCAGTTCAATCACTTCCTGTTTCATTGCAATCCTTATGCGTACAGCCCGACGGTATCCCTGAGGTACTGATCCAGCCGTCGCGAGTTTTCCTGAGTTCTTTTTAATGCAGGCACTTCGCGCTCAAGTTCCGCAGCAATGAACCCGTGCAGCGCCGAACGCCGTGGCCCGTAGGCGCTCTCGTCGGCATTGCGTTTAAGGGCCAGCAGTTCGTCGACTTCATCGAGCAATGCGCGATCATCGACCGTGGTCAGCAGATCGGCGAAGGTCATTGGTGGCCGGCCGCGGCCCTGATCGATCCAGCGCACCGCCAGCAGCGGCCGCAGCACGTAGAAGTACTTTTTGAACCGCACGGTTTCGCCTTGCAGGTAGCCGCGAAAGTTCTTCTTTGCCATCGACAGATAATGGCTACGGGCGGCCGGCGGGCTGTAAAACGCCTCCGCCAGTTCACGCAGTTGCCCCACCGCTGCCGTTTCGCTGCGATACACCAAGGGCGAATCGAGCCACTCCAGCAGCGTCGGATTGGACTTGCGCAGCAACCCGAGGGTCTTGCGCAACTCCCAGCCACTGACATCGAGTTCGTCGTCCAGCGGTCGCTCGATCACGTCGCGCGGGGTGTCGACCTGAACAAACCAGTCAGGCTTCTCCACGTACACAAACCGTACGTCGTAATCACTGTCGGTCGAGGCAAAGCCCCAGGCCCGGCTTCCAGACTCACAGGCATACAACACCGTAACGTTGCGCTCGCGCTCTATGCGCGCCAGCTCTTCCAGCACCCGTGCGCGCATCGTGCTGCACAGCGGGTGGCGCTCTTCGAATTCCATGACATGTTTTCCTTTTAACCTTTGACGCACACCACCTGACGCAGGGTGTGCAGCACTTCCACCAGCTCACGCTGGGCGTGCATGACTTTGTCGATGTCCTTGTAGGCCATCGGAATTTCGTCGATCACCGCTTCATCCTTACGGCACTCCACATGAGCGGTGGCGCGGATCTGATCTTCGACGGTGAAGGTGTTCTTCGCCTTGGTGCGACTCATGGTGCGACCGGCGCCGTGGCTGCAGGAGCTGAACGACTCTTCGTTGCCCAGGCCGCGGACAATGAAACTCTTGGCGCCCATCGAGCCCGGAATAATCCCCAGCTCGCCCTTCTTCGCCGACACCGCACCTTTGCGGGTGACCAGAATGTCTTCGCCGAAATGCCGCTCTTTCTGCACGTAGTTGTGGTGGCAGTTGACCGCCTCCAACGCCACTTCGAACGGTTTGCGGATGATCTGCCGCGTCGCCTGAATCACCGCTCGCATCATCAACTCACGGTTCTGTTTGGCGAAGTCCTGCGCCCAGCCCACTGCCTCCACGTAATCATCAAAGTGCTGACTGCCTTCTTCGAAGTACGCCAGGTCGCGGTCCGGCAGGTTGGCGATGTGCTGACGCATATCCGCCTGGGCCATTTGAATGAACAGGTTGCCGATGGCGTTCCCGACACCGCGTGAACCGCTGTGCAACATGAACCAGACGCGGTTTGCTTCATCCAGGCACACTTCGATGAAGTGGTTGCCGCTGCCCAAAGTGCCCAGATGCCCGCGGTTGTTGGTGTTGGCCAGTTTCGGATATTTGTCGGTGATCAACTTGAACCGTGGTTGCAATGCCGCCCATGCCTGATCGGCCTGCTGCGGAATCTCGTCCCAGGCGCCCTTGTCACGCCGCGAGCGGGTCGAGCTGCGGCCGTGTGGCACCGCTTGCTCGATGGCACTGCGCAGACCGAGCAGATTGTCCGGCAGATCGGCGGCGGTCAGCGACGTACGCGCCGCGATCATGCCGCAACCGATGTCCACGCCGACCGCAGCCGGAATGATCGCGCCAACCGTTGGAATCACGCTGCCGATGGTCGAGCCCTTGCCCAGATGCACGTCCGGCATGACCGCCAGATGCTTGAAGATGAACGGCATCTTCGCGGTGTTCATCAACTGCTCGCGTGCCTCGTTTTCCACCGGGACGCCTTCGGTCCAGAGCTTGATCGGCTTGCCGTTGGCGACTTCGAGCAGTTGGTAGGTATGTTCTTTCATTTCTCTATTCTTTATTCATTGGCCGATCATTCGGCGTTGTTCCGTTTGTCGCAGCGACAAAAACACAGACACTGTGGCTCCGCCTGATTTAAGCCCCCGTTGCCGGGGCGGGATTCGAACCCGCGTTTCCTATGGAGTACCTGTCGCATTCGCTGTCTTCACTACAAATAAGGTGGCACGACAAAAGTGGGTGACTGTTGCGCGTTGCCGCGCTCCGGGATTAACCGGACTCCAATGTACAGCCACCCGGCATTCGTGCCGTCACACGCGCTGACAAGGGTTTGATGAGACGTCTTGGATGTAGTCCCATCAGCATTCAGCGCCTGTGATAAATCAATTCATTGCATATTTTCGATCGCTTCAACCCAATGCTGCGCACCGTAATGACCGCTGGTGAACTGCTCGATCACATCAAACACCGCATCGCTGAAACCGCCGACATTCAAGATGTCGTCGCGATCCGCTGCCTGTGTTGCATGGCCAGGCTGGATATCGATGCACACCAGTAGCGCCTGCGGGTTGATCTGCTTGATCCGCTCCCATTGACGCATCGTCTCACTGGCTCCCCGACGTCGTATGTCGATCCAGGATTCGTTGTCCGATACCAGAATCAGCGTGTCGACCCTGGCCTTACTGTCGGCCAGTTTCGCCAGCGGTGCCGAGCAGTTGGTGCCACCGCCAAAAATACCGGCGAGTTTCTCCGCATTACTGATCACGCTGTCACGCGGGTTGAGCTGGATATCCACCACGCCCACTTCGAACGGCATCACCCGTGCCAGCGGTTGTTTGCGCAATACGGCTGCTGCCACCAGCGCCGCGACATCGATGCAACGCACCACCGAAGTCGCGCCTTGGCGATAACCGGTTGCCGGGCTGCCCATCGAGCCCGAGACATCCGGGCAAACCACCACTGAGCCTTGCAGTTGTGGCACGTTGGCCAACGACAATTCCAGTGCATCCTGCAACGCTTCACGTATCCGCGCTGGAATGTCCTCACCCATCATTCGATAGGCCGCCAGCAACTGGTACGGATACACCCGCGCCTTGGCAACTTCTTGCGGATCCGCCAACCGCGCCGCCACATACTCGACGCAACCTGGCACTTCAAACGCACCGTGGCGAGCCAGAGTGTTGAGGTTGATACGCAGCCCCTGCCAGCCCATGTTGCGAGCCTGAGCGGCCCATTGTTCCTTGCTCAACGTTTCGTTGCCGAGCAACTGGAACGGCACCGCTGGCACTTCTTCAATCGCGCCGCTGCGAAACGCCAGCAGATCGCGGGTCAATTGCGGAAGCGCCTGTACATCCACCGGCTTACCGATCAACCAGGCGAAGAACGCTTCGCGCCAGGCTTCGGCAGGTTTTGGATGAACCATTTTCACGACATCCGCCAACGAAGGCTGATTGCCAATCGATGCTTGCAAGAGTTGGCGTTCAGTCGCGCTGTTCAACCAGTTCTGCACCAATCGCTTCGGCTGCGAACCAAGGGATTTACGCCCGGTGGCACCGCTGCGGAGGATCTGCACAAAGTTGCGCAACATTTTGCCGCTATCGATCACTTGCTCGAAAACCTGTGGCACCAGCATTGAACGCTGAGCGGTCAATGCGGCCAGCAGCAATGCCGGCATGTCTTTCATATGGCCTTTTTTACGAGCGTAAATCGCCGCCTTGGCAACGAAGCTACTGTCCAGTTCGGCCACCAGTTTCAACACTTGGTCCAGTTGGCTTTCAGCAGAAGCGTAAAAGGTCTGGTTGAGGCAACCGGTCACTGCCAATTGAGCCAGTTGATGCCTGGGTGTGTAGGCATAGGCCGAGGCACCGGAGGCATTCAGAGTGTCGCAGGCTGGCAAGTGATTCGATTGCGTATTGAAGAGATTCTGGTTGGCCATCGTGGCATCTCGCTGTGTTGTCCTGTTCGTTGCGATAGGTATTGCAGCCGCTGTGCCAGTTTTGTTTTTGTTTCTTTTATTATTTTTATCTTATTGATTTATAACGGTTTTTATTTTTCATAGCGCTTCTGCCAATTAAATTCGCGACAAACCCATCAACGAAAATCTATCATTGGATATCGTCTTTTATCTTCTGAGATAAACATGCCCAGCAAACGCACAGTCGCCATCGGTTTTATCGGAGCCACCCTTGATCGCGTCGGTAAAGGCGCCAACCGCTGGAGCCACTGGCGACCCAGCGTAGGGTTGTGCCAACAGCCGGATGTGCTGATCAACCGCCTGGAACTGATTCACGGTGTCGATGCCCGCGATATCAGCCTCGCCGAGCGCGTTCGCGCTGATATCCAACAGATCTCCCCGGAAACCGAAGTGCGCCTGCACTCGATGTCGCTGCGTAATCCGTGGGATTTCGAAGAGGTCTACGGTGCACTGCACGACTTCACCACCGCCTACGATTTCGACACCGAGCAGGAGGACTATCTGGTTCACATCACCACCGGCACCCACGTCGCGCAGATTTGCTGGTTCCTGCTGACCGAAGCGCGCTACCTGCCGGCACGCCTGATCCAGACTTCGCCCGCCACACGCAAAAGCGAAGACGAACACGCCACCGGCACTCACGCCCTGATCGACCTCGACCTGTCGCGCTATGATCGCATCGCCTCGCGCTTCGCCAACAAACGCCTGGAAGGCCTCGAGTTCTTGAAGTCGGGCATCGCCACGCGCAATGCCGCATTCAACCGCTCCATCGAACAGATCGAACGCGTGGCGGTGCGCTCTAAAGCGCCGATGCTGCTGATCGGCCCGACCGGCGCCGGCAAATCCTTCCTCGCCCGACGCATCTTCGAACTCAAGCGCAGCCGCCATCAGATGCAGGGCCGCTTTGTCGAAGTGAACTGCGCCACCCTGCGCGGCGACGGCGCAATGTCTGCATTGTTCGGCCACGTCAAAGGCGCATTCACCGGCGCACAAAACGCCCGCGACGGACTGCTGCGGGCGGCCGATGGTGGCATGTTGTTTCTCGATGAAATCGGCGAACTGGGCGCAGACGAACAGGCGATGCTGCTCAAGGCGATTGAAGAAAAACGCTTCTTCCCGCTCGGCTCGGACAAGGAAGTCGACAGCGACTTCCTGATCATCGCCGGCACCCATCGCGACTTGCGCAGCCGGGTTGCTGAAGGCTTGTTCCGCGAGGACCTGTACGCGCGCATCAACCTGTGGACTTTCGACCTTCCCGGTCTCGCGGGACGTCGCGAGGATATCGAGCCGAACATCGATTTCGAGCTGGAGCGCCACGCCCGTGAACATGGGCAACTGGTGCGTTTCAATCTGGAAGCACGCCGTCGTTACCTGGCGTTCGCCAGCTCCAGGGAAGCGGCATGGCTGGGCAATTTTCGCGAACTATCGGCGTCGATCACGCGGATGGCGACGTTGGCTGACAGTGGGCGGATTGATGAAGCGCAAGTGCAGGAAGAAATTGATCGGTTGCGCTACGCATGGGGTCTGGCGCAACCCGCAGGCATTACGGATGAGTTGCCGGGAGATGGCGAGAGCATGGATCTGTTTGATCGCCTGCAATTGAAGGGTGTGCTTGAGGTTTGCCGACAGGCCGACAGCCTGTCAGATGCCGGGCGAAAACTGTTTGGAGTATCGCGACAAGCCAAGGCGCAGCCGAATGATGCCGATCGACTGAGGAAATATCTGACGCGATTCGGGCTCGAGTGGAGCGGCATAATCCAATCGTAATGCCTACCACTCGTCCAGCGCCGAGCACCTTTGCCTTCGGCGCACTTCCAATACGGTACACCCCCTGCGTGGAAGGCTTAGATGATGAACAAGAACATGACCGCCCTATCGCTCGCCAGCCTGCTTATCCTCGGCCCGCTCTACGCCCTGGCAACTGAAAAGACAACAGCGGACTCTGCCGCCCCACCCAATGCTCTGCCTGGCGTCAATCAGTCCAAAAGTTCGCGCGCCAATGATGAGAAGGCCAACAAAAAAGGTGAGGAATCCTCGGGAGGTAATTCCGGGGCACAGCCGCATGAGACAGCAAAGGACGCAGCCACTTCGAGCGATTCGGAGGACATCAAGAAGGAGCCGAAACAGTAGCACTCATTACCGGAAACTGCCGTGCCAGAAGCGTTGCTGACAATTGCCTCTTGCACTTAGAAACATCTGCGCTCAGGCCTTTTTCTTTAGAGCGAAATTGGCATCACTGCCTTGGGCAGTCGTCGATATATTGATACTCGAAGGGAAAAAAGACTGTATCAACCACGAACGAAAACGGCGCGTCGATAAGCAAAAAAGGGATCAACTTTCCATTGGATTCGCCTACCAGCCACCAATCCAATCTCAAGCCGATGTAAGGGCATCGATGCTCGCCGTAATCCAACCGCATCGCAGTTGCCGCACACCCACTTAGACTGGCACTCAAAACCAGAAAAATCACTTTACGCAACACGTAACGTCCTTATCACTCATTCAAAAACTGCGCATCCCGCGACAACAAATAGCCGATGCAATACCACCAAGCGCGGGCTTTGGTGGTTTTTATGCAGGCCCTACAAGCAAGCAGGAACCGCCAGCGTGTCGGCAACCAACGTAAAAGGCAGGTCGATAATGATGAAAGGCCCGATGATTGGCATCAATTCCTTGAACTCGTACTCCGTTCCGTTAAAGCACGAAATAGGGCCATAGGAATTGGCGGCAAACCATGCGCAGCCGTTCAACTGCGAGGTAGCCAAAATCAAGATCAGCTGGCGTAGCACTTAATTTCCTTATTACTTATCCGTTGTGAAACTCGCACTAACTCGCAACTAATAACGAGGGCAAGCTCAGTACCAGCAAAAAGGAAGTGAAACCGTATCGGCCACGAAAGTGAACGGCAAATCAATGAGGACAAGAGGGCCGAGAAACTGCGCGAGCACGTACTCGCCCTTGACGCCGTCATAGCAGTCATAGGGAGGGTTCGTAACAGCCCCAAGCCAAGCGCAACCACTCAGTGGCGAGGCCGCCAGAATCAAGATCAACTTCCGTATCACGTAACTTCCTTATTACTTTTGCGTTGTTTGCCTCAGAGACGCAGGGGCCGGCAAATCAGGCGGCTTTTTAACAGACCGCTGTTAGGCAATCAACATTCTTTTGGCACCACCCGAGCGCTCACTCCGTACCGAATAGCAGTCGGCTTAACGGATGACATCGATGGATATTTCTCCACGAAAGGTATTTGCGATGCTTGGCGCAGGTGTTAAGCGGTTTGCGCAGGCACAAAAAAGCCGATCTATGTGATCGGCTCAAGTGTCTGATTTTACTCAGGAATTATGGTCGGGACTGAGTGATTCGAACACTCGCCCCCTAGCACCCCATGCCAGGGCCTACAGCCACCCAAGTAATTGTTTTATAAGGGAAATTATTCTTTTCATGAATTGCAAAACATCCGTTTTTTGTGCTTTTGCAAACGGTAAACCGTGGGCGGTAGCGGAGGTTTTGCACAGAAAGGTAGTCCACCCAGGCGATCAGGATTGATCGTCTATGCTGGATTGGCCTGGACTGCCCCAGGCTACCAAAAAGGAAATTGAAGATGGCTGATGATCTGAAAAACCGCGGCCCCAAAGATAGAGACCGGGTAAACACTTCCGAGGATTGGGAGTTGAAATACTGGTCGACTAAATTCGGCGTGACAGCGGACCAGCTAAAAGCAGCTGTGAAAGCAGTCGGTCCGATGGTGACCGACGTTCGCAAGAAGCTCGGTAAGTAATGGCGTGACGGCCCCGCGGCCACCGCGGGGCTTTGAGGCGAGGTTAAAGCACCACCATGTCAAGGTGACCACGAAACCCGCGTAAGCCGTTGAGCAATAAGGAAAATATGCAGTTATCGCCAAGCTATAAAAGCAACATATCACCCTATAAGAATCAATAACTTAGCGTTGTATATTCCTACAGAGCTCTTCAATTTTGGCCGGTAAGAACCCCAGCAGCTTTCCGAAGAGTGGCGGCATGCCGCGTCACACCATCCATGCACTTATCGATTTCGGCCTGTGGCAGCCTCAAGCATGAAAACGCATTCTGCTCAATGTCCTTGGACGCCGTGAAAAACGAATACCCCATTCCGACGAATCCCAGGGCGAAGACGAAATAAACCCCATACAACGCTTTTGCCATAACGATGACTCCTCTTTGATTTGTTTCTTGAGGCTATCGCAAAGAATCGGCAAATGCAGTCGAAGTGCGTGCACTTTCCTCCTCCGGTGTTCTGCCGACAATCTCCAATCCAAAACCTTACAGCTCGTCGCCTCACCTTCGACCACCTGCCGCGCCTCGATTACTGTATATCCAAACAGCAAAAAGCAAGACACCTTCCGTGGATCCCTCCGCTATCGAAAGCACCGACGACTGGCTCGGCTGCCCGACGCCGCTCGAAACCTGCCGGCACCAGTTCGCGCTCTACGAAAATGAGTTCGAGGAATTGAACCTTCAACTGCGCCAAGCCAGGGAGCAGATATTCAAACTGGTCGAGATGCACGACACGGCTGCGACGTTGAGCGGCGGCGCTAAGACGCAATAAATCTTTCCGCTCAGATTGCCGAGTTCCTGGCCGCTGGCGGAAAGATCGACGTGCCAGAACCGACCCCGATCAAGTTCACCAGCACCTCCGAGCGGAAGCATCCACCGAGCTTCCAGCGCCCGAAGGTGAAGGACGAAACAACTGCACGCGTTGCGCGAATCCGTGAAATGGCAAAGACGCTGACCCGGAACGAGATCTGCGAGCGGGAAGGAATAGCTTTGGCCCCACTGAAGGCGATCGCCTCAAAGCACGCCATCAAGTTCCAAGTTCCGCAAAAAATCGGAACGGCGCCGAACAAGGTGCCGCCAGATGTGGAAGCGCGATTGGTCTATCAGATCAAGGACTGCGTCGCCGGCGGCATGAACCGCAGCCAGTGCTGCAATGCTCTGGCGATCAGTTACAACATGCTCGATCGGATCGTCCGCGACCACAAGATCGACTATCCAAAGCTGAAGTCCGCATTTCGATGAAACAAACCATCAACCGGGCGGCCACGCGCCGCCGACAGACTTGGCTGGGCTTGCCGGCCAGCGGAATTGAAGAGGTAGGCCATGGCCAAGACTGGAAAAGAACGATCGGCGAAGGCCGCCGAGAAGCGGATCGAGTACGACGAGAAGGAGCTCCGGCACCGGGTCAGGCTCGGCACCCGGCAGAAGCTTGATGAGCTTATGGCCTGGAGCGGCATTGAGGAAATGAGCGAGACGGTGCAGAAACCTCATTCTGAACGCGCACGCACTCGAGCCGACTCTCTCATATCAGGCGATTCAGAGCCCGCGCCACAAAGTGCAGATAAGCGAAAACGTGGCGCGGATGTTTCGGAATGAAAGCTTAGCCGAGATCAAACGCTACCCCGGCGAAGAGATCATCTAGCCGAATTGAGGTGGCGCATACCAACAGCATCGATTCGTAGATGCCGCAGCTGATTAGCCGGCTTCAATTTCAGGGTTTTCTTTCCGCTTTGGCCAAGTACTGATAAGGCCTGTTGCGAATTTCTTGCCCTCTTCCGTAGCCTCTTCAAACGTAGACCATGTTTTTTGGATAGAGCCAGTGGACTGAGCAAAGTTGGTTGGCTTCGCTGTTTCTGCAACATGTACTCGCAGACCAGAGGGTTTTTTTCCTGAATCAAGCCACCCGAAAATTAAAGACACATCGTAGACGCCATCTTTGTAATGGATGTCGCGCGGACGATCTTCGGCCATTTTGATATCTGTCACTTTAAATCTCCTTTGACCCGGCTCCATGCCGGTCACTCGTAATACCCCAACCCAAACCAAATTGCCACCACCGGTCACGGAGGGCGGCGCCTACCCGAGGTAATCACAATGCCAGCTCTCCACAGCGCACTTCACAAGATCGACAAAAAACCCGACGGCTCGTCGGCAGTTTTGTTTCTCGGCGCCACCGAGCAGGTCAAAAGCCAAGCGCGTGACGACCTGATGAACCAGTTCAACGAAAGCTACAACGCCACCACCGGCAAAGGCTGGGGGCTCTTCCACGCTGAATCTGGAGCGTTTCCACTCAGCGGCTGGCTCGCCAAATACCTGGCCGGCAGATCGGACTTCCTCGACTTCAGCATCATCGCCGTCGAGCACCTGACCCGACTGATGGAAGAGCCGAACCTGACCACGGGCGGCCACGCCCTCTTCTGCCACTACCGGCAAGGCCTCACCAACTACCTGATCATTGCCTTGGTGCAAGAAACGGAAGCGGTGACCATGACCGAAGAGCTGCACCTTATGGCGGTCAAGCGCCTGGACCCGAATCACATCCGCCTGGCTGCGCGCATCAACATCAGCGAATGGCAGAACAACCTGCAGTCGAAGCAGTACATCTCGTACGTCAAGGGCAAACAGGGTCGCAAGCTCAACGATTACTTCCGCGACTTCCTCGGCTGCCAGGAAGGAATTGACGGCCCGGGCCAGACGCGAACTCCGCTCAAAGCGTTCAGTGACTTCATTGAGAGCGAAGATCTCGGTGAAGAGTCGGCCCGCGAGAAGACCCATACGCTTGTCAGCCACTCAATGGCCCAGGCCAAGCTTGGCGATCCGATCACCCTCGACGACCTTTCCGAACTGATCAACGAAGACCAGCCGCCGGCATTCGTCGACTTCGTTAAGGCATCTGACTACGGGCTTTCCGACACCCTGCCGCTGGACAAGAAGACCCTCAACAAATTCCGGCGATTCACCGGCCGGGCCGAGGGACTGACGATCAGCTTCGAGCAGCACCTGCTCGCTTCGAAGATTGAGTTCGACGAAGCTGGCGGCACGTTGACTCCGAGAGGCCTGCCAACCCAGCTCAGAGACCAACTCAAGCGCGCATCTGCTTAGATCTTGCTTGTCTGAAGCCCTTGAAAGTCTATTGGCCCAGTATCAAAGAATAGCGCTCCACCCAGGCCATTTACCTTGCGGCGAATGGCTTCAGGGATCTGGATGCCGAAGTGGATCGTGTACTCGTCGCTTCCATCCTTCTTCTGGATGCTGGTGACGTACTCAGCCACTTCGTCCGGCGACAACCCAATCGCATCACCAAGAATTCTGTTTCGGCGAACTTGCGACGATTCTTCCGATTGATTGCTCATGACTCGATCCTTCAGTGAGATTGAGCCAAGAGCGTAGCCCAGTTCAATAAATTCAACCCGCCACCTCCATCCGGTCACGAAGGGCGGCGCCTGACTGGAGATAATCCATGAATCACAACTGCACATACGTGCGGCAGCACTATCAGATGCCCGCCGAAATTGGCCGCCGCGTCATAGCCTACGGGAAGCCCGGGATAATCCTGGCAGATCGCGGGCACTACATCGGCGTGGTACTTGACGAAGACCCGAAGAAGCGGATCAACAACCACCACCCAACCCACGAAATGCAATACGGCGAAATGGCCGAAACGTTGCCGCTCAAGGAGTGGCTGGCACTACCGTTCAAGCATGACTGGGACGATCTCGATTGGAGCCGGGAAGCCCGCGAAGACCTGGTCAGGGTATGGGCAGCCACTCGCAGCCAGGCCAAATACAAGGCTTACGAGCGGTTTCAGGATTACTGCCATAACATCAAGGCGATGCTGCACTTCAAAGTTCGGCGCGCCTGACCTTCCTCATTTACAGCTCTACTTCAGGTAGCGACAACCTTGAAGAGGCTAAGCAGGTAATCGCCAAATCCATTAGTCAAAGTCCCAAAGACGATCACATATACTTCAACCCACTTAGCGCGATCAACTTGATCTCTTTTGAATTCTACAAATTTTTCGCGAAATTTTTAGCAACTGCCTGCTCAAGTTTTACTTGATATCCTGCTGGCATTTGCCCGCCAAAAAAATCACGATTGTGTTGTACTACTTCCTCAAGGATTTTTGGATAGTTTCCCTGCAAGTCAATCAAGTCTGAGATTTTGATTGTGGCCGCCATCACTCCGACCACAATAATCAAAGATCCAAACCTATTGAGCCAAACGGAATCCCAAAAATAGCCTAGCGCAAAACCAACTACAAACAGCGAGGTCGCTATTCCTGCCGCCCATCACTCTAATGGTGTCATTCGTACATTCATTGCAATTTCGCTCGAGTTATTGTCCAAAAAATCTACCTCACTTCTACGAATCACGCCAGCCGGCGAGGCCCCCCCTATGGAAATCGAATACGGCTCGGTGTGCTCCGGCATCGAGGCGGCAACACTTGCATGGAAGCCGCTCGGCATGCGCGCAACCTGGTTCGCTGAAAGTGAAATGGGCCTCTCCTCCCCAGAAGCCCAACGTATCAACCAAAACTAAAAAACACTATTGCTTGTCATCCTGGCCAAAGCCGGAGCAATGCAGCAATCAAAGCCAATAAAGCGATCAAAACATCAAGACATTCACATACCTGCGCCATCCGACACCTCAATAGTTGTTTGGACTTCTTGCGTAGGGAGATGGCGAACGCGAACACATAAATTCATTCAGCCGGTTGGAAATGCCCGGTGGGATCCCGCATGCTCACCGCAATTGACTTGTTTTCTGGTTTCGGCGGTTGGACGCGTGGCGGCAAGGATGCCGGCCTCAATGTTCTCTGGGCTGCCAACCGCTGGCCCGAGGCGGTCGAGTGGCACACCCGCAACAATCCGGAGACGATTCACGCCTGCCAATATCTGCACCAGGCGAACTGGGCCGACGTACCGAAGCACGATGTAATGCTCGCCTCTCCCTGCTGCCAAGGGCACACAAAGGCTCGCGGCAAGGCTGCCGGCAACCCTCAGCACGACAACTCTCGCTTGACAGCCTGGGCGCCGGTACAAAACGCTGAGGTCAATCGACCGGAGTTCGCCGTAATCGAGAATGTACCGGAGTTCATGGACTGGATTTTGTATCCGGCTTGGGCCGACGCCATGCAGCGCCTGGGTTACGCACTGGCACCGCACATCGTGGACTGCGCCGATCTTGGTGTCCCGCAACACCGCGTGCGCCTGTTCATGGTCTGCTCGCGTAGCAAAGCGCCTCTACATCTACAGCTCCCCCGCTACCAGTATGTGCCCGCCCGCGAGATTATTGACTTCGGCGCGGGCAAGTGGTCGCCGACCAACAAGCCAGGCCGTGCTGCGTCGACGCTGACCCGTGTGAAGAATGGTCGCTAGCGCTTCGGCGATCGTTTCGTGATGCCCTATTACGGTTCGGGTTCTGGCCTCACTGGGCGCAGCCTTGATCGACCGATCGGCACCATCACCACGCTGGACCGCTGGGCAGTGGTCGACGGTGACATGATGCGCATGATCAGCGCTGACGAGGCTATGGCCGCACAATCATTCCTGAAGGACACGCTGCGCCCGAACAACCACAAGCTGACCATGCACATGACCGGCAACGCAGTACCGCCGCTGGCTGGGCAAAGAATTATTGAAGCGCTCATGGAAGCGGCGTAAGGCAAAAACTTTGGAAATCAACGCAATGAAATGCCAACCCCGCAATTCCGCACGCCAACTGCACTGAAAGTGGTCCAGTTTTTTCCGTCTTGCGAAATATGCAACGACTCTTGATCTCCCCGCAGAAAATAGCCTTCGAAATTCATGTCTATTCTCTGGATGAAAATCGCATGCGGAGGTGCCACTCTGATTTGCAGAGCTATGTCTCCTGGCCCTCTGCGTATGGTTATTTGAGGTCCGACCACGTCTACATCCCAGCTTTCATCCCCCGCAAACCATTCGTTCTCTACAATTTTTAGCGTGGTTGCACCACTCGAATCTGCGAGAAAACCTGAAAGGAGAACCGGGCCACCAACTTCTTTTGGCGGTGAGAACGAGAGTAGGGGGATTCCCGAAATTTGAATGAGCACGTCACAGTTGTAAAAAGTCACGCCTGCAAATGTAACCTCTACAGGCTCCGGACCAAAATCAAACAACTCCGAAGCAAAACCATCTTCCTTGCACTTCGGTTTAAGATTTGCCCTGGTAACCGTTTCCACAGACAAGGTGCCGCGTGCCCTCTTCTGATTGCACTGCATGCAAAGAAGGGTCATTCCTTCGGGATTGTGAGCTTTAGCTTCCTTGAATTCTGGGTCGAAATGCTCGTAGTCATAATAGGCAAGACCGCAAATTACGCATCCAAAACCACATCGACTGCGTATCTCACGCTTTACGGCTGCTGGGACAGTGCGGCGAAGTCCATGCTTGTTTATGTGAACCATGATTTCTATCTCTAGTTAATCGCTCAACTGTAGCTGATCCCCCACCCCCTCCAACGCCCGGGCATGCCCCAGCATAGGACGCCCCATGCCCACAGAAAACCAACCGGCCGAGCCGCTGAAGGTTGAGCGCTCGACCGTGACGAAGCTGGTAATCACCGGCGCGCCGAACCTCGACCCAATCACCGTGTTCCTCGAAGACTTGGCGCCATGCAAAGGGAAGATCACCGTCAGTTGCTGGGGTAAGAGCTGGACGGCCTACTGGAGAAGCATGTGGGACGGCCTGAACATTGCCCAGTTCTTTTGCGAGCTAAACACCAGCTACATCATTGGCTACTTCGATCAGAAGATCGCCGGACACGCTAGCGAAACCATGACCAAAAACTACCAGAAGGACCACGCCGAGATCGTCTGGTCGGAGGCAATTCCAGACCTGAATATCAACGAAATCACCGGGTAGTTTTGCGCAAGTTTTGCGCGGATTTTGCGCAGGCACAAAAAAGCCGATCTATTTGATCGGCTCAAGTGTCTGATTTTACTCAGGAATAATGGTCGGGACGGAGTGATTCGAACACTCGACCCCTAGCACCCCATGCTAGTGCGCTACCGGACTGCGCTACGCCCCGACTGATGTTGCATTTCGCTCTTCACCTCTAAGAGCGCTCAAGAATATATCGCAAGCTTTTGAAAACTGGAAGTATTCAAACGCAGCTTTTTATTTCTTGAGTACCACCAGCACATCTTCGAGCTCGGCGATCATCTGGCGGATCATTTGCTTGTATTGGGTGGTGTCGTCTTTGGCTTCATCGCCGGACAGACGCAAACGTGCGCCGCCGATGGTAAAACCCTGATCGTAAAGGAGCGCGCGGATCTGCCGGATCATCAGCACGTCCTGGCGCTGATAATACCGACGGTTTCCGCGGCGTTTGACGGGGTTGAGTTGAGGAAACTCCTGCTCCCAGTAGCGCAGCACGTGTGGCTTTACGGCACACAGCTCGCTGACTTCACCAATGGTGAAGTAGCGTTTGCCCGGGATGACGGGTAGTTCGTCGTTATGACTTGGTTCCAGCATAAGCCTCAACTCGGGCCTTCAACTTCTGCCCTGGACGAAAGGTGACCACACGGCGAGCCGTGATCGGGATTTCTTCCCCCGTTTTCGGGTTGCGGCCAGGCCGCTGGCGTTTGTCCCGAAGGTCGAAATTGCCGAAACCGGACAATTTGACCTGCTCGTTGTCTTCAAGAGCGTGCCTGATTTCCTCGAAAAACAGTTCGACCAATTCCTTGGCTTCCCGCTTGTTCAGGCCCAGCTCTTCATACAGACGTTCCGCCATCTCAGCTTTCGTCAAAGCCCCCATACGTCACTTCCTTAACGTGGCGTTCAACCTTTGTTCGAGCGAGGTGAGGATATTTTGCGTCGTCGAATTCACCTCATCGTCATTAAGAGTGCGCGATGGATGCTGCCAGGTCAAGCCAACTGCAAGGCTTTTTCTATCAGGATCAATGCCTTTACCCTGATAAACGTCAAACAGCCTTAGATCTGTGAGCCATTCGCCTGCATTTTCACGGATTACGTCCAATACAGCCGAGGCTGCAACGTCTTTGTACGCGATCAGTGCAAGGTCACGACGCACTTCAGGAAAGCGCGACAACTCGTGGAATTTCGGCATTTTACCGAGTGCCACTTCCGCCAGAACCAGCTCGAAAACAAAGACTGGACGATCCAGACCCAAAGCTTTCGACAGTTCCGGGTGAATGGCGCCGATGAAGCCGACTTCACGCCCTTCGCGCTCAATGCGTGCGGTTTGACCCGGGTGAAGCGCCGGGTGTTTGCCCGGTGCGAAAGTGAACGAGTCCAGCGCACCGGCAAAACCCAGTACAGCTTCTACGTCAGCTTTGACGTCGAAGAAGTCCACAGTATCGCGACCCTGCGCCCAGCCTTCCGGCAGACGGCTACCGCAGACAACACCGGACAGCATCGGCTCTTGCTTCAGACCTTCCAGTTGACCAACGAAGCGCAGACCGCTTTCGAACAGACGCACGCGATCCTGCTGACGGTTCAAGTTGTGCTGCAACGCCTTGACCAGACCCGGCCACAACGACGAACGCATGGCGGCCATATCATTAGAGATCGGATTGGCCAGCAACAGCGGCTCGACGCCCGGATTGAACAGCTCGAACTGCTTTGGATCGATGAAGCTGTAAGTGATCGCTTCCTGATAACCGCGCGCCACCAGCAGACGGCGTAGCTCCGGCAGATCGCTACGCGCTTCAGCCTTGGCTTGTGGCGCTAGACGCGCTTGCGGGTAACGAACCGGCAGACGGTTGTAGCCGTACAGGCGAGCCAGCTCTTCGATCAGATCGACTTCCAGACTAATGTCGAAGCGATGGCTTGGCACTTCTACGCGCCACTGGCCTGCACCATCGGCGGAAATGTTCAGACCCAAGGCGCTGAGCAGACGCTCGACCTGCGCCGAATCCATTTCCATGCCGAGCATCTGGGTAATGCGCTGGGCACGCAGGGTGATCGGCGCGATCGACGGCAGATGTTGCTCGCTGACTGTCTCGATGATCGGGCCGGCTTCGCCGCCAGTGATTTCCAGCAGCAGGCCGGTGGCCCGCTCCATGGCTTCACGGGCCAGCTGCCAATCCACACCACGCTCGTAACGGTGCGAAGCATCGGTATGCAGGCCGTAGGAACGAGCTTTGCCCGCGACCGCGATCTGATCGAAGAACGCACTTTCCAGGAATACATCGCGAGTGGTCGCGGACACGCCGCTGTGCTCGCCACCCATCACACCGGCAATCGCCAGAGCGCGGGTGTGGTCAGCGATCACCAGCGTATCGCTACGCAGGCTAACTTCCTGACCGTCGAGCAGAACCAGTTTCTCGCCCTCTTCCGCCATGCGCACACGGATACCGCCATTGATTTCGGCAAGATCGAAAGCGTGCAGCGGCTGACCCAGTTCGAGCATCACGTAGTTGGTGATGTCGACGGCAGCGTCGATGCTGCGCACTTCAGCACGGCGCAGACGCTCAACCATCCACAGCGGCGTAGGTTTGGACAGGTCAACGTTGCGGATGACACGACCCAGGTAACGCGGGCATGCCGCTGGCGCCAGCACCTCCACTGAACGCACTTCATCGTGCACAGCGGGAATACTCATCACCACCGGACGGGTGACCGGAACGGCGTACAGTGCGCCGACTTCACGAGCCAAGCCGGCCAGGGACAGGCAGTCGCCACGGTTCGGGGTCAGGTCGACCTCGATGCTGGCGTCTTCCAGATCGAGATATACGCGGAAATCTTCGCCCACCGGCGCATCGGCCGGCAGCTCCATCAGACCGTCGTTGCCTTCACCGACTTGCAGCTCGGCTTGCGAGCAAAGCATGCCGTTTGACTCAACGCCGCGCAGCTTGGCCTTCTTGATCTTGAAGTCGCCTGGCAACTCGGCACCGATCATGGCGAACGGAATCTTCAGGCCCGGACGCACGTTTGGCGCACCGCATACGACCTGGAAGGTTTCCGCACCATTACTGACCTGGCACACGCGCAACTTGTCAGCGTCAGGGTGTTGCTCGGTGCTCAGCACCTCGCCCACCACCACGCCACTGAATACACCGGCGGCCGGCGTAACGCTATCGACCTCAAGACCGGCCATCGACAGACGAGCAACCAGCTCGTCGCGATCTACCTGCGGGCTAACCCAGCCACGCAGCCATTGTTCACTGAATTTCATCCTGCTCTCCTAAGAATTCGTTACGACTAGCGAAATTGCGCGAGGAACCGCAAGTCGTTGTCGAAGAACAGACGCAAGTCGTTCACGCCGTAACGGAGCATGGCCAGACGCTCGACGCCCATACCGAAAGCAAAGCCGGAGAACTCTTCCGGATCGATGCCGGACATGCGCAGCACGTTCGGGTGAACCATGCCGCAGCCCATCACTTCCAGCCAGCCGGTCTGCTTGCAGACGCGGCAGCCTTTACCGCTACACATCACGCATTCCATATCGACTTCAGCGGATGGCTCGGTGAACGGGAAGTACGAAGGACGGAAACGTACGGCCAGTTCTTTCTCGAAGAACACCCGCAGGAACTCTTCGATGGTGCCTTTGAGATCGGCAAAATTGATGTCGCGATCGACCAGCAGGCCTTCGACCTGGTGGAACATCGGCGAGTGGGTGATATCGGAGTCGCTACGGTACACACGGCCTGGGCAGACGATGCGGATCGGTGGCTGCTTCGATTCCATGGTGCGGACCTGTACCGGCGAGGTATGGGTGCGCAGCAGCATGTTGGCGTTGAAATAAAAGGTGTCATGCATCGACCGGGCCGGGTGATGGCCTGGGATGTTGAGCGCTTCAAAGTTGTGATAGTCGTCTTCGACCTCAGGACCTTCGGCGATGCCGTAGCCAATGCGAGTGAAGAACTGTTCAACACGCTCCAGAGTCCGGGTCACCGGATGCAGACCACCGGAGGTCTGACCACGGCCCGGCAACGTCACATCAATGGACTCGGCGGACAGTTTGGCAGCCAGTTCGGCTTCTTCAAACAGGGCCATGCGCGCATTGAGAACGCCTGTTACACGCTCCTTGGCAACGTTGATCAGGGCGCCAACTTGTGGACGCTCTTCTGCCGGCAAATTCCCCAGGGTCTTCATCACCTGAGTCAATTCGCCCTTTTTGCCAAGGTATTGAACCCGGATTTGCTCCAGGGCATTGATATCTTCAGCGCTTTGCACAGCCTCTAGAGCTTGAGAGACCAGCGCGTCCAGGTTTTCCATGTACAGACTCCAGATACAAAATAGGGGAAGAGCTTGAAGGCTCTTCCCCTATTTAAGACGTTTACCACCTGGCCCCACGGAAGTGAGACCGGGTGATTGTCGGGGGTACTTAAGCCAAGGTGGCTTTAGCTTTCTCGACAATCGCAGCAAACACCGCTTTTTCGTTCACTGCCAGATCAGCCAGAACCTTACGGTCGATCTCGATGGACGCTTTTTTCAGGCCAGCGATGAAACGGCTGTAGGACAGACCGTTAACACGTGCACCAGCGTTGATACGAGCGATCCACAGAGCGCGGAACTGACGTTTTTTCTGACGACGGTCACGGTAGGCGTATTGGCCTGCCTTGATTACCGCTTGCTTGGCAACACGGAATACGCGCGAGCGTGCGCCGTAGTAGCCTTTAGCAAGTTTCAGAATTTTTTTGTGACGTTTACGGGCAATGACGCCACGCTTTACACGAGCCATGAGTTACTTCCTCTATTCTTGACTAAAATTAACGAAGGCGCAGCATGCGCTCGACTTTTGCCACGTCAGACGGATGCAGCAAGCTGCTACCGCGCAGTTGACGCTTACGCTTGGTCGACATTTTAGTCAGGATGTGGCTCTTGAAAGCGTGCTTGTGCTTGATACCGTTAGCAGTTTTCAGAAACCGCTTAGCAGCACCACTTTTGGTTTTCATTTTTGGCATGTTCGGATACTCCGCATTCAGTTGATAAACATAATCAGAAGGCCTGCCGTGCCCTGATGATTACTTCTTCTTTTTCGGGGCGATGACCATGATCAGTTGGCGTCCTTCCATCTTAGGATGCTGTTCGACCGAACCGTACTCGAGCAGGTCAGCTTCAACCCGCTTGAGGAGTTCCATCCCCAGCTCCTGGTGGGCCATCTCACGGCCGCGGAATCGCAAGGATACCTTGGCCCTGTCCCCATCACTCAGGAAACGTACCAGGTTGCGCAGTTTTACCTGGTAATCCCCTTCTTCCGTCCCTGGACGAAACTTGATTTCTTTTACCTGAATCTGCTTCTGGTTCTTCTTCGCCGCTGCAACCTGTTTCTTCTTTTCGAAGATAGATTTGCCGTAATCCATCACCCGGCAAACCGGTGGGATTGCGTCGGCAGAGATTTCTACCAGATCAAGCTTTGCTTCTTCAGCAATACGAAGCGCTTCATCAATCGAGACGATGCCAATCTGCTCGCCATCAGCGCCAATTAACCGAACCTCGCGTGCCGAGATATTCTCGTTGATCGGGGCTTTCGGTGCAGCTCGTTTATCTTGTCTCATTTCACGCTTAATAATAATTACTCCGAATCTGGGCGACCACGCCGGGAAACCGCTTGCGCGAGAAACTCAGCGAACTGGGCGACGGGCATCGAGCCCAGGTCAGCACCTTCACGAGTACGCACAGCGACAGTCTGCATCTCGACTTCCTTATCTCCGATAACCAAAAGATAGGGAACCTTGAGCAAAGTATGCTCGCGGATTTTAAAGCCGATCTTTTCATTTCTCAAGTCGGACTTGGCACGAAATCCGCTTTCGTTGAGAGTTTTTTCTACTTCTGCAACAAAATCTGCCTGTTTATCAGTGATATTCATGATCACCGCCTGGGTTGGCGCGAGCCACGCAGGGAATGCACCTTCGTAGTGCTCGATCAGAATCCCGACGAAACGCTCGAAGGAACCGAGGATCGCACGGTGCAACATCACTGGGTGTTTGCGGCTGTTGTCTTCGGAGACGTATTCAGCGCCCAAACGGACAGGCAGGTTAAAATCGAGCTGCAAGGTACCACATTGCCAGACGCGACCGAGGCAATCTTTCAGCGAGAATTCGATTTTCGGACCATAGAACGCGCCCTCACCCGGCTGCAGATCGTACGGCAGGCCCGCAGAATCAAGGGCTGCAGCCAGTGCGGCTTCAGCGCGATCCCACAGCTCGTCGGAACCGACGCGTTTTTCCGGACGAGTGGACAGCTTCATCTCGACATCGGTAAAGCCGAAGTCGCGATATACGTCCATGGTCAGCTTGATGAACGCAGCGGATTCGGCCTGCATCTGCTCTTCAGTACAGAAGATATGGGCGTCGTCCTGAGTGAACCCACGCACGCGCATGATGCCGTGCAGCGCGCCCGATGGCTCGTTACGGTGGCAGGCACCGAACTCGGCCAGACGCATCGGCAGCTCGCGGTAGCTCTTCAGGCCTTGGTTGAACACCTGCACGTGGCAAGGGCAGTTCATCGGCTTGATGGCGTAGTCGCGGCTTTCCGACTGCGTGGTAAACATGTTGTCGGCGTAGTTGGCCCAGTGCCCGGATTTCTCCCAAAGGCTGCGATCAACGACTTGCGGCGTCTTGATCTCAAGGTAGCCGTTGTCACGCTGCACCTTGCGCATGTATTGCTCGAGCACTTGGTACAGAGTCCAGCCGTTCGGGTGCCAGAACACCATGCCCGGTGCTTCTTCCTGGGTATGGAACAGGCCCAGACGCTTGCCGATCTTGCGGTGATCGCGCTTTTCAGCTTCTTCGATGCGCTGGATGTAAGCCGCGAGCTGCTTCTTGTCCGCCCAAGCGGTGCCGTAAACGCGCTGCAACTGCTCGTTTTTGGCGTCGCCGCGCCAGTAGGCGCCCGACAGCTTGGTCAGCTTGAAGGATTTCAGGAAGCGCGTGTTCGGCACGTGCGGACCGCGGCACATGTCGACGTATTCTTCGTGATAGTACAGGCCCATCGCCTGCTCGTTCGGCATGTCCTCGACCAGACGCAGCTTGTAGTCTTCGCCGCGGGCCTTGAACACTTCGATCACCTCGGCGCGCGGAGTGACCTTCTTGATGACGTCGTAATCTTTTTCGATCAGCTGCTGCATGCGCTGCTCGATGGCGGCCATGTCGTCCGGAGTGAAAGGACGCTCGAAGGCGATGTCGTAATAGAAGCCTTCGTCGATGACCGGCCCGATCACCATTTTGGCAGTCGGGTACAACTGCTTGACCGCATGGCCGACCAGGTGCGCGCAAGAGTGGCGAATGATCTCCAGCCCCTCTTCATCCTTTGGCGTGATGATTTGCAGCGTCGCGTCGCTGTCGATGATGTCGCTGGCGTCAACCAGCTTGCCATTGACCTTGCCGGCCACGGTGGCTTTGGCCAGGCCTGCACCAATGGATGCGGCGACCTCGGCTACGGAAACCGGGTGATCGAATGAACGTTGACTGCCGTCGGGAAGAGTAATAGTTGGCATGGCGCCTCCTCTCCTAGTGGTGACCCCTACCAAAGGTCACGTGGGTTGGGATGAGCCAGTACAAGATCCGATCCAGGCCATTCAATGACGAACGCCTGCCTTACAGCGGCAGGAGCCTTGCGGCCAACCGGAAAACCGAACCAGAGTGACTGGGATTCAAATCAGAATGTTCGCACGCTGACCGCAGCCGGGACGGAAAGTCATCCGGTGCCTGTAAACGCTTGAGCCCGGCATGCTAGCACAGATGAGCGGTCACTTATGCCTCTGTTTGAGCAGAAGGCAAATCGTCCGTTTTTATGCCAGAGTGCTGAACTTGAGAGGCCTTTACCCCCTCAGATAACAAGACATTGACCCACAAGGAGCATCCTCGCATGCGTCTGAACACCTTATTCGCCGTAGTCGCCCCTATTGTTCTGTTGATGCCGCTGGCCGCTCACGCTGATTGGCCGAAGGGCGAACGCGAGAAATACATGGCACAGTGCACCCAGGCGGCTACTCCACAAATCGGCGCCGCTGCTGCCAAATCTCACTGTGCCTGTGGTGCAGATGCCATCAAGTCTTATCCGGCCAGCGACATTCAGGCGTTGATGGACAACAAGGCTACGCCTGAATTGAAGCAGAAAGCGCTGGGCCAAATTGCCAAATGCAAAGCCAACACCCCGGCAAAAAAGTAAGTAAAAAGCACTTCTGACTCGGCTCAGCGCCCCTGAAAACGGCTGAATTTGAGCCTTTTCGGACGATTTATGCAGGTTTTACAGGTTTTTTTATTGTCTTTACTTTTCGCTAAAAGCCTTTGAAACCGGGGCTTTCAGCGTACAAAGGCAGCAAAGAAAACACGACTGATTGGCAAACAGCACGTCCGGGGGGCTACCAAAGCGAACATTTCGACTATGATACCCGGGTGTGCCCAGTTGGCCTGAGCAGCACAGTACTGAAAAATATATGTTTCTTGGAGATACACCATGTCTAATCGCCAAACCGGCACCGTTAAGTGGTTCAACGATGAAAAAGGCTTCGGCTTCATCACTCCTCAAGGTGGCGGTGACGACCTGTTCGTACACTTCAAAGCTATCGAATCCGACGGTTTCAAAAGCCTGAAAGAAGGCCAGACCGTCTCTTTCGTGGCTGAGAAAGGCCAAAAGGGTATGCAAGCTGCACAGGTTCGCCCAGAGTAATTTCTGAGCAGAACTAAAAAAACCCCGTCCATGTGACGGGGTTTTTTATGCCTGAAACAAAAGCGCTCGGCGATCAGCCGCAGTTGACGCGGGTAACCACCAGAGCGTTATCGGTATTCAGGTTCAAGCGATCGGAGCGGTATTCCAGGGTGATCATGTCATCGGGCTTGAGGAAGCGTGCGTTTTGCGCACCGGCTTTCGCTCGGGCCTGCTCCAATAGTGCGGGCGAAGCTTTCTTGCCAATGGCGAACTCCGCTGCCGTCGCTTCACAGCGGCTACCAGCTTCTGGCGCCACAGGATCCTTTGCCGACTCGCTGGAGGTCGTACTGCAACCGGCCAACATGGCAGCGGCCATAAGTGCACCCAGTGTCGCGAACTTCAAAGGCATGAAGCCTCCTTACTTTCAAATGATTAAGCTGAGATCGTGCGACCGCCAATGCGGCGTTTGGTTTCATGACAAATGCCATCCCCCTGCCCCACGACCGGAAAAACGCCGAGTTTGCCTGAGCAGCCCTCACCCCTTCATCAATCAATCGTGACTGAATATTAACGAGCTCAGTAGACGTCGATGTAGTCGTAAGGTGGATTCGGCCAGTTGTCTTTGAGCGCATTGAAAATCTGCATCACCCACACTTCGTCGCTGGCCGCGACATTTCCCACATAGCCTGAACCCTTGGCCCAGGTTTCCAGACGAAACAACAGGCCATCAATGTCCTGACCGCCCGTCACGCCCGAAGAAATATACGCAATACCGCCCTTGGTCACGCGCAGTTGCGTGTGCTCATCATCGCTGGCCGACGCCAGCAATTGGCGTACGGCATCAAGCGTAAGGCCGTCAGGGGTATTCAAATCGATCTGCACAGCACGATCCTTGGATAAGCCGGAAAAGACCAAGTGTCGCATAGCGTTGTGCTCATGCCTAAGTCGCAGTGCCAAACGAGCGACAAAGTGGTTAACTCGTCCACCGACATTCCCGACCTTTCGAGCGCACTCATGAGCACCGTAAGCATCACCGCCGACATCAAAGTCCTGTGGCCGAAAGGGCACAGTTCATACAGCCCGGGCAGTTCGGAAGAGCTGGCATTGATCAGTATTGATCTGCTGGTCAAAACGATGGGAACACAAGGCGCGCAAACGTTTATAGCCCAAGTGTTCGAGAGGTATCAGCACGACCCAAAGGGCAAACCGGACACCGAGAGAGAGTAGCGACCCGCAGGCTGGCACCTGCGGGTCTTTGCCTTACTTCAGGCGTTTCAGGCGCTCAGTCAGCAGATCGAAGAAGCCTTGGGCATCACCATTCTCGACCCAGAATGCATTTTTCGGTTGTTTCAGGCCGTCGTACCAATCAACGACGGTCTGACCGAAAGTGATCCCTTCACGGCTATCAACAGCCACGTTAACCGAGCGACCGGTGAACAGTTCCGGCTTCAGCAGGTAAGCGATGACGGTAGCGTCATGCACCGGGCCGCCCGGGATACCGTAATGCTCCATATCCCCTTTGATGTACTCGTTGAGAATGTCGCCGACAATCTTGCTCGCATTGTTGTTGAGCGCTGCAATCTGCTTGAGGCGCGCATCGCTGGTGAGAATCTTGTGGGTCACGTCCAGCGGCAGGTAGGTCAGCTTCACGCCGCTCTTGAGTACCACTTCAGCCGCTTGCGGATCGGCAAACAGGTTGAATTCAGCCACCGGGGTGATGTTGCCACCGTTGAAGTGCGCACCACCCATGATCACCACTTCCTTGATGCCCTGAACAATCTCGGGCTCCTGGATCAGCGCCAGCGCCAGGTTGGTCTGCGGACCGAGCATGGCGATGGTGATGCTGTGCGGCTTGGCTTTTTTCAGGGTGTCGATCAGGTAGTTGACCGCATTGCCTTCAGCCAGGCCTTTTTTCGGTTCATGCACGGTGACACCCGACAGGCCTTCCTTGCCATGGATGTTTTCGGCGTAGATCGGCGTACGCATCAGCGGTTTCGGCGCACCGGCGTACACCGGTACATCCTCGCGCCCTGCCCACTCGCGAGCCAGACGCGCATTACGCGACGTCTTGTCGAGGCGCACGTTGCCGGCCACGGTGGTCAGCGCACGAATATTCAGTTCGTCCGGCGAGGCCAGGGCGAACAGCAAGGCGACCACGTCGTCGGCACCCGGATCAGTGTCGATGATCAGGTCGATTTTTTCCGCCGCATGAGCGCCGGTTGCAGTTATCACGGACAAAAGCAGCAGACTCCGGACCAGTTGATGCAGTTTTTGAGCATAGCGTTGCATGGCGCATTCCTTGTGCAGATGAAATCGAAAATCAGAACGTAACCCCAGCGACCAGAACGATGTTGCAGTACGGCTGACATTCGCCTGTACGAACAATCGCTCGTGCCTGTCGGCTGAGAACCTTGAATTGGTCGTGACTGAGCAGATCGCGACGCCCCAGTGCGCCCTCTTCATTCAACGCCTCCAGCGTGGTGAGCGCCGTCGGCTGCTTATCGAAAATCTCTTTGGCCAACGCATGGCTTTCCACCTGCATTTCGCTGAGCAGCACTTTCAACGTGGTGACGAAATCCGGAACGCCGTGGGTCAGCGCCAGATCAATCAATTCGACACCGGGCGGCACCGGCAACCCGGCGTCACCGATGACCACCATGTCGCCATGGCCCAGGGAGGCGATCAGCCGCGACAGCGCGACATTGAGCAGAGGAGTCTTTTTCATGCGGGTTTAAAGGCCTGTACGTCGGACATTGTTGGGATAGAAGGCTGCGCGCCAGCGCGAGTCACTGACAATGCAGCGGCAATCTGCCCGTAGCGAATCGCTTCAGCTTCGGACTTGCCAGCGGCCAGGGCAGCGGCAAAACCACCGACAAAGGTATCCCCTGCCGCCGTGGTATCGACGGCTTTCACTTTGGGGGCAGGAAAATGCTCGAAGCCTTTGCCGTTGGCGAACAATGAGCCCTCGGCGCCGAGGGTGATGATGACTTTGCCCGCACCCATCGCGATCAAGTGACTTGCAGCGCTTTCTGCGGTTTCCAGCGAATCGACCGGCAGGCCGCTCAATGCAGCGGCTTCGCTTTCATTGGGAATCAGATAATCGATGGCCGCGAACCAATCCGACGGCAACGTGCGGCTGGCTGGCGCGGGGTTGAGGATCACCGTCTTGCCCAGCGCACGCGCGCGCTTGAGCGCATGGCCCACCGTCGCATCCGGAATTTCAAGCTGACAGATGACAACATCGGCAGCCTGTAGCACGGCGTCGAACCGGTCGATCACCGCCGGTGTCATCGCGCCGTTGGCTCCGGCGACAATCACGATGGCGTTCTGACTGTTGTCATCGACCACGATCAACGCCACGCCACTGGAATCCTCGACGACGCTCACCGCCTGGCAGTCAATCTGCTCAGCCAGCAAGGCATCACGCAATTGCACGCCATAGTCGTCATTGCCGACACAACCGACCATCGCCACTTGTGCACCCAGTCGCGCGGCAGCCACTGCCTGATTGGCACCCTTGCCGCCGGACACGGTGGCGAAGGAGTGACCGATCAGCGTTTCACCGCCCCGGGGCAACCGTGGCGCCCGGGTCACCAGATCCATGTTCAGGCTGCCTATTACCACTACATTTGCTGGCATACATCATTACTCGTCAATTCGGTTTCAGCGATATTCGGTGAACACGCCGGACAGCGGCGCGGTCGACTCGCGCAGGACAATACTCGGGGTCACGATCCTTTGATCCGTGCCCAGAGTTGGAGTAGCAAGTCTTCGCAGCAGCACCTCGGCCGCCATTTCGCCCAACTGCAGGATTGACTGGCCGACGGTAGTGAGTGCCGGATAGACATAACGGCTCATCTGGATATCGTCGAAGCCGATCACCGACAGATCACTCGGCACCCGCACGTTACGCTCTGCCGCTGCACGCAGCACACCGATACCAATCATGTCGTTACCGGCGAAAATCGCGCTCGGCGGGTTGCTCTCGAGCAGGATCGCCGCGGCGTTGTAACCACCGGTACTGGTGAAATCACTTTCCAGCATGCGCGCCTGACGTATTTCTATGCCCGCCTCTTTCAGCGCCCGGCAATATCCGGCCTGACGCATCTGCGCCACGCTGGTGCTCGCCGGACCGCCGATTGTTGCAATATCGCGATGGCCAAGCTCCAGCAGATGGCGGGTGGCGAGATAGGCGCCGTATTCGTGGTCGATGCGTACCAGATCGGCATCCACGCCATCAAGGCCACGGTCGACAATCACCATGGGCGTCTTCACCCCGGCCAACCCTTGCGCCAAACCACTTTCACCGCCCGCCGAAGCGACGATCAACCCATCGATACGTTTTTCCAGCAATACGCGCAAATAGCTGCGTTGCTTTTCCGGGTTGTCATCGGAGTTGCAGAGGATCACGCAGTAGCCGTTACGCTCGCAGTAATCCTCGATGCCCCGCGCCAGTTCGGCGAAGTACGGGTTGAGGCTGTTGGGCACCAAAAGGCCAATGGTTGCCGTGGTCTTGGCTTTCAACGAGCGCGCCACCGCGCTCGGCACATAGTCGAGGCTCTTGATGGCCGCCTCGACTTTGCGCCGCACTTCCTGACTGACCGGCCGGGTATTGTTCACCACATGCGACACGGTCGTGTAGGAAATCCCCGCGAGGGCCGCCACATCCTTGATCGTCGCCATGGCTCAGCCCCGCCGACTGGCGCGCTGGCTACGATAGGTATCGAGCACGACCGCGATGACAATCACTGCACCGGTGATGATACGTTTGGTCGGTTCGGTCGCACCGATTTGCGCCAGACCCGCTGCCAGCACGGAAATGATCAACACCCCAAAGAACGTGCTGATTACCGAACCGCGCCCGCCCATCAGGCTGGTCCCGCCGATCACCACAGCAGCAATCACTTGCAACTCCAGACCGGAGCCGGCGTTCGGGTCAGCCGCTTCCAGACGAGAAATCTGGAACAGCGCGGCGATACCGGCCAACAACCCCATCAGGCTGAACACCAGAATCTTGTAAGGCTTCGGATTGATCCCCGCCAGCCTTACCGCCTCTTCGTTGGTGCCGATGCCGATCAGGTAGCGACCAAACACGGTGCGAGTCAAAACCGCCTGGGCCATGAAGATCACCAGCAAGGCAATGATGAACGAAGGCGAGATGCCGAATGCGATCGGGTTCGACAGCCAGGCAAAAGAATCACCGATATAAGCCGTGCGCGAACCAGTCATCTGGTACGCCAGGCCGCGAGCCATTTCCAGCACGCCGAGGGACACGATGAACGATGGAATCCGCCAGGCAACGGTGATCGAACCAGTGACGGTGCCGGCCAGCGCCGCTACCGCCATGCCCAGCAGCGCCGACGGCAGAACACTCCAGCCCCAGCCGAGAATGGCGACACTGACCGTTGATGCCGCCAATGCCAGCACCGAGCCCACCGAAAGGTCGATGCCGCCGATGATCAGCACGAAGGTCATGCCGACTGCCAGCACCATCAGATCGGGAATCTGGTTGGCCAGGGTGCTGAAGGTGTTATAGGACAGAAAGTGGCTGCTCAAGATCGAGAACAGCGCGACCATCGCCAGCAAGGCACCGGCCAGCCCCAGATAAGTACCCAGCCCGTAAAAATTGCCACTACGTTTGCCGGCAGGAGATGCAGTTTTCATGGGAGATCCCTAGGCGCCGCTTCGTTGAGCAACGCATCACGTTTTTGGTAGCCGGCGAACGCGGCGGCAAGCAAATCATCCTGGGTCCAGCTGTCGCGCTCGAAGGTATCGATCAGACGACCTGCGGACAGCACGCCGATCCGGTCGCAGATCAGCATCAATTCACGCAGGTCACTGGAGACCACCACCAGCGCTTTGCCCTGGCGAGTCAATTCACCGAGCAAGGCATAAATGTCGAACTTGGCACCGACGTCGATGCCACGAGTCGGCTCATCGAACAGCAGCACCGAACAATCACGCTCCAGCCAGCGACCAATCACAACCTTCTGCTGGTTCCCCCCGGAAAGCTCTGACACCAACTGGGTCGGGCTCGAACTGCGGATGCGCATGGCATCGATCTGCCGTTGCGCCAAGGCGATCTCGTCGCCATTGTTAACGAAACCGCCACTGGAGATTTCCGGCATGTTGCCCAACGCGATGTTGGCGCTGATCGACTGACTGAGCAGCAAGCCTTCGCCCTTGCGGTCTTCGGTGATCAACGCGATGCCATTGCGTACCGCATCGACCGGCGAACGCACACTCACAACTTGTGCGGGCGAGCCCAACGATATCGTGCCGCTGTCGGCGACATCGGCACCGAAAATCAGCCGCAGCAATTCCGTGCGCCCTGCCCCGATCAGCCCGGAAATCCCGAAGATCTCTCCGGCGCGCACTTCGAACGAGACGTCGCGCACCTTGTCGGAACGCGTCAGACCCTTGACCGTCAACGCCGGGGCGCCAATCTTGCGCGGGCCCATGTCGATGTGTTCACCCAGTTCACGACCGACCATCAGCGTGACCAGTTGCTCGCTGTTGTAATTGGCCATCGGTTCGACGCAGACCAGGTTGCCGTCACGCAACACGGCAATGCGCTGGGCAACACGGGACAGCTCTTCGAGGCGGTGGGAAATGTAGATGATCGAGACGCCGCGCGCCTGCAAACGAGTGATCTGCTCAAAGAGCATTTCAACTTCACGCGCCGTCAGCATCGCGGTGGGTTCGTCGAGAATCAGCACATGGCAATCGCCGATCAGGTTCCGGGCGATTTCGACCATCTGCTGATGCCCGATCCCCAGCTCGCCGACCAACGTATCCGGATCGATCGCGTCGAGACCGACTTGCGCCATGGCTTCGATAGCGGCTTTACGCAACTGCTTGCGGCTGATCCAGCCACCATTGCTTGGCAGATTATCGAGAAACAGATTCTCCGCCACCGACAGCGTCGGCAACAGATTGAGTTCTTGCATGACCATGCGTACGCCAAGGTCTTCTGCCTGGGTACGACTGCCCGGGCGATATTCTTTGCCCTGAAACTGCATATGGCCCGTGGTCGGAGTGACCAGACCGCCAATGATCTTCGAAAGCGTGCTTTTACCGGCGCCATTCTCGCCAGTGAGCGCCAGCACTTCACCGCGCATCAGCGTCAAATCGATGCCGGTGAGCACCGGTTGCGCATAGGTCTTACCGATACCGCTGACCGAGAGGACAGCGTTCGGGGCGGAAACTGACATAAAAATCTCCATGCGCTCGCCCGGACGGACGAGCGCCGTTGTGTCGCCAGAGGACTTACTTGGTGACCAGCTCGACCGGCGTTTCGATCACGCCATTGGCACCGCTGTCGACTTTCTCGCCCTTGATGATTTTCAGCGCGGTCTCGATGCCGAACACGGCTTGTTTGGCGGCATATTGGTCGGCAGTCGCCAGTACGCGACCATCCTTCAACATTGGCTTGATGGCATTGATGTTGTCGTAACCGACCACCTGCACCTGGCCTGCCTTGCCGGCGGCGCGTACGGCGGAAACGGCACCGACGGCCATGCTGTCGTTACCCGCCAGCAACGCTTTGACTTGCGGATATTCGCTGAGAATCGACGCGGCAACCTTGTTGCCCTTGTCGATTTCCCAGTCGCCGGACTGCAGGGAAACAACCTTGATTTGCGCCGCGTCCATCGCATCCTTGAAACCGGCGGTACGCTGCTGGGCGTTGGTCGTGGTCGACACGCCTTCAATGATGCCGACTTCGTCACCGGCCTTGAGCTGTTTGGCCAGGTATTCACCGACCAGACGCGCACCTTTGCGGTTGTCCGGACCTACGAATGGCACGCTGATGTTTTTGCTTTTGACGATTGCCGGATCAAGCTGGTTGTCGATGTTGATCACGGTGATACCGGCGTCGACTGCTTTCTTGATCACCGGCACCATGGCCTTGGAATCGGAAGGCGCGATGACCAGCGCATTGACCTTGGCCAGAATCATTTGCTCGACGATGCGGGTCTGGCCGGCGGTGTCGGTTTCATCCTTGATGCCGTTGGAGATCAGGTCGAAATCGGCGGAGTGTTCTTTCTGGTAGGCCTTGGCGCCGTCTTCCATGGTCAGGAAGAATTCGTTGGCCAGAGATTTCATGACCAGTGCGACTTTGGGTTTTTCAGGGGATTCGGCGAACGCCGAAGAGACAGGCAGTGCAGCGGCTGTGGCAGCCAGCATAGCGACAGCAAGAAGACGTCCAGCAAATGGCAGCTTCATGGGTTCACTCCGATCTTATGATTATTGTAAGCAACGCTTGCGCTGGCGTAATCTACATTACTTTGCCGATGACAGAATGCCCCGACGAACGTCGCGCAAACGTTTGCGTAGACCGAACTATGCGAATCCCGCCGACATTTGTCAACAATCAGAAATCGTCATGTATTGTAGGGCGAATCTGCTGATCCGCCCGGTCGCTGTTTATGCCGTGGTGCTGACCAGGTTACCGCTGGTGGAACCCTTGGACATCTCTTTCAGCAGCGCCGCCGATACTTCCATCATTGCGCCGCTGGTTTGCGCGATCTGCCCCTGAATGGACATGACTGCCTGCGACTTGGCCTCTGGCGTCGGATAGCTCGCAGCCTGCGCGGCAGCGAGTTGCTGTTGCTGCTCCTGCATTTGCTTCTGTAATTCCTGCATGCGTTTGAGCAGCATCTTGACGGTAATGCTGAGATTATCGCTGCTTTCAGTCTTGCTCGCTTCCTGCGCGGGACCACCGGTTCTGACCTGATTACTGCTTTCTTCCTCGGTGCCCAGCGCCTCGGCGGAGGCATCCGCTTCGGCTTCATTTATTGCATTGATCGTCGCTGCGGTCTTACCGCCAATGGTGACAGCACCGGGATTTGCAATGCCGATCGTCAGTGACATGTGAACTCCTTAAATTTTAATTTCCTTTAACACCCATCGGCCTGCGCGAAGGATTCTTTAGCAGGAATTCCACAACCGGCAACCCGATCTGTTCGACAGGGGCAGTAGTCCTTTTCGGTGAGCCGAACGCGAAAGCGACCATTGTTCGGAAATCCGGATAAACGATTCATCAGGAACCTCACCGAGTCATAAAATCTTGATGTAAATCATCAGCTTAAACATTTCTCTAACGCAAAGTACGGCTGGTACAGATCCTGCTCCCTTCACCGCACCCCGCGCACCCAGATCGGCACGGGGCGCATCTAGATGAACCTGCATCAGCACCGTCTCACTACTAGAGAGAAAAATAATGACATCTGCTTTGAAAAACTTCGTTCCGGGCGCTTTGGCCCTCCTTTTACTCCTGCCGACTGCCCTTCAGGCAAAAGAAGTCGAGTCCCAGACCAAACTGGCCAACGTCGTGGTGCTCGCCACGGGTGGCACCATCGCCGGAGCTGGCGCCAGTGCCGCCAACAGCGCCACTTATCAAGCTGCCAAGGTCGGCGTGGAACAACTGATCGCCGGCATTCCCGAGTTGAGCAAACTGGCCAATGCGCGTGGCGAACAAGTCATGCAGATCGCCTCGGAAAGCATCACCAACGACAATCTGCTGCAACTGGGCCGTCGCGTTGCCGAACTGGCCGACAGCAAAGACGTTGACGGCATCGTCATCACCCACGGTACCGACACCCTGGAAGAAACCGCTTACTTCCTGAACCTCGTTGAGAAGACCGACAAGCCGATCATCGTTGTCGGCTCCATGCGTCCAGGCACTGCGATGTCGGCTGACGGCATGCTCAACCTGTACAACGCCGTGGCCGTGGCCAGCAGCAAAGAAGCACGCGGCAAAGGCGTACTGGTGACCATGAACGATGAAATCCAGTCCGGTCGCGACGTCAGCAAAATGATCAACATCAAGACCGAGGCGTTCAAGAGCGCCTGGGGCCCACTAGGCATGGTGGTTGAAGGCAAGTCCTACTGGTTCCGCTTGCCAGCCAAGCGTCACACCATGGACTCGGAATTCGACATCAAAAACATCAAGAGCCTTCCTGACGTAGAAATCGCCTATTCCTACGGCAACGTAAGCGATACCGCCTACAAGGCACTCGCCCAGTCCGGCGCCAAAGCCATCATCCACGCCGGCACCGGCAACGGGTCGGTGTCGTCCCGCGTGGTTCCGACCCTGCAGGCCCTGCGCAAGGATGGCGTGCAGATCATCCGCTCGTCTCACGTCAACGCTGGCGGTTTCGTTCTGCGTAACGCCGAACAGCCTGACGACAAGTACGACTGGGTTGTCGCTCACGACCTGAACCCACAAAAAGCCCGCATTCTGGCGATGGTCGCTTTGACCAAAACCAACGACAGCAAAGAGCTGCAACGGATGTTCTGGGAATACTGATTGACCTCCGCCCGACCAATCCCGGTCGGGCACCCTTCGCTCCATTCACCTGCCTGGCAAATGGAGCGTCGCCTACAGCACGCAAGCATTTCCCCTACAAAAAAATCGACACACCTCACACCAAAATCGGAAAACCGCTGTCAGAGGATTTTCTTGAATTTTAAGCAGTTGCGAAATTGCCTACAGTTAAATACTGTATGCACGTACAGCTTAATAAGGATAACCTCGTGGCCACCTCCCCTGATGCTCCTGACGCTTATGAACGCATGGGTATGCGCGTTCAAAAAATCATCAATTCCCCCACAGCGCAAAAATCCAAAGCCGCATTGATCTTCCGCTTGCCGGACGAACCAATGGATGAGTGGGAGCGCCTGCTCGAGGAAATCGACGAGAACGACAACGTCACCCTCGCCTATCGCGACGATGGCGGCGTGCAGATTTTTTGGGTTGTGCCGAAGGAAGATTGATTCAATGATTGTCCGCTGTTTTGCTTTGCTGCTGCTGTTCATCGCCATGGGCGCCCAGGCCGGCGCGCCCCGCACATTTTCAGAAGCCAAGAAGGTCGCGTGGAAACTGTATGCACCGCAGTCCACCGAGTTTTATTGCGGGTGTAAGTACACCGGCAACAAAGTTGATCTGAAGGCGTGCGGTTACGTACCGCGCAAAAATGCCAAGCGTGCGTCACGCATCGAGTGGGAACACATCGTGCCGGCATGGCAGTTCGGCCACCAGCGCCAATGCTGGCAGGAAGGCGGACGCAAGAACTGCACCCGTTATGACCCGACTTATCAAAAGGCAGAAGCCGACCTGCATAACCTGGTACCAAGTATTGGCGAGGTCAACGGCGACCGCAGCAACTTCAGCTACGGCTGGTTGCCGGTGCAATCCGGTCAGTACGGCTCGTGCCTGACCCAGGTCGACTTCAAGGCCAAGAAGGTCATGCCCCGCCCTTCGATTCGCGGCATGATCGCCCGCACCTATTTCTACATGAGCAAGCAGTACGGCTTGCGCCTGTCGAAACAGGATCGGCAATTGTACGAAGCGTGGGACAAGACTTATCCGGTGCAAGACTGGGAACGCCAGCGCAATCAAAGCGTGGCGTGCGTGATGGGGCGCGGCAATGAGTTTGTCGGCCCGGTGAACATGAAAGCCTGCGGCTGATCGCAGCGTGAAAAAAAGGCCTCGAATGTTATGTTCGAGGCCTTTTTTGTGGCTAGCTTCCAGACTTGTTGTAACGCCAATACCCCATCAGATTGAGCGACTCGCGAGGAATGCCGCACTCCTTGATCAGGTATTTGCGCAAGCTCATGACTGCCGCACTTTCACCGGCGACCCAGCCGTAAAATCCTTCAGGGGCGCTAGCGGCAATTTCCCAGAGAATATCCTTGTCGATATCGACATCGGCCAACTCGACTGCCCGCCCCTCTGACGACGCATGAACGGGTAGCGTTGCCCCGCGCACCGCTTCAATCATCAGCGCTCCCGCGACGGTTTCACTAGCCTGATCACGAATCAGCCATCGCACTGACAGTCCCGGCCAGTCAGGAACGGCGAGCACGTCCTGCGCGCTATCCACCTCAAAGAATGCCTGGACTTGAGGCGGCTTATTGAGCGCCGCCAACTCATCGAGAATACCCATGGCCGCCGGCAGCGCGGTGGCGTCGGCGACGAGCAGAACCTGTTTGAGAATTTGCGGTGGCTTCCATTCGAATCCACCGGCATCCTGCGCCGAGAAATGGCTGTCGGGCGCAAGGATCTGCATCGACTCACCGGGTTGAGCCCGTAGCGCCCAACGCGATGCCGGGCCGTTCTCGCCATGCAGGACGAAATCGATATCTACCTCGCCTTGCTCAGCGCGCAGGTGACGGATTGTGTAGGTGCGCATCGCAGGACGTCGATCCGCCAGCATCGCCCGGAAGCGAGCGAACCAACCTTCATCTTGAGAAAGCCGTGATGGCGACCCGTCGGCGGCAGGGAAAAACAGCTTCACCCTTTGATCCGGCGCCCAAGTCGCCATTTCATTGACGGACGGGCCGCAAAGGGTGATCCGCATCATATGCGGGCTCAACTGCGTTTTACGATGCAAGGTGACATCGAACAACTTGTAGGGATTGGCGGAGGCCATGGGGAGCTCCTTCTGGAAATCATCAGCGACTTGAATAGGAACGAATCGCAGTTGACAACCTTTAGGCAGCTCCACCAGATGAATCGTTTACGGCGTGAGCGGATGCTCAACCAACACGGACTCAACATTCTGCTTTTTGGCCTTCACCAATGCAGCATCCACCTGCACCTTACGAGCTTCCGCCTCGGCCTGGGAGTTGAACGGGCCAATCAGAATCCGCGTTTTGCCGCTGCCATCCTTGATGACCGTCGGAACGAAAGCATGCTCGATCAACCAGCCGCTCAGGTCACTGACGGCTTGAGGGGTTTCACCGCGCACCTCAAGGTCCCATTGAGGGGCGGCGGCAACCGCAGGAGCGCTCGCGACTGTCGTTTTCGGTTTCTGCGCGTCTACACCTTTGCCTTCACCACATCCTGCCAATGCCAGTGCCGCGACCATCCAGACCAATTTGCGCACAACGCTTTCCTCGAAAATCTCAAAGCGGCGATCTTATCATTCATAAATACTTCGTGAGCCCCGCAAAATGGGCACAAAACAACGAGATTGATGATTGCAGCCTCTGTATAGTTACGCCCTGGGAATTAATGCCGCATCTGCGCGTCAGAAAGAGGCACCCAAACCGTGAGACTTCGCACTAATCTATACGTACCACCGACCTCTGCACTGTCTGAATCAGGTGCCCTACAAAGCAATCAAGGAGAAGACCATGCTGATACTCACCCGCAAAGTCGGTGAAAGCATAAACATTGGTGATGACATCACCATCACCATTCTGGGCGTTAGCGGCCAGCAAGTACGAATCGGCATCAACGCTCCGAAAAACGTTGCCGTGCATCGTGAAGAGATTTACCAGCGCATTCAGGCTGGCCTGACCGCCCCGGACAAGCCACAAACTCCCTGAGCCGCCCCGCAGTCAGTAGCCAGTTCGTTTGCCTCGTGTAATGACTGGCTAGAGATACACGCGCCGTATTGCCATCCGCTCCCCACTCTGTTGGGCACGGCGCCTGACACGCGACCTCCTTCCCTCTCAACGCTTTACCGCATCCCTATCCTTCGTTGCCGAGCGATATTACCCGCCATTTTTAGGGCTGGCTGTCGGACGTTTCCGATAGAGCGCAGAGAATTCGCCTTCCTAGCCGAATGTCACGCCACGCGCCATGCCGGTGGCGGCAATCACCATTAGCACTAGCAGCAACGCCTCGACATGACTGATTCGCGCGTACAACTTTGCACGCCCGGTATTTAGTGCCGCACCGCGAGCAGATGCGATCCGCCATTTGACCAGCGTGACCATCGGGGCGAGTTCAATCAGCAGAATGAGCACCAACAGCGTCATCTTCAGATGAAACAGCGGCTGATGAAGGTAATAGTCAGTGCCCTTCTCATACCCGCCAAATGCGCGCATCCCGCCGGTCACCAGCAGGATCAATGCAGAAATGCCCCATAAGTTATCGGCAAGCAACACTCGCCCGACCTCTCCAGTACCGGCCGCCAGGCGGCGGAACGCTGTACCGCGTGTAAGCACCGCCCAAAAACCCAAGGCAAAAGCCAATAGATGAATTGCCGCTAGAAACCAGTGAACCAGCATCGACAAACCCCTTTGGAAAGAGTTGAAAATCGGCCAGTCAGTAGTAGTCGAAAAAGCAAGGATTTGCCCGCGCAGGATCGGCGGATGAAAGACAGGCACTGCGACAGCCAAATCGCAGGCAAAAAAAATCCCAAGCAGCTGATGGAAGCTTGGGATTTAAAAATGCATAAACCGTGGTGGTGAACGCGGGGCGGATGTTACTGATTTATCCCGCATGTAACAACATTTTTTCGATAACCGGCCAGTTAGTAACACTCGTAAGCCATTCAATATCCACACTTTTTTCAAGGATGCTGGCGACGGACGGTGACTCTACACCTGAAAACCAAAGCCATCCCCACAGCAATGATTGACCATGATCTCCCCCCACTGGATCATTCGCACGCAAAACCAGCAAGGATCGCAAAGCAATGAAACATCTCCACCATGGACGACGCTCCCTCTCGGCAATCTCCCCACCAAAAACTCCGCAGGGACTCCTCCTCAACATGAGCAGCGTGAGCACTTGGCTCTTCATCGGCTTCTTATGCTGTGCAAGTTTTCATGTAAAAGCTGCAGAGGTGCCAATCAAAGAGGGGATGTCATTTACAAGCGCCAGAAACGCACTGATTCAAAACGGCTGGAAACCGAACCCAACCGACATAGAAAAGATCGGGGTCGAAAATATTCTCATAAGAAAAGGCTTCATCGAAATTGAATCCTGCACGATGGGCATTCAGTTCTGCAGTTTCTACTATTTAAAAGACCAAACCTGTCTCGGCGTCGCAACAGTGGGCGAAGAGATTAAAGACATGAAGATCTACTCATGGAATTTCGAATGCCCCGAAAGAGAGTAAGGGTGCGGAAAGTGAGATCCTTCCCTTGCGCCTGCATTTTGCTTTATCTCTCCAGTGCCTCTGCCTGCGCTACAGAGATACCCATCAGAGAAGGTATGCCGTTTTTATCGGCGCGAAGTGCATTGATCAAGAACGGCTGGAGGCCAGATGCGCTCATTCAGAGGCAGCCTGTCGGCACTGCGGTAGAACTTCTGAATATGGGCATCACGGAAGTCGAGCGATGCACCCAGGGCGTGCAGTACTGCCAATTCCATTACAGGAAAAACCAGGAATGCCTGGGCATCACGACTATTGGCGAGGAGGCAGAGGACCTTGTTATTGATGCCTGGAATTTCAGCTGCCCATGATTCATCAGGTGCATGGACGCGCATTGAGCCCCATCGAGAACCGCTCGCTAATTTCCACAATTCGTCAATTTGGCGAGCTCTGCCGTAGCACAATTCATGCGCCCATTGATGAACATACGTTCATCGAAATCATCGTTATATGCGTCTAGTCTGCGGGTTCCGACATAGTGACTACAGGAGTAACCCACCATGTTCTCGCACGAAAGCATCCCGCTGATCACCATTTTCATCATCATGCTACTGGGCGTGCTTGCAGCCTTTCTACACCCACTGCACGCCCTTCATAGTTGGGTGCAGAGACGCAAAGAAAGATCCTCCGCCCAGATTGTGAAAAAGCTGGATTCGCGCCGAAGTTAATTTAACGAGCCCGGCGCAGAGCCGGGCTTCTCCGCTGATTGACTGTGGCTGGCCTTTGGAGCCTTAACACTGCCATAAAGCTTTGGTGGAGATGCGGACGAGAAAGTGACGATGTGCTACCAAGGGGGACACGACGCCAAGACGATCGACTAGGTTGAGGTCAGCGCCGAACTGCCGTTCTGAGGCGGGGTTTTGCAAAAGCTTTGCAAATCACAGACAACAAAAAAGGGCCCACCTTTCGGTGAGCCCTTCTAGACCGCCCAGCAGAGCGGATTTTGTTTGGTAGGCGCGATTGGACTCGAACCAACGACCCCCACCATGTCAAGGTGGTGCTCTAACCAACTGAGCTACGTGCCTGCTGTGAGGCGGCATTCTACGGAATTCCGGAGGGGTGTCAACACCTTTTTTTCACCTAACCCTATGAATATGCAAAATATTTAATTTCGGGCCAGCGAAGAAGATTTTTCCGGTGGCTGGCGGAGGTTTTTCAACTCGGGTAGGATCGGCGCACTCGTAAAATATATTAAACAGAGGCTGCAGGATGGCGAACACCCCCTACCCAGAGTCTTACTACGCGGCGTCGGCCAACGCCGTACCGCCACGTCCGGCCTTGCAGGATGATGTGGAGACGGATGTCTGTGTGATTGGCGCCGGGTATACCGGGCTGTCCTCTGCGCTGTTTCTGCTGGAGAACGGTTTTCGCGTGACCGTGCTGGAAGCGGCCAAGGTCGGCTTCGGTGCATCGGGTCGCAATGGCGGTCAGATCGTCAACAGCTATAGCCGCGATATCGATGTGATCGAGCGCAGCGTCGGACCGAAGCAGGCGCAACTGCTCGGGCAGATGGCTTTTGAAGGCGGCCGGATCATTCGTGAGCGTGTGGCCAAGTACAACATCCAGTGCGATCTGAAGGATGGCGGCGTTTTCGCCGCCATCACGGCCAAGCAGATGGGTCACCTGGAGTCGCAGAAACGCCTGTGGGAGCGCTTCGGTCATACGCAGCTTGAATTGCTCGACCAACGCCGCATTCGCGAAGTCGTGGCGTGCGATCAGTACGTCGGCGGCATGCTCGACATGAGCGGCGGGCATATTCATCCGCTGAACCTGGCGCTTGGCGAAGCGGCGGCGGTTGAATCCCTCGGCGGCACTATCTATGAGCAATCGCCTGCCGTGCGCATTGAGCGCGGGGCCAACCCGGTGGTGCACACGCCACAAGGCAAGGTCAGGGCCAAGTTCATCATCGTCGCCGGCAACGCCTACCTGGGCAATCTGGTGCCGGAACTGGCGGCCAAATCGATGCCGTGCGGCACGCAGGTGATCACCACCGAACCGCTGGGTGATGAGTTGGCCAAGACGTTGCTGCCGCAGGATTATTGCGTCGAAGACTGCAATTACCTGCTCGACTACTACCGTCTGACGGGCGACAAGCGTCTGATCTTCGGCGGCGGCGTGGTGTATGGCGCGCGGGATCCGGCAAACATCGAAGCGATCATCCGCCCGAAAATGCTCAAGGCGTTTCCGCAGTTGAAGGATGTGAAGATTGATTACGCCTGGACCGGAAATTTCCTGCTGACGCTGTCGCGCTTGCCACAGGTTGGACGGCTGGGCGACAACATCTATTACTCGCAAGGTTGCAGTGGTCACGGTGTGACGTACACGCATCTTGCTGGCAAGGTGTTGGCCGAGGCATTGCGCGGGCAGGCTGAGCGCTTTGATGCTTTTGCTGATTTGCCGCATTACCCGTTCCCGGGTGGACAGATGTTGCGGACGCCGTTTGCGGCGCTGGGGGCCTGGTATTACGGGTTGCGGGATAAACTCGGCTTCTGACTGACCGTGAAACAACTGTGGCGAGGGGATTTATCCCCGATGGGTCGCGCAGCGCCCCCTTAAAGAAGGGACTGCTGCGCAGTCCATCGGGGATAAATCCCCTCGCCACAAGTAGATATATACGCCCCGTATCAGAGTTGGTCCCGGGCAATCCCGCTACGAATCCGCAGGATGTCGGCCAGCACCGCCAAGGCGATTTCAGCAGGCGTTTTGCTGCCAAGGTTCAGTCCGATCGGCGCATGAATCCGCGCCAGCTCGCCCTCCCCCAGACCACCAATCCGCCGCAGACGCTCGAAGCGCTTCTGCGATGTTTGCTGTGAGCCCATCACGCCAATGTAGAACGCTTCGGTACGCACCGCCTCCATCATCGCCAGATCGTCGATGCGCGGATCGTGGGTCAGCGCCACCACCGCCGTGTCGCGATGGCAGCCACCGTCGGCAATAAATACCGAAGGCAATTGCCGACGCACCTCCACGCCATTGAGCACCACACCTTCGAGCACCTCATCGCGCGGATCGCAGAGAATCACCTCAAACCCAAGGCCGACGGCAAACTCGGCACACGCCTGCGCCACACTGGAGTACCCGGCGAGCAACAAGCGTTGCGCCGCACCGACACGAATGCGCACCCGATCGATCTCACGTTCGATGCGCGCCCCCTGCTCACGATCAGTGAACAGACTGCGCGCACCACTGGCCAGATCAACCTCACGGATCAAGCGACGCTGCCCCTGCAGCGACGACTCCAGCTCACGCAGATGCGCCTGCACGCCACAATCAGCGTCAAATTTCTCAACCAGCACATCGAGGATGCCGCCACAGGGCAGGCTGACCCGCGAGCGCGGATCATCACCTTCCCCATAACGCACCACGTTGACTGCATCGAGGAACGCACCTTCGGCAACGCGCTCGAGAAAATCTTCCTCGACGCAACCACCCGACAGCGACCCGATCCACTGCCCGCCGTCGTTCACCGCCAGCAGCGAACCCGGCGCACGCGGCGCCGAGCCGTAGGTGGTCAGCACAGTGCAGAGCCAGATGCGCTGCCCCGCCACCGACCACTCCAACGCCCGTCGCACAACCTGTAGATCGAGATGCTGCATGTCAGTGCGCCTTGTGCTCGATGGACGGTGCGTCAGCCTGCAACTTTTGCACCTCGCTCACCACCAACTCGGCAGACTGGCCACCCCACCCCTGACGCAGGTAGTTGAGCAGATCTGTCAGCTGTTCAGGACTGAGCTTGTCGGCGAAACCCGGCATTGGTTGCATGTGCTCGAACCCTGCGAACTTCTGTTCGCCGATACCGTCCTCGATCACCCGCAGCAGGTTGCGCGGATCTTCCAGGCGCAGCGTGGTGTTGCCGCGCATGGCCACGGCGATATGCGGTTTGCCTTCGCCACCGGCGGCGTGGCAACCGGCGCAGACGTTCAAGTATTCCTGACGGCCGCGCTGGGCACTCGCGCTGAGCTTGTCCACGGGCACTTCGACGAGTTCTTTGGCTGCCGGCGGTTTATCGCCGAGCAGGAAAGTCGCCATCGCTGACAGATCGGTATCCTTCAGACCCTGAGTGCTGTTGTGGAACACTGGGAACATCTCGTTGAACATCGTCCCCTGCGCACTCATGCCGTGCTTGAGGAACGTGCTCAGATCCTGTTCATTCCAGCCGCGAGCGGCCAGATCGGTGGCCAGAAGGCTTGGTGCCAGATAACCATTGAGAATGCCGCCAGTGAGGCGTTTATCCAACTGCATCGCGCCCGGCAGGCCGCGTGGCGTGTGGCATTCACCGCAGTGGCCGAGGACTTCGACCATGTACTGGCCGCGTTTCCAGGCGTCGCTTTTGCCTTCCGCCGGCTCCAGTTTCAACGCTTTGCCGTACATGATGTTCCAGCCGATCAGGCCCGGACGCACGTTGAACGGAAAGCTCAGGCTGGTGACCGGGGCTGGGCGCTCGATCGGCTCGATGGTTTTCAGGTACGCATGGATCGCATCCGAATCTGCACGCGGCATCAGGTGATACGAGGTATACGGCATCGCCGGATAGAGGTTCGCGCCATCGCGACGCTTGCCTTCGGTCAGCGCAGCGAAGAACTCGTCATCGCTGTAAAGACCGATGCCGTGCGCTTTGCTCGGGGTGATGTTGGTGCCGTAGATCGTGCCGAACGGCGACACGATCGGCAGACCACCCGCAAATGGCGCGCCACCCGGAGCGGTATGGCAAGCCATGCAGTCAGCCGCGCGAGCGAGGTACTCGCCGCGCTTGACCTGATCATCGGCGTGAGCAAATACCAGCGGCGCAGCCAGCCCGACCGCCAGGGTCAGGCGGGTCAGTAATAGCTTCATGCTTAACCCTCCTTGACCAGGCCGAGATCGGTCAGCACGTTGCGGGTGGCGTTGTAGTAACGCACGTACCCGGTGCAACGGCAGACGTGATGGCCGAGGCTGTCCTCGATGACTTGTTCCAGTTTGCTTTTGACGATCGGCTGGCGTTGCAGCTTTTCCACCAGCACGGTCGCGGCGTTGACGAAGCCCGGCGCGCAGTAGCTGCACTGGAAAGCGAATTCGTCGACGAAGCGTTGCTGGATCGGGTTCAGCTCGGTGACCTGGCCATGCTCATCGCGGCTTGCATGACCTTCGATGGTGCGGACTTTCTTGCCTTCGAAGTAATGCGCGCCGGTGATGCAGGTGCGCACTTCTTCGCTGGTGCCGTCAGGGTTATCGACGATCACCACACAGGCGTGGCAGATGCCCTGGCCGCAGCCCAGGCGCGAACCGGTGAGGTTCTTGTATTCGTGCAGGTAGTCGATCATCGGCAGGTCATCAGGGATGTCCACCGGGCCGACGGATTGACCATTGAGGGTCAGTTGAAGCGGACGGTTAGCCATTGAGGGCCTCCTTGATGCGCGTAGCAGTGATAGGCAGATCGCGAACACGTTTACCGATGGCGTGCGCCACGGCGTTACCGATGGCACCGACGATCGGGATCATCACCACTTCGGCGATGCCTTTGGACGGGTCGCTTGGCGACAGCGCCGGGAGAATCTCCGACGTCTGTTTCCACACCGCAACGTGGCGCGCCATCGGCAGGCGATAACGGTTGAAGTTCCAGTCACCCTCCCCCGGCCCGCCTTCGTACAGCGGCATTTCTTCCATCAAGGCGTGACCTATGCCCATGGCGATACCGCCTTCCATCTGACCCTTGACCAGCTCTTCGACCAGCACACGGCCGCACTCGACCCACGAATGGTGGTTGAGCACTTCGACTTCCGCCGAGCCTTTGTTGACCTTCAGTTCGACCAGCGTCGCGACCGGGCTGTAGTAAGTCACGGCAGCGTTGTTCAGCTGAGTGGCTGGATAGCTGATGTTCTGGCGATCGAGCAGGTGGAAACCGGCAGTGCTCATCAGCGCTTGCTTGGCTTTTGGTGCGCCATCGCCGTACTTCACCGCCAGACCGTCGAGCGGCAGACGCTCTTTCACGCCGTCGATGCTGTATTCGGCCTCAGCCCAGCTCCAACGGTTGAAACCGTGCACCGTGGCAGCGGTGACCAGACCGCGCTCGTGAGCACGCTTGGCCAATTCTTCGAAGCTCAGCGGCTGCATGCCGTTGGCGGTGAGTTTGCCGTCGACCCAATGCGCATCTTCGCGACGTACCACGTAAGGGTTGGCCTGGCCACCGAACGGACCCTGACGCCAGATCTCCAGCGCCGCCGGCCACAAGCCGTGGTTGAACAACACACGCGCCGCTTCACGGGTGGCGTGGCTGAAGTAGTAGGCCGAGTTGGTCGCCGACGAGGCCGAAGCCAATTTGCCGACCCAGCGCGGGTTACGCAGCAGGTTGTCCTGTTCGGCCTGAGTCATGATGTAAGGGTTGCCGCTGGTGATCAGCTGCATTTCCTTCCATTCGGTTTCGCCGGTCTTCACTTCGTGCGCCGGGTTGCCGAGGAAATCGGCGACCACCAAGGCTTGCGAAGTGGACATGCCGGTGCCGATCTCGATACCGATGTGGCGCAGGCTGATGCGACCTTCAGCGGTGAACTCGATGCTGGCCATCGGCGCTTCGGAACCGGTGCCGAAGTCTTTCTGGCAGATGGCAAAACCGACGCCGTACCAGTTGTCCGGGTCGGCCGCTTCGCGCTGCTTCTTGATTGCGTCGCGGTTCTTCCAGACTTCGTGCACCGAGGCTTTGTCGAGGATCTCGTGCAGGCGCAACGCACCGGCCGGGATCGCGCCCTGGGTGTTTTTCATGCCGGAACGCAGGGCGTTCTTGCGGCGCAGGTCGATCGCGTCGACCCCCAGACGATTGGCGATTTCGTCGACCATCATTTCGGTCGACGCCATGCTTTGCAGAGTGCCGTAGCCGCGCATCGAGCCGGCTTCAACACCACGCGAGTGGTAAGCAGTGACTTGCAGATCGTTCTGCGGCATGTAGTAGATCGACTGCGCAGCCGTGGCACCAACGGCGGCTACCGACGGGCTGTAGTTGATCCGGCCACCACCGTCGACGCTCATTTCTGCGCGGAAAATCTTGAAGCTGTAGTCGTTTTTGTCCACAGCCAACTGGTAGCGGATGTCGAACGGGTGACGCTTGATACCACTCTGGAATTGCTCGTAGCGGTCGTTCGCCAGGCGAATCGGTACACCGGCGCCATACAGCGCCGCGAGGGCTGCGTAATAGACAAAGATGTTGTGGTCTTTGGATCCGTAACCCACGGTGTAACCCGGGTGCATGTTCAGATTGGCCAGGCCGAAGCGCGACGGCGCGATCATTTTCGCGGTCTCGGTCGCCGCTTCCAATGGGCACTGAGTGGCCACGACGAAGTGCAGGGTTTTGGTCGCTGGGTCGTACCAGCCGTTGCCGTTATCCGGCTCCATCGCGGCCGGTTCGATCGACGGGGTCTTGTAGCGCTCGTCGAACACCAGCCAGTTGTCCGGCGGCGTGTCGATCTCTTTCTTCATGCGGTCGGCGTAGAACAAACCGCGCTCGGTCAGGTTGCCGTGCAGGTTCGGCTGGGAATTCCACACCGGACGACGGTTTTTCAGCATCGGGAACAGGATCGAGTCCTTGAGGCTGGCGAACTCATCTTCGTCGGCCGAGGTCGGGCCACCCACGCGCACGTAGCGGAAGCTGCCATACGGGTCGCCTTCGTAGTACGGCACTTGGGCACCGTAACGAATCGCTTTGTCGTTGAATTTGAGTTTGTTCTTGGCCTGACGGAAACGCTCGAAGTCATTCCAGATCAGGATCGCCACCGGGTGACCGATAAACATCGGCACTTTGCCGACCGGCAGCAATGGGTCCGGCGCGTGCTCCTCCGGGAAGACGATACCGTCCTTGTCCAGGTCGGCAGCGGTGACGATGCGATCAGGTTGCAAGTCGGCGCCGAGCCACGACAAATCGTAGCCGTCGTAGATACGATCGGCCTTGATGGTTTTCAGCAACATGGCGTGGCCTTGCTGCTCGGGCCAGCCCGGCATGTCCTTGGAACGGATGTCGCGGGCAAACACCTTGCTGCCGCAGACCTTCGACAAGGCATCGTTACGCTGGCGCGCCTTGCCGTTGTTGCCGAGCCACTTCTCGGACGGCACGGTGACGCTGTTTTCCATCAAGGCAGCCAGCGCCTGACTGCTGAGCGGCGTGAGCGTGACGCTCACACCCGCCACCAGCCCGCCCTGGAGGAACGAGCGCCGGGATATTTCACGGTTGGACATGGATCATCCTCTGGGCGGTTATAAGTCCGCCCTTCTGGTTATCTACTGGGAATCTCGAGTCTTGCAGAAGCTCTTTCTGGCGAAGCAAAGAGCTGTGTTGACAGTGCAAAGCTGACCGAAAGGTTAACTTTAAAGGTTTCTGGGCTCGCAGCAAACAACCAGTTACAAAAATTTGACTAAAGAATCAAAAAATCAATGCGACGTGGCACCGCAGCAGATCGCTGAACATATCGACCCCCTTGTGGGAGCGAGCCTGCTCGCGAAAGCGTTCTTCCAGCCAATACTGATTTTGAACGTGCCGACGCCTTCGCGAGCAGGCTCGCTCCCACAGGGATTTGCGCTGGATTAAGGAGGGAGGAAAAGAGGAAAAGCCAAATTTCAGACACAAAAAACCCCGGTCTTTCGACCAGGGTCTTTGCTATCGGATCCGACTCAGCGAAGCTGACTTCGGTGCTTCAAGGCGTTCAGTGGTCCTTGAAGCAGATATGGCGCAGCGGACGGGACTCGAACCCGCGACCCCCGGCGTGACAGGCCGGTATTCTAACCGACTGAACTACCGCTGCGCGTCGGTGCAGGCACTTTCAGCCTACGCTCTTGCTTACGCAAGTATCTCGGGGAGTGGTGGGTGATGACGGGATCGAACCGCCGACATTCTGCTTGTAAGGCAGACGCTCTCCCAGCTGAGCTAATCACCCGTTTGCATCTCCGAGGCCGCGAAATTTACGCAGGTAGCGAACCTAAGTCAATAGCAGGATTGAAGTTTTTTTCAAAAACAGTTTTTAGCGGCAAGTCTCAAGCTGCAAGCAAAAGCATAAACATCCAAAGCAGAGACACCGCGATCTCGCTTCAACTTGCAGCTCGACGCTTGCAGCTGGCTCTCACTGCTTGTAAATCATCTTCTTGGTCATGCCGCCGTCAACGACGAACTCCTGCCCGGTGACAAACCCGGCATTGCGCGACAACAGCCACGCCACCATCGCCGCTACGTCCTCGACCGTCCCTACCCTGCCCGCCGGGTGCTGAGCATGATCGGCATCCGCCAGTGGCTCGGCACGACGCGCCGACGGATCCCGCGCATCGATCCAGCCCGGACTGACCGCATTGACGCGAATCTCCGGCCCGAGACTGATCGCCAACGCATGCGTCAGCGCCAACAATCCACCCTTGCTCGCTGCATAAGCCTCGGTATCCGGCTCCGACTGCCCGGCCCGAGTCGACGCCAGATTGACGATCGACCCGTTGTGCGCCCGCAGATAAGGCGCACAGTACTTGGCGAGCAACATCGGGCCACTGAGGTTCACCGCCAGCACTCGATTCCAGTAAGCCAGATCAAGGCTTTCCAGAGTGATGTTATGCGGATCGGCCACGGCTGCGTTGCACACCAACGCATCGAGACGACCAAACTGCCCCAGCACTTCGGCCACGCCAAACGCGACCTGCCCCTCATCCGCCACATCCATGGCGATGAACCAGGCGTTTTCGCCCAGCACCTTCGCCACTTTCGACCCGCGCGCACGATCCAGATCCGTCAGCACCACCTGCCAGCCTTCGCTGATCAGCCACGCCGCAATCCCCAGACCGATACCGCGCGCAGCACCCGTGACCAGTGCAACGCGACCATGGGTAGCCGCTTTCGGAGTGGACAACTCGATCACAGCGCTGCCAGACCGCGCGCCAGATCGGCTTGCAGGTCGGCGACGTCTTCCAGGCCGACCGCGATACGGATCAGGCTGTCGCGAATGCCCGCCGCTTCACGCTCCTGAGGCGCCAGACGACCGTGGGATGTGGTGCTCGGGTGGGTGATGGTGGTTTTGCTGTCGCCGAGGTTGGCGGTGATCGAAATCAGACGAGTCGCGTCGATAAAGCGCCAGGCGCCCTCTTTGCCGCCCTTGACCTCAAAGCTCACCACCGCACCGAAGCCTTTCTGCTGACGCTGGGCCAGTTCATGCTGTGGATGGCTCTTGAGGCCGGCGTAGTGCACTTTCTCGATACCGTCCTGCTGCTCCAGCCATTCGGCCAGTTGCTGAGCGTTGGCGCAGTGCGCCTTCATCCGCAGGTTCAGGGTTTCCAGACCCTTGAGGAAGATCCACGCATTGAACGGGCTCAGGGTCGGGCCGGCGGTGCGCAGGAAACCGACAATTTCTTTCATCTGCTCGCTACGACCGGCCACCACGCCGCCCATGCAACGGCCCTGGCCGTCGATGAACTTGGTTGCCGAGTGCACAACGATGTCCGCGCCCATTTTCAGCGGCTGCTGCAACGCAGGCGTGCAGAAGCAGTTGTCGACCACCAGCATCGCGCCTTTGGCGTGAGCGATTTCTGCCAGCGCGGTGATGTCCACCAACTCAGCCAGCGGATTGGAAGGCGACTCGACAAAGAGCAGTTTGGTGTTGGATTTGATTGCCGCATCCCAACCTGACAGATCGGCCAAAGGCACGTAATCGACTTCCACACCGAAACGCTTGAAGTACTTCTCGAACAGGCTGATGGTCGAACCGAACACGCTGCGCGAGACCAGCACGTGATCGCCGGCGCTGCACAGGCTCATCACTACCGCCATGATCGCGGCCATGCCAGTGGCGGTAGCAACCGCCTGCTCGGCGCTTTCCAACGCGGCAATGCGCTCTTCGAACGCACGCACGGTCGGGTTGGTGTAACGCGAGTAAACGTTGCCCGGCACTTCGCCGGCGAACCGTGCGGCCGCATCGGCGGCGGTGCGGAACACGTAGCTGGAGGTGAAGAACATCGGATCACCGTGCTCGCCTTCCGGCGTACGGTGCTGACCGGCACGTACGGCCAGGGTATCGAACGCTACGCCTTCGAGGTCGCTGTCCAGCCGACCGGCATCCCATTCCTGACTCATGCTGTCACTCCTTGCCCTGTTCTCGAAAAATAAAAGTCAGATACAAAACCGGCCCCTCAGGGCCGGTAATCACTCAATTGTTGTACAGATCGATGATCGCACTGACCGCTTGGGTCTTGACCTTCGAGGCATCGTTGCGTGCCTGTTCGATCTTGTTCAGGTAAGCCTCGTCGACGTCGCCGGTGACGTACTTGCCATCGAACACTGCGCAATCGAAGTTCTCGATCTTGATCTTGCCGCCACCCACCGCTTCGATCAAGTCAGGCAAGTCCTGATAGATCAGCCAGTCAGCGCCGATCAGATCCGCCACGTCCTGAGTCGAACGATTGTGCGCGATCAGTTCGTGAGCGCTCGGCATGTCGATGCCGTAGACGTTCGGGAAGCGTACAGCCGGAGCCGCCGAGCAGAAGTAGACGTTTTTCGCGCCGGCTTCACGGGCCATCTGGATGATCTGCTTGCAAGTGGTACCGCGTACGATCGAGTCGTCGACCAGCATCACGTTCTTGCCGCGGAATTCCAGCTCGATGGCGTTGAGCTTCTGGCGTACCGACTTTTTGCGAGCGGCCTGGCCCGGCATGATGAAGGTCCGGCCGATGTAACGGTTCTTGACGAAACCTTCGCGGAATTTCACGCCCAGATGGTTGGCCAGCTCCAGCGCTGCGGTGCGGCTGGTGTCCGGAATCGGGATCACCACGTCGATGTCGTGTTCCGGACGCTCGCGCAGGATCTTCTCGGCGAGCTTCTCACCCATGCGCAGACGGGCCTTGTAGACCGACACGCCGTCGATGATCGAATCCGGACGCGCCAGGTAGACGTGTTCGAAGATGCATGGAGTCAGGGAAGGATTAGTCGCGCACTGACGGGTGTGCAGCTTGCCGTCTTCAGTGATGTAGACCGCTTCGCCCGGTGCCAGGTCGCGAATCAGGGTGAAACCGAGCACGTCCAGCGAAACGCTTTCCGAGGCGATCATGTACTCGACGCCTTCGTCGGTGTGACGCTGGCCGAAAACGATCGGGCGGATGCCGTGCGGGTCGCGGAAACCGACGATGCCGTAACCGGTGACCATGGCCACTACCGCATAACCACCGACGCAACGGTTGTGCACGTCGGTCACGGCGGCAAACACGTCTTCTTCGGTCGGCTGCAGCTTGCCGCGCTGGGCCAGCTCGTGGGCGAACACGTTGAGCAGCACTTCCGAGTCGGAACTGGTGTTGACGTGACGCAGATCGGATTCATAGATCTCTTTGGCCAACTGTTCAACGTTGGTCAGGTTACCGTTGTGCGCCAGGGTAATGCCGTAAGGCGAGTTGACGTAAAACGGTTGGGCTTCGGCCGAAGTCGAGCTGCCCGCGGTCGGGTAACGGACGTGACCGATACCCATGTGGCCGACCAGACGCTGCATGTGACGCTGCTGGAACACGTCACGCACCAGGCCATTGTCCTTGCGCAGGAACAACCGGCCATCATGGCTGGTCACGATACCGGCAGCGTCCTGGCCGCGGTGCTGGAGCACGGTTAGCGCGTCATACAGCGCCTGATTGACGTTCGACTTACCGACGATACCGACGATGCCACACATGCGACGCAACCCCTACTTAATGGATCTGAACTGAACAACACTCACTGAGGCGTTTTGGCCGACGGCAAGAGTTGCTCCTTGAACGGAATATCAGCGGGTACGCTGATTCCGCTGGCAAGCCACTGACTGCTCCACCCGAGAATCAGGTTTTTGGACCAGTCGGCGACCAATAGAAACTTTGGCACGAGCTGTGATTCTTTCCACCACCCGTCCTGCTGTACCGGCCCCAGGCTCAACAGCCCGACCGCCACGACCACCAGCAACACGCCACGCGCAGCGCCGAAGGCCATGCCGAGGAATCGATCGGTCCCGGACAACCCGGTGACGCGAACCAACTCGCCGATAAGATAATTGATCATTGCGCCCACGATCAGTGTGGCGACAAACATGATGGCACAGCCCGCGATCACGCGAGCCGATGGGGTTTCGATGTATCCGGCGAGGTACTCGGACAGTGAGCCACCGAACATCCAGGCGACGACTCCTGCGATGATCCAGGTCACCAGCGATAATGCTTCCTTGACGAAGCCGCGGCTCAAACTGATCAAAGCGGAGATGGCGATGATTGCAACGATCGCCCAGTCAACCCAGGTAAATGGCACAGTGCAGCCTACAGACGGATAAGGCGGCGCATTTTAGCAGAGCGCATGGCTGTCGGTAAGCTGCGATTTTCAGTGCATTTCAATCGAAGTGATAGTTTTCAGCCGCGCTCGGGCTGGAAGCGCACGACAAAACCCTTGAGGTTCTGCTGACGACCCAACAGATCACGCAGACGATCGGCTTCGGCGCGCTCGATCAGTGGACCGACGAACACCCGGTTCTTGCCATCGGCAGAACGGATGTAGGCGTTATAACCCTGGCTGCGCAGGGTTTTCTGCAGGCTTTCAGCACTGGCGCGACTCGACAGACTGGCCAGTTGCACCGACCAGCTGACCGACAGACCGTTGGCATCGACGCGACTTTGCGTGGTGTCAGGCCTGGACGATGCAGCGGCGATAGGCTGCGCAGGCGCCGGAATCGGCTTGGCCACCGCAGGCGGCGCTGCAGGTTTGACGATCGCGATGGGGGCAGCGGGCGCTGGCGTCGGAGCAACCGGGACAGCAGGCGCAGTGTCTTCTGCGACGTCTTCATCCGTCGGCACCGGCTCTTGCGGCAAGGCCTGCGGCTCGGGAACGGCCACGGTTTCCATCTGCACTTGCGGCACGACAGGTGCGTGCGGCGCGGCGGGCGCATCGACAGTCACCTGACGCTGCTCATCCTGGCGGGAAAACAGCATTGGCAGGAAGATCACCGCCAGCGCCACCAGCACCAGGGCACCGACCATGCGCTGCTTGTACGCTTTATCCAGCAAAGCCATTTGCCGCTTCCTCCGTGGAGCGCCGGGCCAGCCATTCAAGGGCCTCGGCGACACAATAAAATGATCCGAACAACAGAATCTCGTCGTCACTGGTTGCGACTGCACACTGCCCTTCCAGAGCGGCGGCAACACTGTCGTAAGACGTGACCGATGCGCCAAGGTTCTGCAATGCGGCGGCTAATTCTGCAACCGGACGAGCGCGCGGCGAATCCAGCGGCGCTACGGCCCAGTGCTCGACACTAGCATTCAACTCGCCGATAACACCATCCAGATCCTTGTCCGCCAGCAGACCAAACACCGCCAGACGCTTGCCGACCGGAGGTCGCGAGGCCAGACGGCGGGCCAGATACTCCGCCGCGTGCGGGTTATGACCCACATCCAGCAGCAGGTTCAGGCGTTTGCCATCGAATTCGAACGAACGGCGATCCAGACGTCCGACTACGCGAGTCCTCTGCAGAGCCGCAATAATCTGTTGCGCCTCCCATGGCAAACCGAGCAACAGATAGGCCTGCAACGCCAGCGCGGCGTTTTCCATCGGCAGATCGAGCAGCGGCAAATCGTGCAGCTCGACAACCTGACCCTGCGCGTCGATACCGCGCCACTGCCAATGTTGATCGGTGATACCGAGATCGAAATCACGCCCGCGCAGGAAGAACGGGCAAGCCAGTTCCCGCGCCTTGTCGAGCAACGGTTGCGGAGGATTGAGGTCACCACACAAGGCCGGTTTGCCATGGCGGAAAATCCCGGCTTTCTCGAAAGCCACGGATTCACGGGTATCACCCAGATAATCGGCGTGATCAACACCGATGCTGGTAACCAGTGCGATATCGGCATCGACCACGTTGACCGTGTCCAGACGCCCACCCAGACCGACTTCCAGCACCACGGCGTCAAGTCCGGCTTGCTGGAAAAGCCAGAACGCCGCCAGGGTGCCCATTTCGAAGTAAGTCAGGGAGGTTTCGCCGCGCCCGGCCTCGACCGCAGCAAAGGCTTCGCACAGCTGCGCGTCAGTGGCTTCGACGCCATTGAGCTGCACCCGCTCGTTATAACGCAGCAGGTGCGGGGAATTGTAGACACCAACGCTCAGGCCCTGCGCGCGCAGCAATGAAGCCACGAACGCGCAGGTCGAACCCTTGCCGTTGGTGCCGGTGACCGTAATCACCCGAGGCGCCGGCTGACCCAGCCCCATGCGGGACGCTACCTGTTGCGAACGCTCCAGGCCCATGTCGATGGCGGACGGATGCAACTGCTCCAGGTAGGCGAGCCACTCGCCAAGGGTGCGCTCGATCATACGTTGGCAGGCACCGGTGGAACGACGATCGGCTCGATCGGCGCGGCGACGAATTTCGGCGTCGGCTTGCCGGTCATTTGTGCCAGCAGGTTACCCAGGCGCGGACGCAGCTCCTGACGATGGATGATCATGTCGATCGCACCGTGTTCCAGCAGGAACTCGCTGCGCTGGAAGCCTTCCGGCAGTTTTTCGCGAACGGTCTGCTCGATCACACGCGGACCGGCGAAGCCGATCAGGGCTTTCGGCTCACCGACGATCACGTCACCGAGCATCGCCAGACTGGCGGAAACACCACCGTAGACCGGGTCGGTCAGCACGGAGATGAACGGAATGCCTTCTTCACGCAGACGCGCCAGCACAGCCGAAGTCTTGGCCATCTGCATCAGCGAGATCAGGGCTTCCTGCATGCGCGCACCGCCGGAAGCGGCGAAGCAGATCATCGGGCAACGATTTTCCAGCGCGTAGTTGGCAGCGCGAACGAAGCGCTCGCCGACGATGGCGCCCATGGAACCGCCCATGAAGCTGAATTCGAACGCCGAAACCACCACCGGCATACCCAGCAGGGTGCCGCTGACGGAGATCAGCGCATCTTTCTCGCCGGTCTGCTTCTGGGCAGCGGTCAGGCGATCCTTGTACTTCTTGCCGTCGCGGAATTTCAGACGGTCAACCGGCTCCAGATCGGCGCCCAGTTCGTTGCGACCCTCGGCATCGAGGAAGATGTCGATGCGTGCACGTGCGCCGATGCGCATGTGGTGGTTGCACTTTGGGCAAACATCCAGGGTCTTTTCCAGCTCCGGACGGTACAGCACAGCCTCGCAGGACGGGCATTTGTGCCACAGACCTTCAGGCACCGAGCTCTTCTTGACCTCCGAACGCATGATCGAAGGGATCAGTTTGTCTACTAACCAGTTGCTCATGCTTTCTTTCTCCAGTACCGGCGGCCCGAACGCTCTGGTTCGCAGCCCCGCGTATGCCCTTCAGCTAAATTCATGTGTGTGGCGATGATGGGTGAACAGCCACGGTCAGCGCGAAACATGACCTGCGTACTGCTCACAAACCCTCAGCCGCGCCTGCTTTGTGCAAGTGCATTGATGGACGGCGGCAGACTGCCAGCCGTCACATCAATATGGAGCTTTGCGTACGGCGTCGATGAACGCCCGAACCTTCACGTGATCCTTGATGCCTTTACTCGCTTCTACCCCGCCACTGACGTCGACGGCGTAGGGTTTCACCCGGGCCACAGCGTCTGCGACATTTTCCGGGGTCAGACCGCCCGCCAGAATCAATGGCTTGCTCAAACCTTGCGGAATCAAAGACCAGTCGAAGGCCTCGCCGGTTCCGCCGGGCACGCCTTCGACATAAGTGTCGAGCAGCACGCCACTGGCGCTTGGGTATGCATCGACGGACGCAGCGATGTCATCGCCGGCCTTGACTCGCAGCGCCTTGATGTACGGACGATGCCAGCCTTCGCACTCCTCTGCCGATTCATCACCGTGGAACTGCAACAGATCCAGTGGCACGGCATCGAGAATCTCGCCCAACTCACAGCGACTGGCGTTGACGAACAGGCCCACCGTAGTCACAAACGGCGGCAACGCCTTGATGATCGCTCGCACCTGCTGCACGTTTACCGCACGCGGACTCTTGGCGTAGAACACGAACCCGATCGCATCAGCCCCGGCTTCGACGGCTGCCAGCGCATCTTCTATGCGGGTAATCCCGCAGATCTTGCTGCGAACGGCTGACATGTCGAGAAAAACTCCAAGGTAAAATCCGGGAAAGTCCCGGATGGTAACAAAAGCGTTCGAGGGCGTCAGCCGTCAAGTTCGGAGAAACCCGTAAGGAAATGTGGCCCGATAAAACGCTCGGGCAACGGGAATTCGTCGTGATACTCGACCTGCACCAGATACAACCCGTAAGGATGCGCTGTCACACCCCCGGAGCGGCGCTCGCGGCTCTCCAGCACCTCTTTCATCCACTCGACCGGTCGCTCGCCGGCACCAATGGTCATCAGCACACCGGCAATGTTGCGCACCATGTGATGCAGAAAAGCGTTGGCGCGAATATCGAGCACGATCATCTTGCCGTGGCGGGTCACGCGCAGGTGGTGCATCTTCTTGATCGGTGACTTGGCCTGGCACTGACCGGCACGGAAGGCGCTGAAATCATGGGTCCCGATCAGATATTGCGCGGCCTCGGCCATGCGCTCGACATCCAGCGGGCGGTGGTTCCAGGTGATTTCTTCGTTGAGGTGCGCCGGACGAATCTGATCGTTGTAGATCACGTAGCGATAACGCCGGGCGATGGCTTTGAACCGCGCATGGAAATGCGCCGGCATCACTCGCGCCCAACTGACGCTGATGTCGTGGGGCAAATTGATATTGGCGCCCATGACCCAGGCTTTCAGCGAACGATCCACCGTTGTATCGAAATGCACCACTTGGCCGCAGGCGTGCACACCAGCGTCGGTACGCCCGGCGCACTGCAGCGAGACCGGCGAGTTGGCGACTTTCGACAAGGCCTTCTCGAGCTCTTCCTGCACCGTGGCCACGCCGGTCAACTGACGCTGCCAGCCGCTGTAGCGCGAGCCTTTGTATTCAACGCCAAGCGCGACGCGGTAAAAGCCGTCGGGCGCCATTTCGGCGGCCGGGTTATCTATGTTTGCCAAGGTGAGACAGCCTGCTGTTTTTGCAAAGGCGAGCATTATAGGGCCGTGGTCAGTGGATGCCAGAGAGTTCTCTGTCGTCTGATCTGGCGCCATCGCTGGCAAGCCAGCTCCCACAGGAATTGCATGCGCCGCCAAAACTGTGGGAGCTGGCTTGCCAGCGATGGTGATAGCTCAGGCAAAACAGCATCCAGCCCAAACAAAAACGGCAGCCTCAATGGCTGCCGTTTTTTTGTTACCGCTGAATCAAGCCAGATTCGAAAGCATTTCCTTGGCTTCACCACGCTGCTTCTCGTCACCCTCGGTCAACACTTCGTTGAGGATGTCGCGCGCGCCGTCGTTGTCGCCCATGTCGATGTAGGCCTGGGCCAGATCGAGCTTGGTGGCGGCTTCGTCAGTACCCGCAAGGAAGTCAAAATCGTCTTCGCCCAGATCATCACCGATAGCCGCATCGGCTTCGGTGAAGGTCGGCTCGGCGATGCTTTGCGACAGACGATCCAACTCAGCGTTGACGTCATCCAGTTCAGAAGCGAACGCATCAGGTTCAGCCGCAGGATTGCTATCCATCTCGTCGGCCAGCGACAGATCGAAATCGGCCGGCAGTTCCAGATCATCCTGAGGCAAGTCAGCAACGACCGGCGGCTCGACCGGCGGCAGATCCTTCACGCCTTCGTCCAGATCCAGCAGGAAGTCATCGTCCGCCAGATCAACCGCTGGAGCCGGCTCGGCACCGAGGTCCAGATCCAGGTCGAAGTCCGACAGATCGTCAAGATTTTCTTTGATCTCGGTCTGCTGTTGCAGCACCGATTCGAAGCTCAGGTCATCGTCCGACGGGAACTCGTCCAGCTCGACTGGCGCTTGCGGCTCGACCACGGGCTCAGGGGTGACCGGGGTGATGTTGTCGAGATCGTCCAGGCTCAGGTCGAACGCGCTGTCCAGATCATCTTCGACCGGCGCCGGAGCGGGCTCCGCTACTTCCGGCTCATCCAGCAGCAAGTCCTTGACGTACTGTGCGTCCAGCTCGGCAGCGACAGCAGCGGCAGCCAGACCGGCAGCAGCCACCACAGCCATGGCCGGGAAGCGGCTTTTCAGCTCTTCGACCTTGGCGAAGTTGTCGCCGTTGGCAACCAGTTGACGCTCTTGACCGACGAACGCATCGCGATCGCCTTGCTGACCGTAGACTTCCATCAGCTTCAGGCGCAGATCGCTACGCTGCGGCTCAAGGCTGACGCCCTCTTCCAGCAGCGCAGCCGCCTGATTCAAGCGACCGGCATTGATGTGCGACTGAGCCTTGTCCAGCACGTCATCCGAGCGATCGGCGGCCGGGGCCACCAGTGGCGCGGCAATCGGTTCAGCCATGACCACTGGCGTAACGATCGGAGCTGGAGTTGGAGCAGGAGCCGGCGTATTGAGCTTGACGCTGGCGGCCGGAGTTTCCAGACCCTCGAAGCTGCTTTCCGGCAGATCCTGTTCAGCCGAGAACTCTTGCTCTTCAGACAGGGCGCGAGCCATGCGCAGATGCTTCTCGGCTTCCTGCTGGGCTTTGCGGCGACGGGCCAGCAGCAACAGCAAGAGCAGCAGAACCACTGCACCGCCGCCGATCAGACCCAGCAGGATCGGATTGGTCAGCAGTTCGTTGAACGTTTTCTCGTCATCAACCACAGGCTTAGGCTCGACCACCGGCGTTTCAGCAGGTGTATCGACCGGCGGCGCAATGGCGGATTCTGGCGTCGGCGAGGCCGCTTCTGCCGGCGTTGCTGGCGGTGTTGCGGCCAGTTCAGCGGTGATCGCCGGAACCGGTGCAACAGCGGCATTCGCAGCAGGCGCAGCGCCCGCCCCTTCAGCCTGCATCTTCGCCAGTTGATTGTTCTTCAGCTCGATCAGTTTTTGCAGCTTGTCCAACTGACTTTGCAGATCGGACATGCGGCTTTTCAGTTCCTCGTTGTCACGACGAGTCGTGTCGAGGCTTTCCTGAGTCACCGCCAATTTGTTGCTCAACGCCTTGGCGTCGCCCGCCAGGCCCTTGCCACGCGCCTTGGCGCTTTCGGCGGAGACCAGGCTCAGGTTGTCGCTGGTGTTCTGCGCGGCGCCGGTGTTGGCGCGACCACGATTGGTCGCGTCGAGCTGCTGCTGACCGGTGCCAGGTTTGGCCACGTAACGACGGCCCTGACGCCAGGCTTCGTTCTGCGCCGCGACTTCAGCGATTGCCTTGGTTTGCGGCAGCGCAGTGCTTTGCACCGAATCGGGCAGACGCAGCACCTGACCGGTTTTCAGCCGGTTGATGTTGCCACCGATAAACGCATCGGGGTTCAGCGCCTGAATTGCCAGCATGGTCTGCTGCACTGAACCGCCGGTGCGCGCCTTCGCGGCGATTTCCCACAAAGTGTCGCGTGGCGTTGTGGTGTATTGAGTCGGGTGCGTGGCGCCCGTGGTCGGCGCGGCAATAGTCTGCGACGGCGCCGGTTGCGCGGCCGCATCAGCGGTCTGCGGCGAGAACTTCGATGGATCCAGCAGCACGCTGTAATCGCGCAGCAGACGGCCGTTGGGCCACATCACCTGCACGAGGAATTTGACCATCGGTTCCGACAGCGGCTTGCTCGACGTGACGCGCAGCACGCTTTTGCCGCTGGCGTTGAGCACCGGGGTAAAGGTCAGATCGTTGAGGAAGGCCTGGCGATCAACGCCGGCCTTGGCGAAATCTTCAGGGGAAGCCAGGCTCGGCACCACTTCGGCAGCGGTGAGATCCTTGACGTCGAGCAGCTCGATTTCAGCCACCAGCGGCTGGTTCAGGGTCGACTTCAGGGTCAGCTCCCCGAGCCCGAGGGCATGCGCCATACCGGAGGACAGCGCCGAGGCGGCCGCTATTGCTAACACCAGTTTGCGAACTTGAACCATAGCCTCATCCTTTGTTTGAACGTTCCTCGGCCAGCGAGAAGATGTTGAATACCGCTGCCGTAAGGCATTGCGCGCGACGACGACAGATGTCGCGCGCGATCATTTCTTTGATGCCCCGGAAAGTCCCGGAGGGTGAAACGTTATCGAGTGCTGCGGGCAAGCATAGCGCTCACCTAGAATCAGTCGACAAATTGTTGCCAAGTATCTTTTACAGCAGGTCTTTTATCAACAATTCGGCCACCTGCACAGCGTTAAGGGCGGCGCCTTTGCGTACGTTATCTGACGTCAGCCACAGATTAAGTTCCGCCGGGTCGTCGACACCGCTGCGCACCCGACCGACATAGACAACGTCCTGCCCTACCGCGTCACCGACTGCGGTCGGATAATCGCCGGCTTCGACCAGCTCGATACCGGGTGCGTCTTCCAGTGCGGCGTTGACCTTTTCCAGGTCGACGGCCTGCGCTGACTGCAAGGTCACGCTAAAGCTATCGCCAAAAAACACCGGGGCTTGAACACAAGTTGCGGAAATCTTTAATAAAGGCTGCGCCAGCACTTGGCGCAGCTCGCGCACCAGACGCTTTTCCAGCAGCGTGTGGCCTTGCGCGTCAGGCGTACCGACCTGAGCCAGCAGGTTGAAGGCCATCTGCCGATCAAAGAATGTCGGCTCCAGTGGGCGCATGTTCAGCAGCTCGGCAGTCTGACGCGCCAGCTCGGTGACGGCCTCACGACCCTGAGCGGAAACGGCCAGATTGGCGGTGACGTTGACGTATTGCAGGTCGATCAGATCGAGCAACGGCGCCAGCACCACGGCGAGCGTGGCGGCAGACGGGCTTGGACTGCTGACCTGGAACGGCGCTTTCAAACCAGCGAGCACATCGGCATTGGCTTCCGGCACCACTTGCGGCGCCTGATCGGCCGGCAAAGCACCCGACAGATCAATCAGCGAGCACCCGGCGGCATGGGCACGCGCGGCGTAACTCAGGGTGATCGCCGGGCCGGCGGCGAAGAACACCAGTTTGACCTTGCTGAAATCGAACTCGTCGACTTCACGCACACGCACGTTCTTGTTGCGGAACAGCACCGAACTGCCGGCGGATTCGCTGCTGGCCAACAGGTGCAGATTGCCGACCGGGAAGTCGCGCTCTTCGAGAATCTGTACGAGGGTTTCGCCGACAGTACCGGTGGCGCCGATCACGGCAATATCTAGGGTCTGGGTCATGGTGCGAGCCTCTGGCGAAACGGGGGGAGCGGCACTTTACCGGGTGACTGGCGCACAGGCAATTTCTGCCGGGGATTTGTGCCGCAGCTACTGGCCTCATCGCTGGCAAGCCAGCTCCCACAGTTTTTGTGGTGTGCATAAAATCTGTGGAAAACACCGATCACTGTGGGAGCTGGCTTGCCAGCGATGAGGCCTGTACAGGCACCCGAGAATCCCAGGCATAAAAAAACCCGCACCTCTCACAAGGCACGGGCTCTCTCATTGCTTCAAGCGATCAACGCTCCAGCAAAATCCGCAGCATGCGACGCAGCGGTTCGGCCGCGCCCCACAGCAGTTGGTCGCCGACGGTGAAGGCACCGACGAATTGTGAACCCATGTTCAGCTTGCGCAGACGGCCGACCGGAACATTCAGGGTGCCGGTGACCTTGGTCGGGCTCAGCTCCTGCATGCTGATTTCGCGCTGGTTCGGCACCAGTTTGACCCAAGGGTTGTGCTGGCTGATCAGCCCTTCGATATCGGCGATCGGCACGTCTTTGTTCAGTTTGATGGTCAGCGCCTGGCTGTGGCAACGCATGGCGCCGATGCGCACGCAGATGCCATCGACCGGGATTGGGCTCTTGAAGCGACCGAGGATCTTGTTGGTCTCGGCCTGGGCCTTCCACTCTTCACGGCTCTGGCCGTTCGGCAGTTCCTTGTCGATCCACGGGATCAGGCTGCCGGCCAGCGGTACGCCGAAGTTTTCGGTCGGGTACGCATCGCTGCGCATGGCCTCGGCAACGCGACGGTCGATGTCGAGGATCGCGCTGGCCGGATCGGCCAGTTGATCAGCGACAGCGGCGTGGGTCGCGCCCATCTGCTTGATCAGTTCACGCATGTTCTGCGCGCCGGCACCGGAAGCCGCCTGATAGGTCATGGCGCTCATCCACTCAACCAGACCGGCTTCGAACAGACCGCCCAGGCCCATCAGCATCAGGCTGACGGTGCAATTACCGCCGATGTAGTTCTTGGTGCCCGCGTCGAGTTGCTGGTCGATGACCTTGCGGTTGACCGGATCGAGAATGATCACTGCGTCATCGTTCATCCGCAGGCTCGAGGCCGCGTCGATCCAGTAACCCTGCCAGCCGGCTTCGCGCAGCTTCGGGAACACTTCGCTGGTGTAGTCGCCGCCCTGGCAGGTCAGGATCACGTCGAGGGTCTTCAGCTCTTCAATGCTGTAAGCGTCCTTGAGCGGAGCAATGTCCTTGCCCACGGACGGGCCTTGGCCACCGACATTGGAAGTGGTGAAAAACACTGGCTCGATTAGATCGAAGTCCTGCTCTTCCAGCATCCGCTGCATGAGCACGGAACCGACCATGCCGCGCCAACCGATCAGACCTACACGTTTCATCGCAACTACACCTTCTTGAAAAGTGGGCCGCTGCTTTGTATTGAATTTCGCAGCGGGCCCGAGAGATTACAGATTCCGCAGCGCGGCGACTACTGCGTCGCCCATTTCCTGCGTACCGACTTTGGTGCAACCGGCCGAATAGATGTCGCCGGTGCGCAAGCCTTGATCAAGCACCACGCTGACCGCCTTCTCGATGGCATCGGCCGCGTCGTGCAGATTGAAGCTGTAACGCAGCATCATCGACACCGACAGAATCGTTGCCAGCGGGTTGGCAATGCCCTTGCCGGCGATGTCCGGCGCCGAGCCGTGGCAAGGCTCGTACATGCCCTTGTTGTTGGCGTCCAGCGAGGCCGACGGCAGCATGCCGATGGAACCGGTGAGCATCGACGCCTCGTCGGACAGGATGTCGCCGAACAGGTTGTCGGTGACGATCACGTCGAACTGCTTCGGCGCGCGCACCAGTTGCATGGCGGCGTTGTCGACGTACATGTGGCTCAGTTCGACTTCTGGATAGTCTTTCGCCACTTGCTCGACCACTTCACGCCACAGCTGGCTGGATGCGAGGACGTTGGCCTTGTCCACCGAGCAGAGTTTTTTGCCACGGACCATGGCCATGTCGAAACCGACACGGGCGATGCGGCGGATTTCGCTCTCGCTGTACGGCAGGGTGTCGTAGGCTTGGCGCTCGCCGTTTTCCAGCTCGCGAGTGCCACGTGGCGCGCCGAAGTAGATGCCGCCGGTCAGTTCACGGACGATCAGGATGTCGAGGCCGGCAACGATTTCCGGCTTCAGGCTGGAAGCATCGGCCAGTTGCGGATAGAGAATCGCCGGACGCAGGTTGCCGAACAGACCCAATTGCGCACGGATTTTCAGCAGACCGCGTTCAGGACGAATATCGCGCTCGATGGTGTCCCATTTCGGGCCGCCCACCGCGCCCAGCAGCACGGCATCGGCGGCGCGGGCACGGTCGAGGGTTTCGTCGGCCAGCGGCACGCCGTGCTTGTCGATGGCGGCGCCACCGATCACGTCATGGCTCAGCTCAAAGCCCAGGCTGTACTTGTCGTTGGCCAGTTCCAGCACCTTGACCGCTTCGGCCATGATTTCCGGACCAATGCCATCACCTGGGAGAATCAGAATCTGCTTGCTCATGCTTTCCTCGTGTCTTCAGTCGGTGCGCCTTTACCGGCACGCCCGGAAAATTTGTTATTTCTCGGCCATCAGCACGATTACATCTGTACTGAACGAGCCATCGGCATCAATCTCAAAATATTCGCGCACTTCGTTGCCCATCGACTGCTGCAACTGGCGGATCGCCGCGCGCATCACTTCGGGTGTACGCATGCGCTCGACCCAACTGCTGTACTCCAGACGCAGGCGCTGACGCGTAGTGCTGCGCGTGTGCAAACCGGCCTCGCTGACCTGACGCAACCACTCGCCGGCGGAATAATCGCGCACATGACTGGTGTCGCGCAGCACTTCGACGCTTTGCAGGTAAGTGTCGAACAGCGGGCTGCCCGGTGACAACACGTCAACGAACGCCGCCACACCGCCCGGTTTCAGCACCCGGCGCACTTCGCGCAGTGCCACACCGAGATCGCTCCAGTGATGCGCCGAATAACGGCTGAACACAAAGTCGAACTCACCGTCGGCAAACGGCAGGCGCTCAGCGGCGCCGTTGACCGTGACAATGTTGCTCATGCCGCGATCAACGGCAGCGGCAGCGACCACGTCGAGCATTTGCTGCGACAGGTCGTAAGCGACCACTTCCTTGACCAGCGGTGCGACGTGGAAACTCACGTGGCCGGCGCCGCAACCCAAATCCAGAACTCGCGCCTCGCCCTGCCCGGCCAACTCAGCTTTTAGGAGTGCGAATTCAGTGCCTTGCGCGTGAACGGCGCTGCTCAGGTAGGCGGCGGCCTGTTCACCGAATTGCTTTTGTACGACCTGAGTGTGCTGGGCGGTGCTGGTCATGGGGACTTCCCTTTGATCTTGTGGTGTCTGTTCCGGCCTCATCGCTGGCAAGCCAGCTCCCACAGGTTTTGTGAACACCGCAAATCCCTGTGGGAGCTGGCTTGCCAGCGATGGGGCCGGCCCCGACTACATCAATCTCGAATCAATCACGCGTCGCGGAACAACCAAGGCTGGCTCACCCGATGTTTGGCCTCAAACGTCGCAATCGCATCACCGTCCTGCAAGGTCAAACCGATATCGTCCAGACCGTTCAACAAGCAGTGCTTGCGGAACGCATCGATTTCAAAGCTGTACACCTTGCCATCCGGGCGGGTCACGGTCTGCGCCTGCAGATCGACCTGCAATTGATAACCCGGCTCGGCCTCAACCTGCTTGAACAACTCATCGACTTCAGCGTCGCTCAAGATGATCGGCAACAAGCCGTTCTTGAAGCTGTTGTTGAAGAAGATGTCGGCGTAGCTCGGCGCGATGATGCTGCGGAAACCGTACTCTTCCAGCGCCCATGGCGCGTGTTCACGGCTGGAGCCGCAACCGAAGTTCTCCCGGGCCAGCAACACGCTGGCGCCTTGATAACGCTCGGCGTTGAGGACGAAGTCCTTGTTCAGCGGACGCTTGGAGTTGTCCTGATACGGCTGGCCGACATCGAGGTAACGCCATTCGTCGAACAGGTTCGGGCCAAAACCGGTGCGTTTGATCGACTTCAAGAACTGCTTCGGGATGATCTGGTCAGTGTCGACGTTGGCACGATCCAAAGGCGCGACAAGACCAGTGTGCTGAGTAAAAGCTTTCATGCTGCGCTCCTTTAAATCAATTCACGAACGTCGATGAAACGACCGTTCACCGCTGCCGCAGCCGCCATGGCCGGGCTGACGAGGTGGGTACGGCCACCGGCGCCCTGACGGCCTTCGAAGTTACGGTTGGAGGTCGAGGCGCAATGCTCGCCAGACTCCAAACGGTCCGGGTTCATCGCCAGGCACATCGAGCAACCCGGCTCACGCCATTCGAAACCGGCTTCGAGGAAAATCTTGTCGAGACCTTCGGCTTCAGCCTGTGCCTTCACCAGACCCGAACCCGGCACCACGATGGCTTGCTTGATGGTCGAAGCGACTTTGCGGCCCTTGGCGATCACCGCAGCAGCACGCAAGTCTTCGATCCGCGAGTTGGTGCAGGAACCGATGAACACGCGATCCAGTTGAATGTCGGTGATCGCCTGATTGGCGGTCAAACCCATGTATTTCAAGGCGCGGACGATCGAGTCGCGTTTGACCAGATCCATCTCTTTGGCTGGGTCCGGCACGTTCTGATCAACGGCCAGAACCATTTCCGGGGAAGTGCCCCAGCTGACTTGCGGCTTGATCTGCGCGGCGTCCAGTTCAACCACGGTGTCAAACTTGGCATCGGCGTCGGAGACCAGGTCTTTCCAGGCTTCGACGGCCATGTCCCATTGCGCGCCTTTCGGAGCGAACGGACGACCCTTGACGTATTCGACAGTCTTTTCGTCCGCCGCCACCAGCCCCACACGGGCGCCGGCTTCGATGGACATGTTGCAGATGGTCATGCGGCCTTCGACGGACAAGTCGCGGATCGCGCTGCCGGCGAATTCGATGGCGTGGCCGTTACCGCCGGCCGTGCCGATCTTGCCGATCACGGCGAGGACGATGTCCTTGGCGGTCACACCGAACGGCAATTGCCCTTCGACGCGCACCAGCATGTTTTTCATTTTCTTGGCGACCAGGCACTGGGTGGCGAGCACGTGCTCGACCTCGGAGGTGCCGATACCGTGAGCCAGCGCGCCGAAAGCGCCGTGAGTCGAGGTGTGCGAGTCGCCGCAGACCACGGTCATGCCCGGCAAGGTTGCGCCCTGCTCCGGGCTGATCACGTGGACGATGCCTTGGCGGATGTCGTTCATCTTGAACTCGACGATGCCGTATTCATCGCAGTTGTCATCAAGGGTCTGAACCTGCAAACGCGAGACCTGATCGGCAATCGCTTCGATGCCGCCCTTGCGCTCTGGCGTGGTCGGTACGTTGTGGTCCGGGGTCGCGATGTTGGCATCGATGCGCCAAGGCTTGCGCCCGGCCAGACGCAGGCCTTCGAAGGCTTGCGGCGAGGTCACTTCGTGGATGATGTGACGATCGATGTAGATCAGCGCCGAGCCATCGTCGCGCTGCTTGACCAAATGCGAATCCCAGAGCTTGTCGTAGAGCGTTTTGCCGGCCATCAGACGGTTCCTCATCAGCTTGTTTCTATGCCCTGGGCTTATCAATAACCCTTTGGCTTGTGAGGCCGATCCTATGGGGTTAGATTAAATAACTCAAATTCATATTTTTTATGCTTTGGATAACCAACTGGAATACAACCATGGATCTGGCCAACCTCAACGCTTTTATCGCGATTGCCGAGACCGGCAGCTTCTCCGGCGCCGGCGAACGGCTGCACCTGACGCAACCGGCCATCAGCAAGCGCATTGCCGGACTGGAGCAACAACTGAAGGTGCGACTGTTCGATCGCCTCGGTCGTGAAGTCGGCCTGACCGAAGCCGGCCGCGCCCTGCTGCCGCGGGCTTATCAGATTCTCAATGTTCTGGACGACACCCGTCGGGCACTGACCAATCTGACCGGTGAAGTCAGCGGCCGGCTGACGCTGGCCACCAGTCACCACATCGGCCTGCACCGTTTGCCACCGTTATTAAGGGAATTCACCCGCCGCTACCCACAAGTCGCGCTGGATATTCAGTTCCTCGATTCGGAAGTGGCCTACGAGGAAATTCTCCATGGCCGTGCGGAGCTGGCGGTCATTACCCTGGCGCCGGAGCCGCACACGCTGGTCAAAGCCACGCCGGTCTGGGACGACCCGCTGGATTTCGTGGTCGCCCCCGAGCATTCGCTGATCAGCAATGGCGCCGTCAGTCTGGCGGACATTGCCGGTCATCCGGCGGTTTTCCCCGGCGGCAACACATTTACACACCATATTGTCCAACGATTGTTCGAGGCCCAGGGGCTGACGCCGAACATCGCCATGAGCACCAACTATCTGGAAACCATCAAGATGATGGTCTCCATCGGCCTGGCCTGGAGCGTGTTACCGCGCACCATGCTCGATGATCAGGTGGCAAGCATCGCTTTGCCGGGCATACAGCTCAGTCGCCAGCTAGGCTATATCGTGCACACCGAACGGACGCTATCGAATGCGGCAAGAGCATTTATGGCCTTGCTGGAAGCTCAAATCGATCTGCCAGGGACTCTGGGCTAACTTGTGCTACTCCTATAGAGCCGCTGTCCCTGTGCCTAAAATGCCACCACCGCTCAAGGCCTGTTAACGATGCCGAAATCTGTTGACCGAATTCCGCCGATGCCGCGCATTCAAGCCATTGACCCGCGACGTTCCGAGCAGAGCTGGGAGAGCGCGCCGCAATTACTCGCCGCGCTCAACGGCGCTCGGCTCGGCGCCTGGTATTGGGACATCGAGCGCGGGCAGATCAGTTGGTCACGGGGCACCCAGGCGTTGTTCGGCTTCGATCCGCGCCAGCCACTGCCGGAAGATCTTGAATACCTCGATTTGCTGCCGCCCGAAGACCGCGCGAAAACCGTCCGCGCCTTCCATGCGGTGATTGCCGGTGCGCCGCTGGAACAGGCGATGCACCACCGCATCCGCTGGCCCGATGGCAGCCTGCATTGGCTGGAGATCAACGGCAGCCTGCTTCCGGACAAAAACGGCCGCCCCCGAATGATCGGGGTGATTCGCGAAATCACCCACCAGCGTCAACGCGAACAGGCCCTGAGCAGCTCGGAGAAACGTTTCGCCACCCTGTTTCACCTGTGCCCGAACATGGTCTTGCTCACCCGCCAGGAAGACGGCCTGATCAGCGAGGCCAACCAGTATTTTGAAAGCCTGTTCGGCTGGCCGGTGCAGAGCGCGATTGGTCGCACCACTCTGGAGCTGGGCCTGTGGGTGCACCCCGAGCAACGCGCCGAACTGGTCAAGAAAACCAAGGCCAAGGGCGAACTGGTCAGCATGGAAGTGCAGTTTCGTGAGAGTAACGGGCAGATTCACGACGGCATTCTCAGCGCCCAGAAAGTCGAGCTCGAAGGCCAGCCGTATCTGCTCAGCACCTTCCTCGACACCACCGAGCGCAAAGCCGCCGAACACGCCCTGAAAGACAGCCAGGAACGCCTCGATCTCGCGCTGGATTCGGCGCAGCTGGGCACCTGGGACTGGCACATCCCCAGCGGCATGCTCTATGGCTCGGCGCGCGCCGCGCAATTGCACGGGCTGGAGCCGATACCGTTTCATGAATCGTTCGACGAGTTTTTCGAAGGCGTGCCCGGCGAAGAGCGCGACAGCATGCGCGACGCCTATCGCAGCCTGCGCGAAGGCCCGGCGGGCAATTACCAACTGACGTATCGCGTGCAACTGCCGGACGGCAGCTCACGCTATCTGGAAAGCCGTGCACGCCTCTATCGCGACGACAACGGTGCGCCGCTGCGCATGGCCGGCACGCTGTTGGACATCACCGATCAGGTCGAGCGCGAACAGCGGCTGGTGGCGTCCGAAGAGAAATTTGCCACGCTGTTCCAGGTCAGCCCCGACCCGATCTGCGTGACACGGCAGGACAGCGGCGAATTCATCGAAATCAACTCAAGCTTCACCCAGACTTTCGGCTGGAGCGCCGCCGACGTGATCGGCCGCACCGCCGAAGACATCGGTCTGTGGGACGCCTCGGCGAAAAGCCTGCAACGCATCGAACGGGTGATCCGTGAACAGGGCCTGAGCAATGTTGCGATTATTGTTCAGCACAAGGACGGCCAGTCGCTGACCTGCGTGATTTCCAGCCGGCAGATCAGCGTCGGCAATCAGCCCTGCATTGTCACCACTCTGCGCGACATCACGCAGCAGCAACGCTCGGAGGCCGCCCTCAAGGCCAGCGAGGAGAAGTTCGCCAAGGCGTTTCACTCAAGCCCGGACGCAATCACCATCACCGAACGCGATACCGGACGCTATCTGGAGGTCAACGACGGTTTCTGTCGCCTTACCGGCTATCGCGCCGATGAGGTGGTCGGCAAAACCGTGTATCAGGTCGGCATCTGGGCCGAGGAGAAACAACGTTCTGCGCTGCTGGCCGAACTGCAGATCAAGGGCCGCGTGCACCATCAGGAAATGCTCGGGCGCAACAAGCGCGGGGAATTGCTGACGCTGGAAGTGTCGGTCGAACCGATCACCCTGAATGAAACGGCATGTCTGCTACTGACCGCCCGCGACGTCAGCCTGCTGAAAAACGCCGAAGCACAGATTCGCCATCTGGCCTACCACGACCCGCTGACCAACCTGCCCAACCGTGCGCTGCTGATGGATCGCCTGAGCCAGCAGATCGCCCTGCTCAAGCGCCACAACCTGCGCGGTGCGCTGCTGTTTCTTGACCTCGACCATTTCAAACACATCAACGACTCGCTTGGCCACCCGGTCGGTGACACGGTGCTGAAGATCATCACCGCTCGGCTCGAAGCCAGCGTGCGCATGGAAGACACGGTCGCACGTCTGGGCGGCGATGAGTTCGTGGTGCTGCTCAGCGGCCTGGAAGGCTCGCGCAACGAAGTCAGCGCGCAGGTGCGCGAACTGGCCGACACCATCCGTGAATTGCTTTCGGAGCCGATGTTCCTTGACGGTCAACGCCTGCAAGTGACGCCGAGCATCGGCGTGGCACTGATTCCCGACCACGGCTCAACCCCGACCGACCTGCTCAAGCGTGCCGACATCGCCCTGTACCGGGCCAAGGATTCCGGGCGCAACACCACGCAGATGTACCACAACACTATGCAGAAAGCGGCCAGCGAACGGCTGCGCATGGAGACCGACTTGCGCCTGGCCTTGTCTCGTGGCGAATTCAAGGTGCATTTCCAGCCACAGGTCGACGCACGGGACAACCGCATCATCGGCGCCGAAGCCTTGGTGCGCTGGAATCACCCGGAGCTCGGTGCACAATCGCCGACCGAGTTCATCAAGGTGCTGGAAGACAGCGGCCTGATTCTGGAAGTGGGCACCTGGATCCTCGACGAAGCCTGCGAGGCGTTCAAACAACTGATCGCCACAGACCTGATCAACCCTTTCGACTTCAGCCTGTGCGTGAATATCAGCCCACGCCAGTTCCGCCAAAACGACTTCGTCGAACGCATCGAACACAGCATGATCAGCCACGGCCTGCCCTGCACGCTGCTGAAACTGGAAATCACCGAAGGCATCGTCATTCAGAATCTGGAAGACACCATCAGCAAAATGCGCCGCTTGAAAAAACTCGGCGTGAGCTTCGCCATGGACGATTTCGGCACCGGTTATTCGTCGTTGACCTACCTCAAGCGCTTGCCGGTGGACACGCTGAAAATCGACCAGTCGTTCATCCGCGATGCAACGACCGACCCGAACGACGCGGAGATCATCCGCGCCATTGTCGCCATGGCCCGCAGCCTCGAACTCGAAGTGATTGCCGAAGGCGTGGAGACGCCGGAGCAACTGGCGTTCCTGCAAGGCCTGGGTTGCCACTTGTATCAGGGTTATCTGCACAGTCGGCCCTTGCCGCTGGAGGACTTGAAAAAACTGCTGCCCTGACGCGCCCAATTTGCAACAACCGCGCAATTGCCAGGGTTGGCGGCAACCTGTAGGGTCGCTTTTTTTGCGCCGTTTCGAGATCAGTCATGCAGGATGCAACCCTTCCCCGCCCGGCCCTGCTGGGCATCGACCTTGGCACCACCAACAGCTTGATCGCCGTCTGGCAGGACGGTCAGGCGCGGTTGATTCCCAACGCCCTCGGCGATGTGTTGACCCCGTCGGTGGTCAGCCTCGACGAAGACGACACGATTCTGGTGGGCAAAGCCGCCCGCGCCCGCCTGACCACACACCCGGAGCGCAGCGCTGCGGCCTTCAAGCGGTTTATGGGCAGTGATAAACAAGTCGAACTCGGCAGTCGTCAGTTCAGCCCCGAGGAGCTTTCGGCGCTGGTGCTCGGCTCACTCAAGCAGGACGCCGAAGCTTTTCTTGGCCACCCCGTCTCGGAAGCGGTGATTTCCGTACCGGCGTATTTCAGTGACGAGCAACGCAAACGCACAATGTTTGCCGCTGAACTGGCCGGACTGTCCGTCACGCGCCTGATCAACGAGCCGACCGCCGCGGCCATGGCTTATGGGCTGCATGAACAGAAATTCGAACGCACGCTGATCTTCGATCTGGGCGGCGGCACCTTCGATGTCACGGTGCTGGAATACGCGCTGCCGCTGATCGAGGTGCATGCGTCCACCGGCGACAATTTTCTCGGTGGCGAAGACTTCACCGCCGCGTTGCTGCAAGCCTGCCTCAAGGACTGGCAACTGACCCCTGCAACGGTCGACGCGCAAGCCATGGCCAGCCTTGGCGATGCGCTGGAGCAGCTCAAGTGCAAACTGGGCGAAGGCAGACAGCAACTGAGCTGGCGACATGCCGAGCAGACATTCGAGTGGTCGCTGGACGAAGCCGCTGCGGTGAAAATCTGGGAACCGCTGCTTGGCCGTTTGCGCGCACCGATCGAACAGGCCCTGCGCGATGCCCGGCTCAAGCCACGCGACCTCGACAGTCTGGTGCTAGTGGGTGGCGCCACGCGGATGCCGGCGGTGCAGCAATTGGTCGCCACGCTGTTCGGGCGCCTGCCTTACCGTCATCTTGATCCGGACACGATTGTTGCGCTTGGTGCGGCGACGCAAGCGGCGTGCAAGGCCCGCGATGGCGCGGTAGAAGAACTGATCCTGACCGATGTCTGCCCGTACACGCTGGGGATTTCGACCATGCGCGGCGATGACATCAAAGGCGCGTTCTCACCCATCATCGAACGCAACACCATCATTCCGACGTCACGCGTGGAGCGCTACCACACGACCTCGCCTAGGCAGGAGTTCATCCGCATTGCGGTTTATCAGGGTGAACGGCCGTGGGTGCGCGACAACATTTTCATCGACGCCTTCGATGTCACGCTGACACCCACCGATCACATCCAGGCGCTGGACGTGCGCTTCAGTTACGACATCAATGGTTTGCTCGAAGTCGACGTCACGTTACTGGAAACCGGCGAACGCCATAGCCACAGCATCGACCGCAGCCCTACCGGGCTTGACGAGCAATCCCGCCAGGCCAGCCATGAACGCCTGACCAGCCTGAAAATACACCCCCGCGATGCCCTGCCCAACCGCACCCTGCTGGCGCGACTGGAACGTGCGTGGATGCAAAGCCTCGGCGACGACCGGCAGCGTATCGCCGAGTGGCTGGACAGTTTCACCTCGGTGCTGGGTGGTCAGCGATCGGAAGAAATCGCCAGCCACCGTTCACAACTCAACAAAGTTCTGGATGAGCTGCGTCTCTAGCCGTTGAGTCGACGCAACGCGGCCTGCAAACCACCGGATAACGTGTCTTCTCGATCACTGTCCGGTGGTACACCGTAGCGGTTGGGCAACTTCTCACCGGGAAAGCCGAACAGCACCAGCGGCAGAAATGGCAAGACCGGGGTCAGGCCGGCCAGAATCAGAAAGCTTGCAACACCTCGGCCCATGTCGTGCAGACGCCTCAGAATGGCACTGAGCATCAACATCAGCGCCACTGCCAATACCACGAAAGCGGAAAACATCGAGCCACTGAACAAGGCCAGCAATGGCGTAAGCAGCACGATACCAATCACCTGACCGATAAATGCCTCGCGCCCCAGTCGTGTGCCAAGACGCCAGAACGCGGTTGCAGGCGTCGGCCGAGTGTCAGCCTTGGCCAACAGCAAACGCTCTGACCACGACAGTAATGCACTAAAGGCAAAGCGTAAGCCGAGGCCATTGTGCGTGTTGTCCTTGGCCTGCTGCATGCGCATCAGGATTTTCTGGCGCGGCACCCCGGCGCTACCGTAACGCGCCATATCCTTGAGCACATCCAGCGCCAGGTAAAACGCGTCGGTGTAATCAACGCCGTCATCCTCCAGCACCTCACGCGGCGGGCGTGTGGGTTCACCTTTGATCAGACTGTGGCGGAATCCGTCGAACCAATCCTGTGGATTGACGACTTCGGTGATGCTCTCAAGCAGGTATTTGCGCTGTTGCGCATTGAGCAGCGGATCGTGATACAGCACCCCAGCCAACAGCATGCGACCGAGCAAATCCTCATTGAAACGGCTGATGTCGCTGCGCATGCACTCGTACAAACGGTCATTGCTCAACAGCCTTGCGCTGTCGAGCGCTTCCTGGACGCTGAACAGTTTACGCGCGAGCAAGGCATGCACCGGGTCGGCTGCTTGCAGCCAGCCCAGCAGGCCACTGGCGCTGCCCTGCTCGCGATTCAATCGACACAGCAGCGGCTGCAAACGCGCCAATGGATGCTCACGCGCAACGCTCATCGAATCAATGCAGTGCGCCGATTGCGCACCCAGCCAACGTGTCGGCTCGTCGAGGGTCGCCAGCAAGTACAGCGCCTGACGATGCCATTCCCAGACGGCGTCAGGGTTATCGATGGCCGGCAGTAGCATGCCTTGCTCGGCCAACTGCGCTTGCAGCTTCAAGCCATCGAGCACGACGTCGCGCTTGCTCAGACTGAATGCTTCGTCCAGCCGGGCCAGCGACCGCGTGTCATAGGCTCGCAAACGGCGCATCCACAGCAGGCTGAGCTCCAGCGGCTCGCCCTTATGCAGTTCCGGCGGCAGCTGCGCCGATTCTTCGCTGGTCAGAAACGCATGCAAGGCACGCGGAATGGGGGCTTGGGTCAACCAGCAGATCTGTTGATCGGCTTGGTACTTGAAGCCTTCCAGCACCAGCTGATCAAGAATCTCAGGAGCCTCTGGCGCATCCATGACGCGTTGCAGCAAGGGCACATCGCCGCGGTGCAAAGCCCAGGCGTGCTGGTACAGCACCTGAAGTGCCGGGTCGTCGCTGGCAATAATCAGCCACGCCAGCAAAGGTAGTTCGTCACCGCTGATGCGCCACTCGACAAAGGCATCGGCGATGCCCTGCAAGTCCAGCTGCCGCGCGCGAAACCAGCGCCCCAAGGTTTCCGGACGCTGCGAAGGACTGCCATATTCCTGGGTGACATCACTGAGGTCAGCGGACCAGTCGCGGAAGTTTTCCAGACGATCAAACGCCTGGATCAGCAGCGGCAAGCGCTGTGGTTGATGACGCGCGCACAGATCCAGCAACCAAGTGGCGGCCTTGGGATGGTGATGCTCTCGCCAGAGTTGCACCCAGGCCTGAAGCGCCAACTCTTCCATGCCCAGCGCACTGCGCTGACAGGCCAGCAGATAAAGCCAGTCAACGTCGTCCGGCGCCAGCCGATGCTGCTCACTGATGATGTCGAGAAAGTCTTTACTGGCAATGCCTGCCTGACTGAACTGGATCGCCAGACGTTGCACCAGCGCATCATCGGCAGGCAGCGGGATACAGGTGTGCAGGCTGGCGAAATAGCGGAAATCGTCGAGCGAAGCGTTATGGTGAAGATGATTCAGCGTGCGCACATACCAGAGCGCTTCCAACTGCGCGACGACGGGCCAATGGCACATCAACGACGTGTCGAACGGGTCCGGTGCGGCTATCCGCTTCAAGAACTCATCGACATGTCGGGCGCTGTCGAAAGCCAGATCGAGCATCCGGCTCGCCCAGCCCAGGCGCTGTGCCAACAAGCGTGCGCAGGCGTGGGAAATCGGTCCCGCGTCGAGCAACTCACGCAACAATGGCCAGCAAACATCGTCCAACACGTCCAGAGGCAGGCGATCCAACTCAAGGTTGAATGCCTGCCAGGCTGCAGGACTGAAGCGACGTGTCGGATCGATCAGCAGCGCTTCGAAATCTGCCAATGTCTGGTCGGCAGGACTCGCCTCGTCATCGACTGGTTCGCCTGCCTCGTCCGGCTGCTCACGGGCGAAACGCATTGCTAGCTCGTACGCTTCGCGCAATGCCTGAAATCCTTCCGGATCGGTTTCAGGATGATGTTGCGGCAAGCGCGCGCGATAGGCGCCGCGAATGACGTCATTGTCTTTGGTGGGCTCGATACCCAAGCGAATCCAGCAGCTCATGACCAGTCGAACTCCCCTAATGAGTCGGGCCTTTCAGGCAGATGCAAGGGCATGTCCCAGGGCAACTGGGCAAAGAATTCGCGGGCATCGCGATCAAGCTTTCTGATGACCACCGTGGTGCCGATGTAGTCGCCTTGCCGATCGTATTCGTGGGCAAGTTCCTCATCTTTGTTGCCCAGGCAATGCCAGAAGGCTTTGCCGAGGACGAAGCCATTCAGGTAACTCGTCCAACTGTCGTAGTAGTACCGCGCACGCGCCGCCATGCGGCCGTGCAGCCAGAGACTTTCGGTGAGATCGATCCAGCCGTGCAGCACCGCCGAGCGCAGCAGAAAGCCCATTCGGCCAATGTCCCAGGCGCGAATACCGCCAGAGCCACACTCGCCGAACGTACGGCTGGCCAACTCATAAAAAGCGCGTTGGCGGGTATCCAGCGTGTCTAGCAGGGCTTGCCATTCAGACGGCAGACAACGTTCCCACTGTCGGTAGGCTTCGTTCAAAGAGGTCGCGTGCCCGGTGTCGGCCGTGCTCAACATGTCGAGCAATTGCGCGCGCGTGGTAATGCCCCAGCCGCCTTCGACATCGACGTGTTTGAGGTCGAAGCAGTAAGTGGGGGCGGCGTAGTCGGCATCGGGATTGAGGGCGACCAAAGGCGCAGAAAGCGCGTATAGCCAGCGCTGTTCCATTTCGTCCATGAACAAAGGCTCCGGGCCAGCGGAAATGAGAGAGTGCCGGCCTTGTTGGCGCGGATTGTAAAGAGCCGTAGCCGCAGCGGCAAACAGTGCGTGCGGTTTTCCTGCGCGCATAAAAAAGGCCCCGACGTATCGGGGCCTTCATTCAGCGGCTCAGCGCTTGATCAGACGATTGTGTATCTGCCTGTGATCAATGCTGCAGAACCGGTTGCTGCGTCCCGTTGATCGGGATGCGTTTGGCTTTCGCTTCTTCCGGGATCACCCGCAACAGGTCGATGCTCAGCAGACCGTTGCTCAGGCCGGCGGCCTTGATTTCGATGTGATCGGCCAGACGGAAGGACAGCTTGAACGCACGCTGGGCAATGCCCTGGTGCAGGAAGGTTACGCCTTCGTTGGCATCACGCTTGCCGCCACTGATGGTCAGCACACCCTTCTCGACTTGCAGCTCCAGGTCTTCTTCCTGGAAACCGGCTGCCGCCACGACGATGCGGTATTGGTCGTCGCCGTGTTTTTCAACGTTGTAGGGTGGATAGGTGCTGCCTGGCTCATTGCGCAGGGCGGTTTCGAACAGATCGTTGAAACGGTCGAAACCTACCGAGGAACGGAACAATGGCGCGAGGGAAAATGCAGTACTCATGGTTCAAATCTCCTGAAAACAATCAGCAAGGTTTTATGTCTCCGCGACCCGAATTCGGCATCGCGTAACCCTTAGATAGGGACCGCTGAAATGATTTCAAGAGATTATTTGCAGATTTTTTTCAGGCCGCTTCGGCGACCGGCAGACCAAGCAAACGCGAGACTTGATCAGGTTCCGTCTCGCGGCGCAGGACGGTGAACAGCTCGGTGGCTTCGGGATAATTGCGCGTCAGCATGGCCAGCCATTGCTTCAAACGACCCGGCGATTGGCGCGCAGTCATCTGCGCTTTGGCCTGTAGCCAGAAGTCCTGGATCAGCGGCAGCAGCTCGGTCCAGGTCATTTCCACGACCTCTTCACCGGCGCGTGCGGCAGCGATTTGTTTGGCCAGATCCGGGCGCGAGACCAGACCGCGACCGAGCATGATGTCTTCCACGCCGCTGATTTCGCGGCAACGGCGCCAGTCTTCGACGCTCCAGATATCGCCGTTGGCGAACACTGGCACCTTGACCACGTCCTGCACCCGCGGGATCCACTCCCAGTGCGCCGGCGGCTTGTAGCCATCCATTTTGGTTCGGGCGTGAACCACGATGTGTTCGGCGCCGCCCTCGGCCAGTGCCGTCGCACAGACCAGCGAACCGTCCGGGCTGTCGAAGCCCAGGCGCATCTTGGCAGTGACGGGAATATGCGCAGGTACGGCACGACGCACGTGCTCGACGATCTGGTTGAGCAGTTCAGGCTCCTTGAGCAGCACTGCACCGCCACGGGACTTGTTCACGGTCTTGGCCGGGCAGCCGAAGTTGAGGTCGATCACTTCGGAACCGAGCTCGCAGGCCAGCGCCGCGTTTTCCGCCAGACATACCGGGTCAGAACCCAACAATTGCACGCGCAGCGGCACGCCGGAACGGGTGCGCGCGCCGTTGAGCAGCTCCGGACCGAACTTGTGGAAGTAGGCCGGGGTGAGCAACTGGTCGTTGACCCGAATGAATTCAGTGACGCACCAGTCGATGCCGCCAACGCGGGTCAGCACGTCGCGCAGGATGTCGTCGACCAACCCTTCCATGGGCGCCAGAGCAATTTGCATGGGGAAAACACTACTTAAGGAAAAAACGTGCGGCAGTTTACTGGATATCGCAAGAAATCGCAGAAACCTTGTGGGAGCGAGCCTGCTCGCGATCGCGGTGCTTCAGTCACATGTGCATCGGCTGACATAGCGCAATCGCGAGCAGGCTCGCTCCTACAGTTTAGATTTGGACTGATTCTGAGGGCTGGATCGCCGGGCCGTAGCCTTCGATGAACTCGGCCGGCATGCGCTTGGGTTTGCCGGTGGACAATTCAATGCAGACAAACGTGGTCTGGGCGCGCAGCAGTGTGGTGTTATCGCTTGGACGCTTTAGCTGGAAATGCCGGGTCATTTTCAGGCGCTGGTCCCAATCGACGATCCAGGTCGCCAACTGCAGTTCGTCGCCTTCATAGGCAGCGGCCAGATAATCGATCTCGTGGCGCACCACCGCCATCGCCCGGTCCAGGCGCCGGTACTCGACCAGATCCAGCCCCAGACGCTGCGAATGACGCCAGGCGCAGCGTTCGAGCCAGGTCACATAGACCGCGTTGTTCGCGTGGCCCAGCCCGTCGATGTCCTCGGCGCCCACTTGCAGATCAATGGTAAACGGCGTTGCCCGATCCCAGCCCATGCCCCACTCCCGGTCAATTTATTCAACCGGGGCAGTGTAACGGAGCTCACGCCGATTGGCGCGCCTGAAGGCTGCGGCCCGCCAGCAGTGATAACACGCCATCAATCACCCGAGGGTCGGCCAGCACGCGCTGATGACCACCGCTTTCGAGGCGCAGCAAACGGCTGTCGAACCAGGATTCGTGGATCAGTTGCGATTCTTTGACTGAGACGAAATTGTCGTCCTCGGCGTGCACGATCAGACCGGGCATGTCCAGTTGATAGTGGGCTACATCGAGGGTGGCAGCGCGCATGCCGACATCCTGTTCGACCTGACGGATGAAAGCGGAACGCGCTCGTGGCGGCATCCCCACGTAACGAGCAAAACCTCGCAGCACACCGAGGATGCGAGCAGGAGCGGCAATGCTGACGAGGGTTTCGGTGCGCAGGCCCAACTGCACGGCGAGCATCGCACTGGCGCCGCCCATGGAGTGGCCGATGACGGCTTGCAACGGCGGCAGTTCGGCGGCGGCTTCGAGCATGGCGCGGGCGAACAGTACAACGTTGGCTTCACGCCCCGGCGACCGACCGTGGGCCGGGCCATCGAGTGCGACGACGGTGTAGCCCGCTTCAACCAGCGCGGTGATCAATGCAGCGAATTGGGTTGGCCGCCCTTCCCAACCGTGCATCAGCAGCACCGTCGGGCCTTGCCCCCAGCGCAGCGCCGATAAACCAAAACGCAAGGTGATCCGTTCGGAATTGGCCAGTAATGGCAACTCCCAATCCCGCAGCGGCAAAGCACGCGGCGTCATGAACGCCAGACGCATTTTGCTTGCTACCTGTTTCGGTGCAATCCAGCCCAAGGTGCCATTTACGCCACGAATCCACTTCAACGTGTTCATCGCTCTCTCCTCAGGCGTGTTGCCTTCAGGTCAACGCACCGCCGACTTGGCAGCGCGCAGCAATCGATCGGACAAATCTCCAGGGCCAAGCGCTCTTGCGAGGGCCAGACCACCCACCATCAAGGCCACGTCGGCCAGGGCTTTGTCGGTGTCCTCAGGGCTGGAGGCCAACTGCGCAATCATCAATTCCAGGTGTTCGTTGAGCGCGATTCGGAACGAGTCCGGCAAGCGACCCAGCTCACCGATGGACGCCGGAATCGGGCACGCCGCGTCACTGGAATCGCGGTGCTTGCGCGACAGGTAGAACGCTGCGACCAGCGCGCGACGTTCTTCGCCAGTCAGTTCGGCATCCATGTCGGCAATCAGGTCGCGGCGGCGCCCCAGCAATTGCTTGAACGCTTCGAGCATCATCGCGTCCTTGCTTTCGAAGTGCGCGTAGAAGCCACCGACGGTCAGGCCGGCCGCGCCCATCACTTCGCCCACGCTAGGGTCTGCCGGGCCGCGCTGAATCAGTGCGGCGCTGGCAGCCTTGAGGATGCGTTCGCGGGTTTGAGCTTTTTTATCGTTCATCGTTGCCTCCGAATATTACGACTAGAATATTATTCGCATAATAATATTCTGCAAGTCAAGGATATGACCGCTGGTCTGAAGCACAGTGTAAGGAAAAAGGAGAGTTGGCCAAACGCCAGACAAACAAAAGGGCCATTCAATAATTGAATGACCCTTATAAAATCCCGCAGAGCGGGTAATCGTGGCGTCCCCTAGGGGACTCGAACCCCTGTTACCGCCGTGAAAGGGCGGTGTCCTAGGCCACTAGACGAAGGGGACACAAACCCTTCTATACAACTGATCAGTGCTGAGATCTGATCGATTCAAGGCCGGTGTGGCCAGACCTTGAACTTGTAAAATTGGTGGAGCTAAGCGGGATCGAACCGCTGACCTCCTGCATGCCATGCAGGCGCTCTCCCAGCTGAGCTATAGCCCCGGATTTTTCGCCTCGCGGCGGAGCGACATCTTGCAACATCGCTTCTGTAAAACTGGCGTCCCCTAGGGGACTCGAACCCCTGTTACCGCCGTGAAAGGGCGGTGTCCTAGGCCACTAGACGAAGGGGACGCAAACCCTTCTATACAACTGATCAACGCTGAGTGTTGATCGCTTCGAAGCCGGTGTGGCCAGGCTTCGAAGTGTAAATTGGTGGAGCTAGACGGGATCGAACCGTCGACCTCTTGCATGCCATGCAAGCGCTCTCCCAGCTGAGCTATAGCCCCTCATCGTTGATGTCATCGCTGAGGACGGGGCGAATCTTAAGGGCGTATCGGAGGGCTGTCAAACTTATTTTTAAAATATTTCAAAGTTTTTTGCCGACATAACAATCACTTACCGCCCTCCCCCCGAAAATCCGGGGGAAAAACGCCGAAGGCCGGAATCAAACGATCCCGGCCTTCGGTTGTTCCTACAAAGTCAGGCGTGCTTAAGCGATAGCGCCCAGCAGCTTTTCCCACTCTTTGTTTTCTTTCTTCGACACGCCGCCCAAGAGGTCAATCGCCTGACGCAGACGGAAACGGGTCAGGTCCGGGCCGATGATTTCCATGGCATCGAGCACCGACACCGAACTCGCCTGCCCGGTAATCGCGGCAAACATCAGCGGCATCGCATCACGCAGTTTCAGCTCGAGGGATTCGACCACCGCCTGAATCGTGCCGGTGATGTTGTCTTTTTCCCACTGACGCAGGCTTTCCAGCTTCCACAGAATCAATTGCATCAACTGACGCACCTGATCGCCCGAGAGCTTTTTCGACTCGAACAGCTTGGCATCCGGATTGACGCCACCGGCGAAGAAGAAACCGCCCAGCGGTGCAACCTGACTGAAGGTTTCAACACGACCCTGCACCAGCGGCGCGATCTTCATCATGTATTCCGGGTTCAACGCCCAGGTCTGCAAACGGCTGGCGAACTCTTCCACCGGCAGATCACGCAGCCACTGGCCGTTGAGCCACGACAGCTTCTCGATGTCGAAGATCGGCCCGCCGAGGGACACGCGCTTGAGGTCGAAGTTGTCGACCATTTCCTGCAGGGAGAACTTCTCGCGCTCGTCCGGCATCGACCAGCCCATGCGGCCCAGGTAGTTGAGCATCGCTTCCGGCATGAAGCCCATGCGCTCGTAGAACGTCACCGATGTCGGGTTCTTGCGCTTGGACAGCTTGCTCTTGTCCGGGTTACGCAGCAGCGGCATGTAACACAGCTCCGGTTGCTCCCAACCGAAGTATTCGTACAGCAGAATCAGTTTCGGCGCCGACGGCAGCCATTCTTCGCCACGCAGAACGTGGGTGATGCCCATCAAGTGGTCGTCGACCACGTTGGCGAGGAAGTACGTCGGCAGACCGTCGGTCTTCATCAGCACTTGCATGTCCATGCGATCCCACGGGATCTCGACATCGCCACGCAGCATGTCCGGCACCACGCAAACGCCTTCGCTCGGCACTTTCATGCGGATTACGTGCGGTTCGCCGGCAGCCAGACGGGCTGCGACTTCTTCCTTCGACAACAACAGCGCGCGGCCGTCGTAGCGTGGTGTTTCGCCGCGAGCCATTTGCTCGGCGCGCATCTGGTCCAGTTCTTCAGCGGTGCAGAAGCATGGGAACGCATGGCCCATGTCAACCAGTTGCTGGCAGTACTTCTGGTAGATGTCGCCGCGCTCGCTCTGACGGTACGGACCGTGCGGACCGCCAACGTCCGGGCCTTCGCTCCAGTCGATACCGAGCCAGCGCAGGGCGTCGAAGATCTGCTGTTCGGACTCGCGAGTCGAACGCAACTGGTCGGTGTCTTCGATGCGCAGGATGAACTCACCGCCATGCTGCTTGGCAAAGCAGTAGTTGAACAATGCGATGTAAGCGGTACCTACGTGGGGGTCCCCGGTAGGCGATGGCGCGATGCGAGTGCGGACGGTGGTCATGGCATGTCTCGAAAAGAATGAAAAGCAAAACAATCAAGCGGCGAATGGTAACAGGCGACACCCGCCCCGCTCCAGCGGGCAGGGCATTTAAGCCAAGTTTGCGGCTGGAACACCCATAGACTGCGGTGAATGGCCGAATATCAACAGATGGCATTTACCGTTTATCGGCTGTATGCCAGATTCGCCTGCTGATAACTTTCCTTACAATTCCTCGACTACAGTTTGCCCATGCCTGCCCAACTCAAGCGTCGCCTGTTTATCTTCCTGCTTCTGGTCCTGTTGATCGCCGGGGGCTTTTTCGCCCATTGGTTTTTCAAGGGGCGCTTTTATGAAAGCACCGACAACGCCTATGTCCAGGGCGAAATCACCCGTGTCTCGAGCCAGTTGAGCGCGCGCATCGATGAAGTGCTGGTGCAGGACAACCAACATGTGGAAAAAGGCCAGTTGCTGGTGCGCCTTGAACCCAATGATTTCCGCCTGGCCGTGGATCGTGCCAATGCCGCCCTCGCCACCCGCGAAGCCGAACGCCTGCAAGCACAGAGCAAACTGACCCAGCAATCGAGCCTGATCGCCGCCAGCGATGCGCAAGTGGCGACCACGCAAGCGACGCTTGGCCGCTCGCAAATGGATTTGTCGCGGGCGGAAACCCTGCGCAAGCCCGGTTACGTTTCCGAAGAACGCGTGACCACCCTCTCCGCCGACGCCCACATCGCCCGCTCGCAAGTGGCCAAGGCCCAGGCCGACGCGCAGGGTCAGCGTCAACAGGTCAACGCCCTGAGCGCCGAGATCAAACGCCTCGACGCGCAGATCGCCAACGCCCGCGCCGACCTTGCGCAAGCCGAACTCAACCTCACCCGCAGCGAAATCCACGCGCCGATCAGCGGCCTCGTCGGCCAGCGTGCCGCACGCAGTGGTCAGGTGGTGCAGGCCGGCGCCTATCTGTTGTCGATCGTCCCGGACGAAGACATCTGGGTGCAGGCCAACTTCAAGGAAACCCAGATCGGCCACATGCAGCCCGGGCAGAAAGCCGAGCTGACCTTTGATGCCTATGGCGATACGCCGATCGAAGCGCGGGTCGACAGCCTGTTCGCCGCCTCCGGCGCGCAGTTCAGCCTGCTGCCGCCGGACAACGCCACCGGCAACTTCACCAAGGTCGTGCAGCGGATTCCCGTGAAGCTGACCTTCAAGGCCGATAACCCGCTACGCGGCAAGATCCGTCCGGGCATGTCGGTCACCGCCACCGTGAATATCAAAGACGCCCCAGACGATGGCCGGTGATTCGCTGATCCGCCCGGTCGGCGAACCGACCCGGCGGGACTGGATTGCGGTGATGAGCGTGATGCTCGGCGCCTTTATGGCGGTGCTCGATATCCAGATCACCAACTCTTCGCTCAAGGACATTCAGGGCGCGCTGTCGGCGACGCTGGAAGAAGGCTCGTGGATTTCCACCTCCTATCTGGTCGCGGAAATCATCATGATCCCGCTGACCGCTTGGCTGGTGCAGTTGCTCTCGGCGCGGCGCCTGGCGGTGTGGGTGTCGCTGGGTTTTCTGGTGTCATCCTTGCTGTGCTCAATGGCCTGGAGCCTTGAGAGCATGATCGTCTTCCGCGCCATGCAAGGCTTTACCGGTGGCGCGCTGATCCCGCTGGCGTTCACCCTGACGCTGATCAAACTCCCCGAACATCACCGCGCCAAAGGCATGGCGATGTTCGCCATGACCGCGACGTTCGCCCCGTCCATCGGCCCGACGCTGGGCGGCTGGCTCACGGAAAACTGGGGCTGGGAATACATCTTCTATATCAACATTCCGCCTGGGCTGATCATGATCGCCGGGTTGATGTATGGGCTGGAGAAGAAAGAAGCGCATTGGGAGCTACTGAAAAGCACCGATTACACCGGCATTCTCACGCTGGGTATCGGCCTCGGCTGCTTGCAGGTTTTTCTCGAAGAAGGCCACCGCAAGGACTGGCTCGAATCGAGCCTGATCGTGACCCTCGGCAGCATTGCCCTGGTGAGCTTGATTACCTTTGTGATCGTGCAGATTTCCAAGCCCAATCCGCTGATCAACCTTGGCATCCTGCGCAATCGCAACTTCGGCCTGTCGAGCATTTCCAGCCTGGGCATGGGCGTCGGGTTGTATGGCTCGATCTATCTGTTGCCGCTGTACCTGGCGCAGATTCAGAACTACAACGCCCTGCAGATTGGCGAAGTGATCATGTGGATGGGCGTGCCGCAGCTGTTTCTGATTCCGCTGGTGCCGAAACTGATGAAGTTCGTCTCGCCGAAATGGTTGTGCACGATCGGGTTTGGCCTGTTCGGGCTGGCGAGTTTTTCTTCGGGGGTGCTCAACCCGGATTTCGCCGGGCCGCAATTCAATCAGATCCAGATCATTCGGGCGCTGGGGCAGCCGCTGATCATGGTGACGATTTCGCTGATCGCCACGGCGTACATCCTGCCGCAGGACGCGGGGTCGGCGTCGAGCCTGTTCAACATCCTGCGTAACCTCGGCGGTGCGATCGGGATTGCTTTGCTGGCGACGCTGCTGGATGCGCGGACCAAGACTTACTTCGATTATTTGCGTGAGGCGGTGGTGCCGACCAACCCGCAAGTGGCGGAGCGCCTGGCGTCGATGAGCGATCGGTTTGGCAGTGATACGGCGGCGTTAGGCAAGTTGAGTGAGATCGTCCATCAGCAGGCGGCGATCATGGCCTATAACGATGCGTTTCACTTTGTCGGGATTGCGCTGGGGATCAGTATGTTGGCGATCTTGCTGACCAAAAAATTGCCGCAGGGGCTGAAGGCTGGGGAAGCCCACTAACTTTTGTGATGCCTGCACCGACCCCATCGCTGGCAAGCCAGCTCCCACAGGGATTGATGGTGTATACAAATTTTGTAAGCACCAAAGAAACCTGTGAGAGCTGGCTTGCCAGCGATAGGGCCAGATCAGGCAATGAACATCAAACAGCCAAAAGCCGCTCACGCAATTTGGCGATTTCATCACGCATCTGCGCTGCCGCTTCAAACTCCAGATCCCGCGCCAGCTGATACATCTTCTCTTCCAGCGCACGAATACGCTTGGTGATCTCGCTCGGCGAGCGCAGTTCGGCTTCGTACTTGGCGTTTTCCTCGGCAGCCTTGGCCATGCCTTTACGCTTCTTGCTGCGCGAACCGGGCACGGTGGCGCCTTCCATGATGTCGGCGACGTCCTTGATCACGCCTCTTGGGGTGATGCCGTTTTCCAGGTTGAAGGCGATCTGTTTGTCGCGACGACGCTCGGTCTCGCCAATCGCCCGCTCCATCGAACCGGTCATGCGATCGGCATACAGAATCGCCCGGCCATTGAGGTTCCGCGCCGCCCGGCCGATGGTCTGGATCAGCGAACGCTCGGAACGCAGGAAGCCTTCCTTGTCCGCATCAAGAATCGCCACCAGCGACACTTCCGGCATATCCAGACCTTCGCGCAACAGGTTGATCCCCACCAGCACATCAAAGGTGCCGAGGCGTAGGTCGCGGATAATCTCGACCCGCTCAACGGTGTCGATGTCCGAGTGCAGATAACGCACGCGTACACCGTGGTCGGCGAGGTAGTCCGTAAGGTCTTCGGCCATGCGCTTGGTCAGCGTAGTGACCAGCACGCGCTCCTCGACCGCCACCCGCTTGGTGATTTCCGAGAGTAGATCGTCGACCTGAGTCAGCGCTGGACGCACTTCGACTTGCGGGTCGACCAGACCGGTCGGACGCACCACTTGCTCGACCACCCGCCCGGCATGTTCAGCTTCGTAATTGCCCGGTGTCGCCGAGACGAAAATGGTCTGCGGGCTGACCCCTTCCCACTCGTCAAAACGCATCGGCCGGTTGTCCAGCGCCGACGGCAGACGGAAGCCGTATTCGACCAGGGTTTCCTTACGCGAACGGTCGCCTTTATACATCGCGCCGACTTGCGGCACGCTGACGTGGGATTCGTCGATCACCAGCAAGGCATCGGCCGGCAGGTAATCGTAAAGGGTGGGCGGCGCCGCACCGGCCGGGCGCCCGGACAGGTAGCGCGAGTAGTTTTCGATGCCGTTGCAGTAACCCAGCTCAAGGATCATCTCCAGGTCGAAACGGGTGCGCTGCTCCAGACGTTGGGCTTCGACCAGTTTGTTGTTGCTGCGCAGGTATTCGAGGCGCTCCTGCAATTCGACTTTGATGTGTTCGATGGCGTCGAGCAGGGTTTCCCGTGGCGTCACATAGTGGCTCTTCGGGTAGAAGGTGAAGCGCGGCATCTTGCGGATGACTTCGCCGGTCAGCGGGTCGAACGCGGAAATGCTCTCGACTTCGTCATCGAACAGCTCGATGCGGATCGCTTCCAGATCGGATTCCGCCGGGTAGATATCGATCACATCGCCACGTACGCGGAAGGTCGCACGGGCAAAATCCATATCGTTGCGGGTGTATTGCAGGTCGGCCAGCCGTCGTAGCAATGCACGCTGATCGAGTTTGTCGCCGCGATCGACGTGCAGCACCATCTTCAAATAAGTTTCCGGGCTACCCAGACCGTAGATGCACGACACCGTGGTGACGATGATCGCGTCCTTGCGCTCGAGCAGCGCTTTGGTCGCCGAAAGCCGCATCTGTTCGATGTGGTCATTGATCGAAGCGTCCTTCTCGATGAAGGTGTCGGACGACGGCACGTAGGCTTCGGGCTGATAGTAGTCGTAGTAGGAAACGAAATATTCGACGGCGTTGTTCGGGAAGAACGCCTTAAACTCGCCATACAGCTGCGCGGCAAGGGTCTTGTTCGGCGCCAGCACCAGCGTCGGGCGCTGGATCTGCGAGATGACATTGGCGATGCTGAAGGTCTTGCCCGAGCCGGTCACACCGAGCAGCGTCTGGTGCGCCAGCCCGGCTTCGATGCCCTCCACCAATTGGCGGATGGCTTCTGGCTGATCGCCGGCGGGCTCGAAGCGAGTGACTAGCTGGAATTCGGACATACACACCTCTGGGATCGCGGCGCTCCGAGCAATGCGGAGTACCGCGGGGACGACCGCAAACGACCGATGTCGCGCAAGAAAAAACCTGGATTGTGCTCAATGTGGTGGCGATTGCCTCACCTTTCAAGGCAAACGTCCTACATCCGGTAAAGACTCTGACACGGTCAATCGACTAACGGTCAAGAAATAATCGGAAAAACTTACCCGAAAAGCCGATTCGCCTGTCGCCATTGCTCAGTGATGGCCTCTATACTAGCTCCCCGTTTGTGCACCGCTCTAGTGCATTCGGCTGGAGCGCGACACGTCCCTCCACACTCCATTCAGAGCCGCCGTAATAATGAGCCTGTTCTCCGCTGTCGAAATGGCACCCCGCGATCCAATCCTGGGCCTCAACGAAGCATTCAACGCCGATACCCGGACCACCAAGGTCAACCTGGGCGTGGGTGTTTACTGCAACGAAGAGGGGCGAATTCCACTTCTGCGCGCCGTGATCGAAGCTGAAACCGTTCGCGCTGCTCAGCACGCTTCCCGTGGCTACCTGCCGATCGACGGCATCGCCGCCTACGATCAGGCGGTGCAAAAGCTGCTGTTCGGGAACGACTCGCCGCTGATCGCTGCCGGTCGCGTCATCACCACTCAGGCCGTCGGCGGGACCGGCGCACTGAAAATCGGTGCCGACTTCCTCAAGCAACTGCTGCCGAACGCTGTCGTGGCAATCAGCGACCCGAGCTGGGAAAACCACCGCGCGCTGTTCGAAACCGCCGGTTTCCCGGTGCAGAACTACCGCTACTACGACGCCGCCACCCACGACGTGAACCGTGCCGGCCTGCTCGAAGACCTCAACGCCCTGCCGAACGGCTCGATCGTTGTTCTGCACGCTTGCTGCCATAACCCGACCGGCGTCGACCTGAGCCCGGCTGACTGGAACAACGTGCTGGAAGTGGTCAAGGCCAAAGGTCACGTGCCGTTCCTCGACATGGCGTACCAGGGTTTTGGCGATGGCATCGACGAAGACGCCGCCGCTGTGCGCCTGTTCGCTGAATCGGGCCTGACCTTCTTCGTCTCGAGCTCGTTCTCCAAGTCGTTCTCGCTGTACGGCGAGCGCGTCGGTGCGCTGTCGATCATCAGCGAATCGAAAGAAGAAAGCGCCCGCGTACTGTCGCAAGTCAAACGCGTGATCCGCACCAACTACTCCAACCCGCCGACCCATGGCGCAAGCATCGTCGCTGCCGTGTTGAACAGCCCGGAACTGCGTGCGCAGTGGGAGGCCGAGCTGGCGGAAATGCGTCTGCGCATTCGCGGCATGCGTGAGCAAATGGTCAACCTGCTGGCAGAGAAAGCGCCACAGCGTGACTTCAGCTTCGTCGGTCGTCAGCGCGGCATGTTCTCCTACTCCGGCCTGACCACTGAACAGGTTCATCGCCTGCGTAACGAGTTCGGCATCTACGCCCTGGACACCGGCCGTATCTGCGTGGCTGCGCTGAACCAGAGCAACATCAAGGCTGTGACGGACGCGATCGTTCAGGTCATCTGATTTCGCCGCGTGATGAAAAACGGGAAGCCTTCGGGCTTCCCGTTTTTATTTGCCTGATTAACCGTGCCCATAACCTCTAGACTGCACATAAATCCAAATTGTAGGAGTGAGCCTGCTCGCGATAGCGTCTGATCAGTTGACGCTGCACTGCCTGACGCACCGCTATCGCGAGCAGGCTCACTCCTACAGGTTTTGTGTACACCCGGGATATCTGATGAGAGACAACATGAAAAACGACAACCTGCGCGCTGACCGTGACGATCTGGATGATTTCATCCCCCGTGCTTCGGCCAAACGTGAAAAAAGCCTGGTGCTGCAAGTTGCCGCCGGCGTCTTCCTCGGTGGCCTGGTCCTGTGGCTGGTGCAACTGGCGGCGACGGCGGCTTACGCCAAACTGATGCTCGGCACCATCACCTTCGGCAGTTAAGCCAGCTCGGTCGCGCGCTGACTGGCAGCATCGTCATAGGCGACGTAAAGCGATTCGGCGATCTGGCTTTTGATCGCCTTGGTGCTTTCAAGCCCGAGGACAAATCCTTCAGCCTTGCCGCCGGCGCGGTTCAGCTCTTCAGCCGTACTGGCCTGAGTGATTGCATCGAAGAGTTTTTCGGCGTGTGGGCCAACCCCTTTGGGCAGGCTGATCTGAGTGATGCTCATGCGAGCACCTCGCTGTTGCAGGAATTGCGGACTGGGTGATTCATGGCGCGTACCTTTTCGGCGAATGGCCGGCAGCGCGTGTGACCACTTCCGGGCAGCCATGGTAGACCTCTGATACGGTTCTGGTAACCGCCAATCGAGGATAAACCACCGTCCGTCCCGCGAAATCACTTATTTTCCTGATCGACGCTTGACTTCTCTTTTTGAATCAGTAACATACGCACCAATTCCGCAATAGCTCAGTTGGTAGAGCAAATGACTGTTAATCATTGGGTCCCTGGTTCGAGTCCAGGTTGTGGAGCCAAATAGCAAAGCCCCTGAATCGAAAGATTCAGGGGCTTTTTTGTGGGCGCTTGAAAAGATCAAAAGAAAAGGGCCGATCTGCGCTTAACAGATCGGCCCTTTTCTATTCAGACGCAGCGGTCAGACATGTTCGCTGCTTTTCACCTGCGCTTTCGGCGCGCCATGTCCGTGGTCGTGATCATCCGGCTCGATCACCGGCACTTCCTTGCCATCGCAGTCATGCAGTTTGCCGTCGCTGAAGTAATCGCCTTCACGCAGCGCTGCCAGATCGCGATAACGCAGGGTCCGCTCTTCCGCTGCCGCAAACACCGACTGCTGGTCCGAGTTGCCAGCGGTGAAATGGTTGAACGCCAGGTTGAGCAGGATCGCCATGATCGCCGACGAACTGATGCCCGAGTGGAAAATGGTCGCGAACCAGCTCGGGAAGTGATCGTAGAAGTTCGGTGCGGCAATCGGGATCATGCCGAAACCGATTGAAGTGGCGACGATGATCAGGTTGACGTTGTTGCGGTAGTCCACCTTCGACAGCGTACGGATACCGCTCGCGGCCACGGTACCGAACAACACGATACCGGCGCCGCCGAGTACCGAGGTCGGCACTGCCGCAATCACCCGCCCCATGAACGGCAGCAGGCCGAGAATCACCAGGAAGATACCGCCGGTGGCCACTACGTAACGACTCTTGATGCCGGTCACCGCCACCAGCCCGACGTTCTGGGCGAAGGCGCTTTGCGTGAACGAACCGAAGATCGGCGCAAACATGCTCGACAGCATATCGGCCCGCAGACCGTTGCCCAGACGTTTGGAGTCAACCTTGGTGCCGATGATTTCACCGACCGCCAGAATGTCCGCCGAGGTTTCCACCAGGGTCACCATGACCACGATGCACATCGACAGAATCGCGGCGAAGTGGAAAGTCGGCATGCCGAAATGGAACGGCGTCGGGAAGCCGAACATCGGCCCGGTGGTGACGCTGGAGAAGTCCGCCATGCCGAGGAACACCGCCAGCACCGTGCCGATCACCATGGCCAACAGGATCGACAGACGCGAGATGGTCGAGCTGCCGACCTTGCTCAGCAGCAGCACCAGCACCAGCGTCACCGCCGCCAGACCGATGTTTTGCATGCTGCCGAAGTCCGGCGCGTGGCTGTTGCCGCCCATGGCCCAGCGTGCGGCCACCGGCATCAGCGTCAGGCCGATGGTGGTGATCACAATGCCGGTGACCAGCGGCGGGAAGAACTTGGTGATTCGCGAGAACACCGGAGTGATCAACAAGCCGATCAACGAGGCTGCAATCACCGCGCCCAGCACCGACTGGAAACCGCCCTCCCCGCCACTGCTGACAATCGCAACCATGGTCGCCACGCCGGAGAACGACACGCCCTGCACCAGCGGCAACTGACAGCCAAAAAACGGCAGACCCAGGGTTTGCAGCAGTGTCGCCAGCCCCCCCGCAAACAATGAAGCAGCAATCAACAAACCGATGTCCGCCGGCGACAGGCCGGCCGCCTGGCCGATGATCAGTGGCACCGCAACGATACCGCCATACATGGTCAGAACATGTTGCAGGCCGTAAGCCATATTCGCGCCGACCCCGAGATTTTCGTCCTCGGGCCGTTGGTGTGAAACATGGGGCGTTTTCATGGTGGGGGGTTCCCTGGTTTTTGTTATGCGCACACTGTATTCAATACTCGGGACAAATGTCCATAGAGTTGTATACAACTTATCAGTCACATAATGGATAGGTAGCCACCCAACCTTCTACCCCGGTGCTTCCATCGCCCACAAATCCGGCAACACATCCCTCTCTGTCTGCCGTCCATGCACAACTAGGCTGAAGTGCTCATGGCGACCGACGGTGCCGTCGCGCTGTTTTTTATACATATAAAGTATGCATAATGAAGTCATTCGACATTCAGTACGACAAAAGCAAGAACGCAGCCAACAAACTCAAGCACAAAGGGCTGAGCCTCGCCGAAACGGAATCGGTCTTCCACGACGAACGCGCGCTCACGATTGAGGACAACGACCATGATGAACAACGCTGGATCACCCTCGGCCTTGATGGCAAAGGACGCTTATTGGTCGTTGCGTACAGTTACCGCGAAGTGAATGTCGTTCGAGTTATTTCCGCACGTCTCGCCACACCGAGCGAACGTCACGAATATTTTCAGGAGGCTTGATCGATGAAAGACGAATATGACTTCTCTCAGGGCAAACGCGGTGCAGGGGCATCAAACAAAGGGAAAACCCGCATCACCATCATGCTGGACGACGCAGTCATCGAAGCCGCACGCACGCAAGCCGAGAACGAAGGGTTCGGTTATCAGACGGTGATCAACAACACCCTGCGCCAGGCACTGCTCAATACCGGCAAACCGGAACGGGTCGACTCGACCACCCATTCCGGTCAATTCAAGCAAGGCATCACCGCCACCGACCTCAAGAGCCTGGAAAAAAAACTTTCGGCAGCCATCGGTGAGATCCGCCGGGTGCTCGAACCCGAAGCCAAACCGTAGGCTTCACACAGGCACGATCAGCCGCTCGAGCGCCGGGCGCACTGACGGCTGATCCGGAACGCGCAGGTCGAACTCCGACGCCAACACTTCAAGCAGCTCATCGACACGGATCAGTTCACGCCGCTCACTGCTTGCCCCCATGCGATGGAGGGCAAAGCTGCCGTTGTTCAATGTCTTGCGCCAGCCATCGCCGGTACGCGCAACCATCAGCCGCTGAGCGAATGGCGAATCTGGATGCGTCGAGACGTACCAGTTGCCGATGGTGTAATCGATGTCTTCCTGGCGTTGCAGATCGAACAGGTACATCGAGCGCCACTCACCTGCAACGTTGGCGCGCAGCATGTAGCCATCGGGTTGTTTTTCGATGCGATAGGGTTCGTGCGGGGTGGCCTGCTCGTCTTCGGTGTCGAGGACCAGCGGCGCGGTCGGCACCATGCCGCCGAAGCCGACGTCGGTGATGTAGCGCACACCGTCGAGGGTTACCAGGCTCAAGCGGTGAGTCCGTGCCGTCCAGGTGCCTTCGGGTTGATTCATGACCACGCGGCCGCTGATCGCCCGAGCGTCGAAGCCCAATTCCCGCAGCAAGGTAAAAAACAGCTTGTTCAGCTCGTAGCAGTAACCGCCACGGCCATCGTGCAGGACTTTCTGCTCGATCGAGGCAAGATCGATCGGCACTGGCGCGCCGCTGATGGTCGACAGATTTTCAAAGGGGAAGGCACCGGTATGGCGCAATTGCAACTGGCGTAAGGTTTCCAGGGTCGGCGCTGGCGGTGCGTCGAACCCCAGGCGTTGCAGGTACAGCTTCGAATTCGTCAGGCGTGGCTCACTCATTGCTCGGTCCTTAGGCATGGGGCCGCAGATCACTGCGTTGGTGGTCGCCATGTATACGGGATCAGGCGCTGTTCTCGACAATTGATTTCACCAATCGCCTCTAGCGTTTTTTCCTTGAACCGATACGAATCCACGTCGGCGCATGATCGCTGGCGTGGGCTTCGTTGCGCACCCAGGCGTCCACGCCGGCCTCGTGCAAGTACGGACTGAGTGCTGGATTAAGCAGCAGATGGTCGATGCGCAGGCCGGAATTGCTTTGCCAGTGTTGGCGGAAGTAATCCCAGAAGGTGTAGAGGCGATCTTCGGGATACAGATGCCGCAGCGAATCGGTCCAGCCCTGGTCCAGCAATCGTTGATAACACTCGCGGCTTTCGGGTTGCAGCAAGGCATCCTTGAGCCATGAGCGGGTGTTGTAGATGTCCATGTCGGTGGGCACGACATTGTAGTCACCGGCCAGCACCACGGGGTGATCGCTGCTTTGCAGGTCTTTTGCGTAGCTGATCAACCGCTCGAACCACGCCAGTTTGTAATCGAATTTCGGTCCCGGTTGCGGGTTGCCGTTGGGCAGGTACAGGCAACCGACCAATACGCCATGCACCGCCGCTTCCAGGTAACGGCTGTGCTTGTCATCGGGATCGCCAGGTAAGCCGCGTCGGCTCTCTAGCGGTTGCGCGTCACGGGCGAGAATGGCCACGCCATTCCATGAGGCCTGCCCGTGCCAGATCGCGCCGTAACCGGCGGCCTCCAGTTCGGCCGCGGGAAAGGCGCTGTCGAGCGATTTAAGCTCTTGCAGACAGACAATGTCTGGTTGCTCGCGCTTGAGCCATTTCAGCAGATTCGGCAGCCGTGCGCGCAAGCCATTGACGTTGAACGTGGCGATTCGCAGGTTTTTCATCGACTGAGGCTCCTGCCCCTGGCATGTGAAAATTGTGACCTTGCGAGCACTGTGCGGGTTGCATCGGATATCGCCGCTACGGCGTAATAAGCGCTCGTCTGCCCGAACTGTCGAGAGCCGTACTCCATGCACACCACACTGCAAGGCCAGCGCATTGTCCTGCGCCCGCTTCAATACTCGGACGCCGATGCGCTGGTCCGCGCTTCCGCTGACGGCGAGCTGTGGGATCTCACCGTGACCGTTGTGCCGTCAGCGAGCACCGTCGACAGCTACCTGAAAAAAGCCCTCGACGGGCGGGATGCCGGTACGGTGCTGCCGTTTGCAATCACCTTGAAGGACAACGGCGAAGTGATCGGCTCGACGCGCTTCTGGAAGATCGACCCGCTCAATCGCAAACTGGAAATCGGCAGCAGCTGGATCTCGGCGAGCTGGCAGAAGTCCTTCGTCAACACCGAAGCCAAATACCTGTTGCTGCGCCACGCCTTCGAAGAGCTCGAATGTGTGCGTGTGCAATTCACCACCGACGAGAACAACCAGAAATCACGCCAAGCGATCCTGCGCCTCGGCGCGCAGCAGGAAGGCATCGTCCGCCACGAACGGATCATGCCGGACGGGCGCAAGCGCAACTCGGTCCGGTTCAGCATCATCGACGACGAATGGCCGCAAGTGCGCCTGCACCTGGAGCAGAAACTCGCCGGCTACGCGTAAGGCTCAGGCGCGATTACGCAGCCATTGCAGGAAGCCTTTTTTCGGCACCACCACCGGCGCTTCCTCGGTCAGCGATTGCGCCTTGTGCAGACGGTAATCGAGCAGGGTTTTCATGGCGTCGCTGATGTCGTGACGGGCGTCGAGGCACGGCTTGAGGTAAGTCTTCTCGATGCGGTACAGGGCGCAGAAGGTCTTCGCGGCAAACTTCGCCGGCACCGAGGAATCGGAAAGAATCCCCGCCTCGCCGATGACCTCGCCGGGGCCCATGCGTCCGGATTCGAACGGCGCTCCATGGCGGGTCAACGTCACCGTGACCACCCCCGATTCGATAATGAACAAATGATCGCTGACCTCCCCCGCCTCAAGGATTGTCTCGCCAGCCCGGAAGCTTTGCAGGGTCATGTTCTGGCTGAAGGTTTCTTTTTCTTCCTGACGCAATGTGGAAAAAATCGGCGAGCTGTCGAGCAACGCCCGAGGCCGCGACAGATTGGTCGGTGCACTGCTTTCATCAGTCGACAGCAGATTGACCCCGGATGCCTGCAAGTGCCGATACGCCAGATCGAACAGCTGATTGCGCACCACCCGTTTCTCGCCCATCGAGGCGACGAAACCACTGATTTCGTATTCCGCGCCACTGCTGCCGGAGCTTTTCAGGGCGACGCTCGGCGCAGGTGTGTCGAGCAACTGCCGACAGCCCTGCATCGCCCGCTCCAGTGCATCGATCACCGAGTTGGGGCGCGCATGCGGGCTGACCTGTACGCTGACCGCGACGCCGAACATGTTGCTCGGCCGGCTGAAGTTGATGATCTTGGCCTTGGCCGCCAGCGAGTTGGGAATCACCGCCATGCTGCCCTGACTGGTTTGCAGGCGTGTGGCGCGCCAATCGATATCGGTGACCCGGCCTTCGGTGCCGTCGATGGAAATCCAGTCATCTAGCTGATAAGGCTTGGTGGTGTTGAGGACGATCCCGGAAAACACGTCGCTGAGCGTGCTCTGCAAGGCCAGACCAACGATGATCGCCAGGGCGCCGGAGGTGGCGAGCACGCCTTTGACCGGCAGATCCAGCACATAAGCCAGCGCGGCAATGATCGCAATGAGGAAAATCACCGCGCCGAGCAAGTCCTGCAATAGCCGCCCGGTGTGCCCGACCCGCTGCATCATCACCGCGCCGATCAACACCGTCAGGGTGCGTGCGCCGAACAGCCACCATCCGATCTGCAACCCGGTCGCCGCCAGGTGCAACGGCACGTTATCGGCCCATGGCGCAGGTTCCATCGGATTGAGGCCTTCGTTGAACAGCAGGATGCTGAACAACGTGAAAATCAGCACCCGCACCAGCAGTTTCCATTCACTGCCATGGGAGCTGATCAGGCGCCACAGACCGAGATCGAGGAGGATCAGGATCAATGCGCAAAACAACGGGTGTTCAGTCAGCAGAGACAGCATCAAACAACTCCGACGAGGGCCAATCGCGAGAAGATCGCACAGATTGGGACAGTGTAGGAGCAATTGATTTCAGAGGATGAACACCCGCGCGAAAACACCACAAAACGAAGTGTGGGAGCGAGCCTGCTCGCGAAAGCGGTGGATCAGTCAAAGGTGCATTGACTGACATGACGCCTTCGCGAGCAGGCCCGCTCCCACAGGGTGAGTGTAATGGCGGGATCAGCCGTGCATCCGGCCAAAGCGCCCGGACTGGAAGTCGGCGAAGGCCTGATGAATTTCCTGCTCGGTGTTCATCACGAACGGCCCGTGACCGACAATCGGCTCGTCGATCGGCTCGCCACTGAGCAACAGCACCACCGCATCCTGACTCGCCTGGAGTGTGAGTTGCCGGCCATCGCGTTCGAACAACGCCAGTTGCCCTTGCTCCGCTGATTCCTGTCCATTGATCTGCACCGAACCCTTGAGCACCACCAGTGCAGTATTGCGCCCCTCGTGCAGATCCAGCGTCAGCAACTTGCCGGCGTTCAGCCGCAGATCCCACACATCGATTGGCGTAAAGGTCCGCGATGGGCCTTTATGGCCATCAAACTCACCAGCGATCAAGCGCAGGCTGCCGGCGTTGTCCTTCAGTGCAATGCTCGGAATGTCACCATCGAGGATTGTCTGATAACCCGGCGCAGCCATTTTGTTCTTGGCCGGCAGATTGACCCATAGTTGAACCATTTCCAGCTTGCCGCCAGTCCGGGCGAAGTTATCCGAATGGAATTCCTCATGGAGGATTCCGGAAGCGGCGGTCATCCATTGCACATCGCCAGGGCCAATGGTGCCGCCACTGCCGGTGGAGTCGCGGTGCTGCACTTCACCGTCATAAACAATCGTCACGGTTTCAAAACCACGGTGTGGATGCTGCCCCACGCCGCGCCGCTCGCTGGTTGGCGTGAATTCGGCAGGCCCGGCGTGATCGAGCAGCAGAAACGGGCTGATGTGTTTGCCCAGGTTGTCGTAGGAAAACAGTGTGCGTACCGGAAAACCATCGCCGACCCAATGGCCGCGAGGGCTGGTGTAGATACCGATGATGTTTTTCATGGTGGGCTCCAAATCAGTGAGTGACGCAATGGATTGAGCTTAAATCCATGATCATTAATGCACTAGACGGCAAAAACCGGTCTCAGCGTTCTATCTGAAGAACAGTGCGTTCGCGGGCAGACTCAAAACCGAGGCGCCGCCATCGCGGGCAAGCCCGACTCCCACAGGGATCTCCAGTGAACTCGGATTTTGCGAACACCCGAGAACCCTGTGGGAGCTGGCTTGCCAGCGATGAGGCCAGCCCGGACAGCACGGATCCCGGAAAAGATTCATGACCTGAGGTCAAAGGTGCTTTGCCCCACCGACGGTTTTTCTCACGGAAACAGACGCGGATACTCCTGCCCATTCCCACTGCAACCCTGGAGTCCTTCATGTCTGTTCCCGCTTTCGGTCTTGGTACGTTTCGCTTGCAAGGCCAGGTGGTCATCGATTCGGTGAGCACCGCCCTTGAACTCGGCTACCGGGTCATCGACACCGCACAGATCTACGAAAACGAAGCCGATGTCGGCCAGGCCATCGCCGCCAGCGGTATCCCTCGCGAAGAACTGTTTATCACCAGCAAGATCTGGGTCGCCAATTTTGCCGGAGATCGCTTGATCGAGAGCCTCAAGGAGAGCCTGCAAAAATTGCAGACCGATTACCTCGACCTGACCCTGATCCACTGGCCATCGCCGGACGATCAAGTGCCTGTCGAAGAATTCATGAGCGCGCTGCTGGAGGCCAAGCGTCTGGGCCTGACCCGGCAGATCGGCATTTCCAACTTCACCATCGACCTGATGAAACACGCGATTGCTGCCGTCGGTGCCGACCACATCGCGACCAACCAGATCGAACTGCACCCGTACCTGCAAAACCGCAAAGTGGTCGAATTCGCCAAGAGCCAGGGCATCCACATCACCTCGTACATGACCCTCGCATACGGCGAAGTGCTCAAGGACCCACTGATCCTGCAGATGGCTGAACGCCTGCATGCCACCCCGGCGCAAGTCACGCTCGCCTGGGCCATGCAATCGGGTTACGCGGTGATTCCATCGTCGACCCGGCGCGCCAACCTGCAAAGCAACCTTGGCGCCACGGCACTGACGCTGAGCGAAGCCGACATGGCGCAAATCGCCACGCTCGATCGCGGCCATCGCCTGACCAGCCCGAAAGGCATTGCGCCCCTCTGGGATTGACGGCTCAGACCTGAAGACGCTGCGCGAGGCCATGCATGGCCGCGCGCAGCGTATCAATCGCCAGCCCCATGGCAACGGCTTCGGCCTCGCGGCAGGCCTGCTCCAGATCAGCGCAGGCCGATACCACCCGCGCCGCCCCGACCATCTGCGCGCCACCCTTGATATGGTGGGCCAGTTCGCGCAGCCCTTCGCGGTCATGCTCATGGAGCAGATCGTCCAGTCGCAGCAGGTCGCGGTGCAGACTACTCAGCACTTCCTCTCGCAAGCGCTCGATCAGCGAGCGATCGCTGCCGGCCATCTGTTCCAGCGTACTCAGATCAATTTCTGTCAGGGGATCTACCACGGTCGGCTCGACCTCTATGTCGCCATGGCTGGCGCCATTCAACGCCTGCTGCAAATCGTGCAAGCGAATCGGTTTGAACAGGCATTCGTCCATGCCGGCATCGAGACAACGCACCTTCTCCTCGACCTGTGCGTTGGCGGTAAAGCCGAGAATCAGACAAGGCGCCTGCCCGCTCGCAGCCTCCTCTTCACGAATGGCCATAGCCAGTTCGTAGCCGTTGCGCCGGGGCATGTTGCAATCGGTGATCACCACATCGAATGGCTGTGCCCGCCAACGCTCCAGCCCGGCGTGGCCGTCCTCGGTATCAACCGTGCGATGGCCAAGCTCACTCAACTGCCAGCACAACAACAAACGGTTCACCGGATGATCGTCGACCACCAGAACGTTCAGTGAGCATGCAGCAGCGACCCGTGTTGCAACGTGCGCTGGCGCTTGCGCGAGTGCGGCCAGCAGCGGCAGTTCGAGGCTGACTTCAACTTGCGTGCCGTAACCCGGCTCGCTGTCCAGGCGCAACCCACCACCCATCATTTCGCAGAGACTGCGGCTGATTACCAGGCCCAGCCCGGCGCCGCTGCGCAGCGGTTGCGCGGTATGACTCGCTTGCACGAACGGACTGAACAACCGCTGCCGATCCTGCGCGCTGATGCCGATCCCGCTGTCCTTGATGAGCACCTTCACCGCCACGTACTCGGCGGACGTTGCGGTCAGCGCAAGCCGCAGACTCACCTCGCCCTGTTCAGTGAACTTGATAGCATTGCTCAGCAGGTTCGACAGCACTTGCTTGAAGCGTGTCGGGTCAATCAACACATCGACGTCGCTGCGCCCATCGAGTTCGATATGCCACAGCAAGCGCTTTTGCCGCGCCAGCCCCTCGAACACCCGGCAGACCGACATCACCAGTTCACGCAGGTTGACCCGCTCAGGGGCCAGAGACAGATGCCCGGTTTCAATACGGGCGATATCCAGAATGTCGCCGATCAATGCCAGCAGTTGTTGTCCGGCGTTGGAGGCCACTTGAATTGCCAGGCGATCGGTCACGCCCTCATCGGCCCGTTTCAAGGCCAGTTCGAGCATGCCGATCAACGCATTCATCGGTGTACGGATTTCATGGCTCATGGTCGCCAGAAACGTGGTCTTGGCCCGGTTGGCGTCATCTGCCGCTTCCTTGGCTTGCTGCAATTGCTGCAACCACTGCTGACGCTGACGGATCTGCCAGCGCTGAAATCCGATCCAGCCCAGCGCCAGTACCAGCAAGCCCGCCGCACCGAAAAATCCGAGGAGGATCTCGCGGCGATGACGCAACCAATAGCTGTCATCGACCACCACATCATGGCTCCAGCGTTCAACCAATTCGTCCATCTGTTGCGGAGCGATGCTCAGCAGGGCTTTATTCAGGATCGAGTGCAGCACTGCCGCCTGCGGCGCAGTGGCCAGTGCAATACGTGCCGGTTGATCGCCGACGGTGCTGGTGATGCGCAGACGTTCGCGGTAGTGACGGGCGATCAGATATCGCGCCACCAGCAATGAGCTTACGGTGGCATCGACCTGTCCTTTGGCAACCTGCGCCATGCCTTCGGCGGGGCTTGCGACTTCGACAAAACGTATGCGCGGTACGCGCCCCTGCAGGTATTCGCGCAACGGATGACCGCGATAAATGGCCAGACGTTTGCCCACCAGATCGTCAAGCGTGCGCGGGCTCTGCACCGTGACTGCACTGACCAGCACGAACGGGTTGTTCAGATAAGCGCGGGTGAATTGCAGTTCGCTTTCCCGTTCACTGCTGGGTGTCACCACGGGCAGCACATCCAGCTCACCAGCCTGCAACTGCGTGATCTGGCGATCCAGCGAGACGCCACGCACGATGTCGAAATTCAGTCCGCTGCGTTGACTGATCAGGCTCAGCAGTTGCGCCGACAGCCCGTTGAATCGGCCATCGGCATCGAAAAAAGTCAGCGGCGCGAAGTCTTCGATGCCGCCCACGCGCACCACCGGATGTTGCGCCAGCCAATGCTGTTCGGCGGCACTCAGTTGCACCCTTGCCTGTCCCGCCATTTCGGCAGGTCCGGCGCTCCAGCGCTGTTCTATGCGTTGTCGATGCTCCATCGGAATGCTCGCCAATGCCTTGTCGACGATACGCTTGAGGCGCACCTCGCTGCGCAACAACGCAAAGCCGAACGGGTTGGCATCAAGCCCCGCCGGCCCGGCCAGATGCAGGTCGTTGCGATAATTGGTGTTGATCAAATAGTTGGCACTGATGAAGTCGCCCAGATACACCTCATCGGCGCCGAATGCCACGGCGCCGAGAGCGTCCATCGCCGAGGGATAACGCTGCACACTCGCTTCGGGGTAGAACGCCTGCACGATCGCCAGTGGCAGATAATCTTCGACCATGGCGACGCGCTTGCCCGCGAGATCTTCGGGCATCGTTTCGTCGAGCCGGGTCACCAGCATCGGCTGATCTTCAGCGTAGGCGCGGGACAGAACGAACGCAGGATCGGCGGTCTCGAAACTGTTGGACGTGCCCAACAGTTCGAGGTCGCCGCGCTTGAGTGCGGCCATCGCCAAATCCCGGTTGGCATAGCGCCGCACTTCAATATCGGTTCCGAGCAGTTGCGCCAGCAGGTCGGCGTAATCGGCCGTGAGCCCTTCCAGCTCATGCTGATTACGAGTGATCTCGAACGGTGGGTAATCCGGCCCGGAAATGCCCATGTGCAGCACCGGATGCTGACGCAGCCATTGCCGATCCTGTTCGTCCAGGCGAACCTCGACCGGTTCCACGCTGGCGCGGGTCAGGACCTCCAGCACCTTTGGCATTTCATTGGCCCAGCTCGAGACCACGAGGCTCAGCCACAACCCGCCAATCTGAACGACGCGGATCATGCCCGGCCGCTCAGATCAAATGATTGCGCTTGGCGAAATCGCGCAAGTGCACCGCTGAACTCACCCCGAGCTTCTTCATCAGACGGGTTTTGTAGGTACTGATGGTCTTGTGGCTCAGGTGCATCTCTTCGGCAATCGCCTTGTTGGCCTTACCTTGGCCCAGTTGCTCGAAAATGCTCAATTCTCGATCGGAGAGCTGATCGATCATCTGCTTTTCCGTGGTTTGCACAGCATTCAACGTGCTGACATTGTCCGGCATCGCAGAAAAATAGGTGTATCCCGACATCACCGCCTGAATGGCTTTGTGCAGTTGTTCCAATTGATTGGTTTTGGTCACGTAGCCCATGGCCCCGGCGCGCAGACAACGCTCCTGGTAAAACAAGGGGTCGTGGGAACTGAAAACGAGGACGCGACAGTCAAGCTCGTTGGCTTTGATCCGCGTCAGTACTTCCAGGCCGTCAAGGCTCGGCAAACGCAGATCGAGCACCACCAGCCGGGGTTTGTGCGTGCGGATCAGTTGCGACACCTCGTTGCCATTGGACGTTTCATGGACTTCCTTGAAACCTTCGGCTTTCAGCACGATGCGGATGGCAGCGCGCACCACCGGATGATCATCGACGATCAGCGCTGACTTCATGGCCACTCCCGGGGCAGATTCTAACGATGAAGCCACCGGCGTGGATCGATCCGGACTCAGTGGCTGCGCGGTGACTGTTGCACGGAACGGAAAGTGAATCACCTGTCAGGTCTGACAGTTGCGGTCAGCGTATTTCTATGCATACGCCCGACGCTGCACTGCTGGCTCCGGCTTCCACTGCGAAACATCGACGTGAGCCATCAAGTGCCTGATTGCCTGTTCATTAGGTAACGGCACATGACTGATCAGCACATTGTCCTGAGCGAAACCTGAAATCGCCTGCAGCGGCGCCGAGGGTTCGTTGTAGATCAACGCATGACGCACCTGTGGGCTATCGAGGAAAAACCCCAGCAGATCCAGCGACCCTGCCGCCAGACCGGCGTCGATGACCACGGCATCGAACGGTTCACAACCGTAGTCGACCAGCGTCAGCAGTTCGGCGAGGTTCTGCACCGGGGCCACGCGGTAATAATCGAGACCATTGAACAGGCGCTCGATTTTCATCCGGTGGAAGTGCTGCGGATCGGCGATCAGGATACGCAGGGCTTTGTTGGTCATGCTCAATCTCCAGAGAGGCAGGGTTCTGAGTGCGGCAAGACTACGCAAGCTCAACGGCAGGTTCTGTAGGACTTTTCCTAAAAACCGAACAATCAACCGAGATCTACCGGGTCCATGGACGCAGCCGCAAGCGGCACCGGGAGGTTGCTTGTCTTCTAAACATCAAGCTGCGCCAGCAGTGCACCCAGCGTCTGTCGATCCGGTGTGCGGGTCAGATACAACTGGCGTTGATGGTTGGCGTAAATCGTCTCGGTCTGCGGCTGACCGCGCCGCGCATCGTGAATGACACAGTGGCGAATCTGTGAATTGCTCTGAAAAAAGCGCACCGGGTCGACACCGGCAGCGGCGATCAACTCACCGTTGATCACCATCAGATCAAAGCGCTGGAACGGGTCATGGGCGTAGTGAGTCAAGGCCAGCAATTCACGAAAAGAATGCACCGGTGTGAGATTCCGGTAGCCCAGTTCGTTGAAGATCTTCGCGATTCTGCCTTGCAGAACACTCTGCTCTTCGGCAATGACCACTCGCCAGTATTTGTAGGACATAGGATTTAACAGCGTGGGAAAAGGTGCTGACCACGCTACTCACCCCCATTTAAAACCTCTGTAGGAAAATTCTTAAAAGCGGCCGGAAACCTCGCAAAAACCGGCAAGATCAAAGTCGTGGACTGCCAGATTAATCCTGTGGGCACGTGGGAAACGCCCAAGCGGAGCCTACTCGGTTGTACTCGGACTCCAGAACGCCTGCACCACCAGCGCCGAAGTCGAGATCCGTGCAACCAGTGCATCCAGTTCATCACCATCGACCGAAGTGGTCGCCAGTGTCGCTTCGATCTCGATTTCATCGGCACCAAACGCGTGTACGTCGACATCGCTGGCCGGATAGTTGCTGCGTTCCAGTTCCGCTTCGAGCAAGGCAAACACAGCCGTTTGCTGTGAGCGCCGGGCGATGACGTAGACGATGTTGGTGACTTCGGCCGAGACCACGTCCAGTGGCTGACGGTTGATGTTGTTGACGATGGGACGCAGCAACGTGTTGGCGGCGAGGATAAACAGCGTGCCGAGCACGGCTTCGGCGAGCAGGTCGGCACCGGCGCAGGCGCCGACCGCCGCCGAGGTCCACAGGGTGGCGGCGGTGTTGAGGCCACGGACGTTGCCTTCTTCGCGCATGATCACCCCGGCACCGAGAAAACCGATGCCGGAGACCACGTAGGCGACCACCCGCACTGCGCCTTCGGCACCGGCGAGACGGTTGGCCATGTCGACGAAAATCGCCGCACCGACCGCCACCAGCACGTTGGTGCGCAGGCCGGCGGTGCGTTGCCGGTACTGGCGCTCGAAGCCGATCAGGCCGCCGAGGATGAAGGCGGCGCTGAGGCTGACCAGGGTGTCGAGCAGGGAATCGAGGTTGAGGTTGTTGATGGCTTGCATGATGAAATCCTTGAAAAACACGCGATCTCTGTAGGAGTGAGCCTGCTCGCGATAGCGGTGTGTCAGTCGCTGGAAATCTTGACAGACAGATTGCTATCGTCGGAACGCCGCCCGGAGCAGGCTCACTCCAACAGGGGCAGCATTACTGCCAGCCGAACCGGCGGATGTAGAAACCTTTGACCGCCTGAGTCAGCGCCATGTACGCCAGCAGAATCACCGGCAGGAACACGAAGTACAGCGATGGCAACGCCTGCAGTTTGAAGTAATGCGCCAGCGGCCCCATCGGCAGGAAGATCCCCACCGCCATGATGATCCCGGTCATCACCAGCAGCGGCAGCGCTGCACGGCTTTGCAGGAACGGAATCTTCGGCGTACGGATCATGTGCACGATCAGCGTCTGGGTCAGCAACCCGACCACGAACCAGCCGGACTGGAACAGCGTCTGGTGATCCGGGGTGTTGGCATCAAACACGTACCACATCAAGGCGAACGTAGTGATGTCAAAGATCGAACTGATCGGCCCGAAGAACAGCATGAACCGACCGACATCACCCGGCTGCCAGCGTTGTGGTTTCTTCAGCATTTCCTCGTCAACGTTGTCGAACGGAATGGCGATCTGCGAAATGTCATAGAGCAGGTTCTGCACCAGCAGGTGCATCGGCAGCATCGGCAGGAACGGAATGAACGCACTGGCCACCAGCACCGAGAACACGTTGCCGAAGTTGGAGCTGGCGGTCATCTTGATGTACTTGAGCATGTTGGCGAAGGTCCGGCGCCCTTCGAGCACGCCCTCCTCCAGCACCATCAGGCTCTTTTCCAGGAGGATGATGTCCGCCGCCTCTTTAGCGATGTCCACCGCGCTGTCCACCGAGATACCGATATCGGCCGTGCGTAGCGCCGGGGCGTCGTTGATGCCGTCGCCCATGAAGCCGACGACGTGGCCGTTGCCCTTGAGAATGCGCACGATGCGTTCTTTGTGCGACGGCGTCAGTTTGGCGAAGACGTTGGTTTTCTCCACGGCCACCGCCAGTTCGGCATCGCTCATGCGTTCGACGTCATTGCCCAACAGCAAACCTTGCTGAGCGAGGCCGACTTCGCGGCAGATCTTCGCGGTGACCAGCTCGTTGTCGCCGGTCAACACTTTCACAGCCACGCCATGCTCGGCCAAGGCCTTGAGCGCTGGCGCGGTGCTTTCTTTCGGTGGATCGAGGAACGCCACATAGCCGATCAGCGTCAGTTCATTTTCATCGGCCAGGCTGTAAGTGTCGCGACCTTCAGGCATCGAGCGGGCGGCCACGGCCACCACGCGCAAGCCTTCAGCGTTGAATGCTGCAGTGACCTGACGAATACGGGTCAGCAATTCATCGCTCAAGGCTTCATCGATGGCGCCATGACGCACGCGACTGCATACCGCCAGCACTTCTTCCACCGCGCCTTTGCAGATCAGTTGATGCGGTTGGCCGCGCCCTTCGACCACCACCGACATGCGCCGGCGATTGAAGTCGAACGGGATCTCATCGACTTTGCGAAACGCCGTGCCGACCTTCAGCTCACGGTGGACTTCCACGTGTTCCAGCACCGCCACGTCCAGAAGGTTTTTCAACCCGGTCTGGTAGTAGCTGTTGAGGTAGGCCATTTCCAACACGTCATCGGAATCTTCACCCCAGACGTCGACATTGCGCGCCAGGAAGATTTTGTCCTGGGTCAGGGTGCCGGTCTTGTCGGTGCAGAGCACGTCCATCGCGCCGAAGTTCTGGATGGCGTCGAGACGTTTGACGATGACTTTTTTGCGCGACAGGAACACCGCTCCCTTGGCCAACGTCGAGGTGACGATCATCGGCAGCATTTCCGGGGTCAGACCCACGGCAATCGACAGCGCGAACAGCAATGCCTCGGTCCAGTCGCCCTTGGTGAAACCGTTGATGAACAGCACCAGCGGCGCCATGACGAACATGAAGCGAATCAACAGCCAGCTGACTTTGTTGACGCCTTGCTGGAACGAAGTCACCGCACGATCGGTGGCGCCGACCCGCTGCGCCAAAGCACCGAAATAAGTGCTGTTGCCGGTGGTGAGAATCACCGCCACCGCCGTGCCGGACACGACGTTGGTGCCCATGAACAGGATGTTGTCGAGTTCCAGCGGATTGCGTGTGTCGCGATCAGCCTGACGCGCAAACTTCTCCACGGGCATCGATTCACCGGTCATTGCGGCCTGGCTGACGAACAGATCCTTGGCGCTGAGCACCCGGCAATCGGCGGGAATCATGTCACCGGCCGACAGCACGATCAGATCCCCGGGCACCAATTGCTTGATCGGCAATTCGCTGCGCGGCGCATCCCGGCGCATCACCGTGGCGGTATTGCTGACCATGGCTTTCAATGCATCGGCGGCCTGATTGGATTTGCTTTCCTGCCAGAAACGCAGCAGCGTCGACAGCACCACCATCGAGAAAATCACGACGGCTGCTTTAAGGTCTTCAGTCAGCCACGAGATCACCGCCAACAGGGTGAGCAGCAGGTTGAACGGGTTTTTGTAGCAGTGCCACAGGTGGATATACCAGGCCAGTGGTTGCTCGTGCTCGACTTCGTTAAGGCCGTATTGCGCACGCAGGGCATCGACTTCGAAATCGGTGAGGCCATCGGAATGCGTGCCCAGCGAAGACAGCAATACGCCGCTGTCGCAATGCGCCGCATCGACCAGGGTGTTGGCCAGGGTTGGCGGCACTTCACGGCTGACCGTGGTGTCGTTGATGGTTTCCAGCAAGGCCAGGCGACGGAAGTGCCGGGCGATGTGGCGGGTCCGCAGAAAACCTGCGAAAAATTCCTTGAGCGTAAGTTTCATGGCTGTTGCCCCTATGGTCAGCCGGGAAACCGTCAAGCAGGTACGGCCGCGCCTCGTCCGCCGGGAAAACCGGCACGGCAAGGCTTGGCGCGCCGGTCAGAAAAGACAGGCGTGTCGATAGGGCTGCGATGACGACAATAAAGTCGAAATCACGCTCTTTCAGTGTCGATGAGAAGGACTTCAAGACATGACCAAGGACTGGCCATGTGCGGGATGCCGCTGCTCGCTGTTACGGCGAGACAACGGCACAAAAGAGGCGCGTTATCTTGCCGAGAATCTGCCGGTTACCGAGACCGGCCGACAACTGTCACTCGAACAAGTACCCACTGTGGGTCTCCGCTATTGATGAAAACGCGCGAAGCTTACGCCCCGATGTCTGGAGAGTAAACCCGCAAAAGGAAGTGTGTCGGGGAATGTGGGGGATGTTCAGGAAGGGTTCAGGATTGTGAAGTTCTGGTGTTTTCGAAGGCCCCATCGCGAGCAGGCTCACTCCTACATTGGTCCTGCGTACACAGAACATTGTAGGAGTGAGCCTGCTCGCGATAGCGGTGGTCCATCAAAGGTGATGGTGCCTGACCCGCCGCCATCGCTGGCAAGCCAGCTCCCACAATGTTTTGTGTGATGTCCGCTACCGCTAACACAACACCGCCCCCTGTGGGAGCTGGCTTGCCTCGCGATAACGGTGGTTCATCGAAGGCGATGGAGCCTGACCTGCCGCCATCGCTGGCAAGCCAGCTCCCACAATGTTTTGTGTGATGTCCGCTACCGCTAACACAACACTGATCCCTGTGGGAGCTGGCTTGCCTCGCGATAGCGGTGGTTCATCGAAGGCGATGGAGCCTGACCTGCCGCCATCGCTGGCAAGCCAGCTCCCACAATGTTTTGTGTGAT
>NZ_JBYSZA010000020.1:0-132531 GCF_058786735.1 Pseudomonas sp. FW305-7
GCGGTGTGGCGCAGGTTTGTGGTCGACACAGATCCCTGTGGGAGCGGGCTTGCCCGCGAAGGCTGACTCACTGGCAATACATATCTTCGGGAGAAAAAACCCGCCACTCCCGTTCAATCGGGATGGCGGGTTTTGTCGTTTTCGCAAGGCAAGATCATCAGATCGCAGTCTTCAGCAGCGCCTACGGGGAAAAAAAGCGGTTAGCGGTGAATTATTTCGTGTCCTCATGTATCTGACCCAAAGAGCACGCGCCATCAAAAAGATGGCATCTACGCGGCAAGATGGATCAGTAAAGAGAATACGCGGATGAAATCACGTAAAAACAGCGTCAAACCGATCGGCCTGAAAGACATCACCATCGTCGACGACGCCAAGATGCGCAAAGCCATTACGGCCGCCGCGCTCGGCAATGCCATGGAATGGTTCGACTTCGGGGTCTATGGCTTTGTGGCCTATGTGCTCGGCAAGGTGTTTTTCCCGGGCGCCGATCCGGGCACGCAAATGATCGCCGCGCTGGCGACGTTCTCCGTGCCGTTTCTGATTCGTCCCTTGGGTGGGCTGTTCTTCGGCGCACTGGGCGACAAGTACGGGCGACAGAAAGTCCTCGCCGCGACCATCGTGATCATGTCGCTCAGCACGTTTGCCATCGGCCTGATTCCGTCCTATGCCTCGATCGGCATCTGGGCGCCGATCCTGCTGTTGCTGGCGAAAATGGCTCAAGGCTTCTCGGTTGGCGGTGAGTACACCGGCGCCTCGATCTTCGTCGCCGAATATGCGCCGGATCGCAAGCGTGGGTTCCTCGGCAGTTGGCTGGACTTTGGCTCGATTGCCGGTTTTGTGCTGGGTGCCGGTGTGGTGGTGCTGATTTCCACGACGCTGGGCGAAGCCAAATTCGAGGAATGGGGCTGGCGTCTGCCGTTCTTCCTCGCGTTGCCGCTGGGTATGATCGGCCTGTATCTGCGTCACGCCCTCGAAGAGACGCCAGCGTTTCAACAGCATGTCGAGAAACTTGAACAAGGCGACCGCGAAGGCCTGGCCGGCGGGCCGAAAGTGTCGTTCAAGGAAGTTGCGACCAAGCACTGGCGCAGCCTGATGACCTGTATTGGCGTGGTGGCGGTGACCAACGTCACTTACTACATGCTGCTCACTTACATGCCGAGTTACCTGTCGCACAACCTGCATTACAGCGAAAACCGTGGCGTGCTGATCATCATCGCGATCATGGTCGGCATGCTGTTCGTGCAGCCGGCGATTGGCTTTATCAGCGACAAGATTGGCCGCAAGCCTTTCATCGTCGTCGGCAGCATCGGCCTGTTCATCCTTGCCATTCCGGCATTCATGCTGATCAACAGCGGCAAGATCGGCCTGATCTTCGGCGGCCTGCTGATGCTGGCAGTGCTGCTGAACTTCTTCATCGGCGTGATGGCTTCGACCCTGCCCGCGATGTTCCCCACGCACATTCGCTACAGCGCATTGGCGGCGGCGTTCAACGTTTCTGTGCTGATTGCCGGCCTGACCCCGACTGTCGTGGCCTGGCTGGTGGAAAGCACCAACAACCTGTACATGCCGGCGTATTACCTGATGGTGATTGCCGTGGTCGGCCTGGCCACCGGCGTGACCATGAAAGAAACCGCCAACAAACCGCTGCGAGGCGCGGCGCCGGCGGCTTCCGATCTTGAAGAAGCCAAGGAGTTGTTGCAGGAGCATCACGACAACATCGAGCAGAAGATCGAAGACATCGACGCTGAAATTGCTGAGCTGGAGGCCAAACGCAAAAATCTGGTGCAGCAACATCCGCGGATCAACGAGTAAACAATCCACCACCTTGTGGCGAGGGAGCTTGCTCCCCCGCCACAAGTCATTCGGCGTTTTCAAGCCTGCGTGTCCATTCATGATCCGGGTGCAGTCGCTTCAGATGCAAAACCAGCCATTGCCGCTCCTCGCCCGACAAGTTCGGCAAGGCGAGACTGAAATCCGCTTGATCCTTGGACCGGGTGTGTTTGGCCTTGAACAGCAGAATGGCCGCAGGTTTTAAATACGGAACCCCTGAGTCACTGAGAGCGACCATTTCGGCGCGTGGATAGACAAGCGAAGTGTCTCTTTTATAGACCCAAGTGTCCGCAGTGCCGAACTCCAGCATCACTTCCACTCGCCAGACATTGGCAACCGCATCAAAACCCCAAACCTGAAATATCTCCTCGCCGGGCACCCGGTCTGCCGACAGAAACGCAAACGTGCCGTCTTTGACGGTGTAGAACTGCAATGGCTCCAGCGCTTGCCTGAACAGCATGAAATCATCACGCAGGACGGTGAACTCCAGATCACCGTGATCGCGGGTCTGTCTGCCCAGCCACAGATCCAGCGCCCATCCGCCCACCACGCTCCAGGGGCGTGAAACCTGTTTCAGACGTTGCGATAACTCCTCCGGCGTCCACGCTTGCCATGCTTGCTGATCCGGTACTTTCATGTGCCCTGCTCCTTGTTAAGCGCATCCGGCCGCCATGGTGCCATGAGTTTCATCGCGCGCCTGCCCCGGGATTTTTATCAGCTAGCCTTGATTTCTTATCGTCATCAAGGAGCTGTCATGTTCAAGTTCATCAAAACCACCGTGATCGGCGGACTGCTGTTTATTCTGCCGTTGGTGCTGATCTTCATCCTGATCGAAAAAGCCATTCATCTGCTGCGTGGGCCGATGCAAAAGCTGCTGCCGATGTTTGAAGGTCATGATGTGGCGGGCGTGACCGTGGTGACGTTGGCCACGTTGGTTGGCTTGATCGTGCTGTGTTTTCTTGCCGGCCTTCTGGCCAGGACCTCGGCGGCGGCCCGGGCGATTGAGGCGACCGAAGACAAAGTGCTGAGCAATCTGCCGGGTTATCAGTTGCTCAAAGACACCACGGCGCGGTTTGCCGGCATGGAGCACACCGATGGGACCAAGGTCGGCATGATTGCCGAGGAGCAAGGCTGGCGCTTGTGTCTGGTGGTGGACAGTGTCGGCGATTGGCTGACGGTGTTCATGCCGGACGGAGGGACCTCTGGCGGCACGGCTGGCGAAGTTCGCTTGCTGCGCGCCTCTGAGGTGATCATGACTGACCTTTCATGGCTGGGACTGGCAGCAGGATTGCGGCGGAGCGGACGAGGTTTGCTGGAGCAGATGCAGCCGTGGTTGCCGAAAGCCTGATCTCTGGATTATTGAAGAACCTGTGGCGAGGGAGCTTGCTCCCGCTGGGTCGCGAAGCGGCCCCTGTTTTTAAAAGAAGGCCTGCTGCGCAGTCCAGCGGGAGCAAGCTCCCTCGCCACAGTTGATCACCCCAGGCTCAGAATTCCATGGCAGATCAGCCCCAGCACACTGCGCATATGCCGCGCATGCGCTTCTCGATCTGGCGCCGCTTCGGTCGCCAGTCGAATAAACGCCATGTTCGCGTACTGGTTGAACAACGTCGCCGCCACGTCGATATCGACGGACTCGCGGACTTTGCCCAGCGCCTGAAAATGCGTCAGCAACGCCTTGGTTTCCTCGATCACCGCCGCATTCCACGGGCTCAACGCCTGAGCCAGTTCGCCCGTGAGCAGAAAGGGCGCCAACTCGCGCCATAGTGAAGCCGGCATCGCTTGCAGTTGGTAGTCGGTCATCAGCCCTTCGAACTCGCACAACGCCTCCAGCGGATCGCTGTCGTCATCGAGATTGGCTCGGGCCTCGCGCATGGCCTGCTCGTCCGGTTGCTTGAGCAATGCCAGCAAAATCTCCTGTTTGCCGCCGAAGTAGTTGGTCACTGTCGGCGCGGAAACCGCCGCTGCATTGGCGATCTGCTCCAGCGTGGTCGCGCCGAAGCCGTTGCTGATAAACAGTTCAAGGGCTGCCTGCGCGATGACTTCCCTGCGCTGTTCCTTTTGCCGCTCTCTGAGTCCGCTCATGTCGTGCCTGCTGTGCCTTGCCAATGCGCCTCAGCCTACGGATATCTTTTTCCACCGACAAATATTTTCTTTACAAAAATATTTTTAAGTGACAAATATTAGCTGTGCACCGCTGGAATGAACGCACTCACTTGCCCAATTCTTTTGGAGATCAGTCATGTCCGCCGAACTCGATCCGACCCGTAGCACCCGTGATTTTCAAGCCGCCGACGCCGCCCACCACATTCACGCGTTTGTCGATCAGAAGGCGCTCAACGAGGAAGGCCCACGGGTGATGGTCAGCGGCGATCGCCTGGCGTTGTGGGACAACGACGGCAATCGTTATGTGGATGGCATGTCCGGCCTGTGGTGCACCAACCTTGGTTACGGCCGCAAGGATCTGGCCGCCGCCGCGACCGCGCAACTGGAGCAGCTGCCCTACTACAACATGTTCTTCCACACCACTCACCCGGCCGTGATCGAACTGTCCGAACTGTTGTTCAGCCTGCTGCCCAAGCACTACAGCCACGCGATCTACACCAACTCCGGTTCCGAAGCCAACGAAGTGCTGATCCGCACTGTGCGCAAGTTCTGGCAGGTGATGGGCAAGCCCGAGAAGAAAATCATGATCGGCCGCTGGAACGGCTACCACGGCTCGACCCTCGCGGCGACGGCGCTGGGCGGCATGAAGTTCATGCACGAAATGGGCGGCACCATTCCCGATGTGGCGCACATCGACGAGCCGTACTGGTTCGCCCACGAAGGCAACCTTAGCCCGGAAGAATTCGGCCTGCGTGCGGCGCGGCAACTGGAAGACAAGATTCTTGAATTGGGCGCCGACAAGGTGGCAGCTTTCGTCGCCGAACCGTTTCAGGGCGCTGGCGGGATGATCATTCCGCCCGCCACTTACTGGCCGGAAATCCAGCGCATCTGCCGCCAATACGATGTGCTGCTGTGCGCTGATGAAGTGATCGGTGGGTTCGGTCGCACCGGCGAGTGGTTCGCCCACCAGACTTTCGGTTTCGAGCCCGACACGCTGTCGATCGCCAAGGGCCTGACCTCCGGTTACATCCCCATGGGCGGCTTGATCCTTTCGCGGCGTATGGCTGAGGCACTGGTGGAAAAGGGTGGCGTGTTTGCTCACGGCCTCACCTACTCCGGGCACCCGGTCGCGGCTGCGGTGGCGATTGCCAACCTCAAGGCCTTGCGTGATGAAGGTGTGGTCACGCAGGTGAAAACCGATACCGGGCCTTACCTGCAAAACTGTCTGCACGAAGTGTTTGGCAATCACCCGTTGGTCGGTGAGATTCAGGGTGTTGGTCTGGTGGCGGCGTTGCAATTCGCCGAGGACAAGGCGACTCGCAAGCGTTTTGCCAACGAGAACGACATCGCCTGGCGCTGCCGTACGATCGGCTTTGAGGAAGGGTTGATCATTCGTTCGACATTGGGTCGGATGATCATGGCGCCGGCGCTGATTGCCAGCCGTGCGGAGCTTGATGAGCTGATCGACAAGACGCGGATTGCGGTGGATCGTACGGCTCGTGAGTATGGGGTTCTGTAATCGGCGGAACATTGTGGGAGCTGGCTCGCCAGCGAAGGGGCTAGCACAGTTGATATTGGGTTGACTGACCTACCGCCATCGCTGGCAAGCCAGCTCCCACAGGGGATTGCATTTCACCTGGAAAAAATCGGTGGGCGAACGATCCCGCCGATTACTCCGCACGCCGCATGGTGTTAAATAGGCGCCAGTCTTAACCTTGTCGCTTAAAGCCGTGCCACGAGAACCGCTATGAACACCCATTCCAAAAAGAACGTCGCCCCACTGCAAACGGCGGTGACCGCATGATCGAAGTCACTGAAGTTTCCATTGCGCAACTGCGCGCCGCGCTTGAATCCGGCCAGACCACCTCGGTTGAGCTGGTGCAGGCCTATCTCGCCCGCATCGATGCCTACGACGGCGCCGACACGCCGACCGCACTCAACGCGGTGGTCGTACGCAATCCCGAAGCGCTCAACGAAGCACGGGCCTCCGACGCTCGCCGCGCCAAAGGCGAAACCCTGAGCCCGCTCGACGGCATCCCCTACACCGCCAAGGACAGTTATCTGGTCAAGGGCCTGACCGCAGCGTCCGGTAGCCCGGCCTTCGCTGATCTGGTTGCCTACCGCGATGCGTTCACCATCGAGCGCCTGCGCGCCGCCGGGGCGATCTGCCTGGGCAAAACCAATATGCCGCCGATGGCCAATGGCGGGATGCAGCGCGGGGTGTATGGCCGCGCTGAAAGCCCGTACAACGCCGACTACCTCACCGCGCCGTTCGCCTCCGGCTCATCGAATGGCGCCGGCACCGCCACGGCGGCCAGTTTTGCCGCGTTCGGTCTGGCTGAAGAAACCTGGTCGAGCGGTCGCGGCCCGGCGTCGAACAACGGCTTGTGCGCCTACACCCCTTCGCGTGGGGTGATTTCGGTGCGCGGCAACTGGCCGCTGACGCCGACCATGGACGTGGTCGTGCCGTACGCTCGCACCATGGCCGATCTGCTCGAAGTCCTCGACATTGTTGTTGCCGAAGATCCGGATACCCGTGGCGACCTGTGGCGCCTGCAACCGTGGGTACCGATCCCGAGCGTCAGCTCCGTGCGCCCCGCCGCTTACGCTGAATTGGCTGCCGACGGCACTGCACTGGCCGGCAAGCGTTTTGCCGTGCCGCGCATGTTCATCAACGCCGATCCTGAGGCGGGCACCAGCGAAGCGCCGGGTATTGGTGGCCCGACCGGCCAACGCATCAACACCCGCGCTTCGGTAATCGATTTGTGGAAACAGGCACGTCAGGCCCTCGAAGCCGCTGGCGCTGAAGTGATCGAGACGGACTTCCCGCTGGTGTCCAATTGCGAAGGCGATCGCCCCGGCGCGCCGACCGTGTTCACCCGTGGGCTGGTGTCGAAAGAGTTCCTCCACCATGAACTGTGGGATCTGACGGCTTGGGCGTTCGACGACTTCCTGCAAGCCAACGGCGATCCGAAGCTCAATCGTCTGGTCGACGTCGATGGGCCGAAGATTTTCCCGCACGACCCGGGCACTCTGCCGAACCGGGAAGGCGACCTCGCCGCTGGCATGGATGAATACGTGCGCATGGCCGAGCGCGGCATCACGCCGTGGAATGAAATCTCCACCGTGCCCGATGGCCTGCGCGGCCTCGAACAGACGCGGCGTATCGATCTTGAAGACTGGATGGACAAGCTGGGCCTCGACGCCGTGTTGTTCCCGACCGTCGCCGACGTCGGCCCAGCGGACGCGGACGTGAACCCGGTGTCAGCCGATATCGCTTGGAGCAACGGCATCTGGGTCGCCAACGGCAACCTCGCGATCCGTCACCTCGGCGTACCGACCGTCACCGTGCCGATGGGCGTGATGGCCGACATCGGCATGCCGGTCGGTCTGACCTTCGCCGGTCGTGCCTATGACGATTCGAGCTTGCTGCGCCTGGCCGCAGCATTTGAATCGACAGGCAGCAAACGCCTGATCCCGCCACGCACCCCGCCACTGTCGTAACGCGATCAAACCTGGAGGGGCAGCCGACAGAAATGTTGCCAGACCCACCGCAATCGCTGGCAAGCCAGCTCCCACAGGGGTTGAGGGTGTGTCCACCATCGATGGCAGCACACAAAAAACCTATGGGAGCTGGCTTGCCAGTGTGTATCCATGATTGATGGCAACACACAAAACCTGTGGGAGCTGGCTTGCCAGCGATGGCGTCAGCGCATTCACATCCTGAATGTCTGACCCACCACTCCAGCCCCGCCAACTGAGCACATACGCTCAATCCACTCGCCCACAATCAATCGATCATCAGAGCCACTTTTTTCTTGTTGGCCACCGACCATGATCGAATCCGCGCCATCGCGTATCACCCTGTTATTACTACTGTGCGGACTGACCGAAACGGCTGCCGCCGACGGCTTTTTCGACGATGCCAAGTCCGAAGTGCTCAGCCGCAACTTCTTTCTAAGCAACGACTACCGCTCACCCTCTCCCACCGGTAAAAACTACAAACAGGAATGGGCACACGGGTTTATCGGCACTTTCTCATCCGGTTTCACAGACGGCACGATTGGATTTGGCATCGACGCTCACGCCTTTGCCGGTCTGAAACTGGATGGCGGCAAAGGTCACTCCGGCACTGGCTTGCTGCCGGTAGACAGCGACGGTCGCAGCGAAAACGATTATTCCAGTGCCGGTGGCGCATTGAAGTTGAAAGCCTCGCGCAGCACGTTGGCGTTTGGCGAAATGACCGTGGAAACCCCAGTATTCGACACCGCCGACAAACGCCTGCAACCGGAGTACGCCACGGGTTTTCTGCTCACCAGCCGGGAGATCGACAACATCAATCTGCAGGCCGGGCATTTCACGGCGTTCAAGAATCAGGACAGCGCTTCCGGCAAAGGCGATTTCTACGGCTACGGCGCCAACACTGAACACGGCTCAATCAGCTTTCTCGGTGCCGATCTGTTCGGCGACAGTCCTGTGGGCGGTGCTGTGTATGCGTCCGAGCTGACGGACACCTGGCATCAGTACTACGGCAACCTGCACTTCAAGCAGGCCGGCATATTCCTCGACGCCAACCTCTACCACACCCGCGATACGGGCCGGGCGCTGGCCGGTGCGATCGATAACACCGCGTTCAGCCTGTCGGGCAAGTACACCGTTGGCCCACACGCGGTAATGCTCGGCTGGCAGCGGATCGACGGCGACACGCCCTTCGATTTCGTCGGCGGCGACTCGATCTACCTCGCCAACTCGATCAAATACGCCGACTTCAACGGCGCCGGTGAACGTTCGTGGCAAGCGCGCTACGACCTCGACCTCGGGGCGTTCGGGATTCCCGGTCTCAATTTCATGACCCGCTACGTCCGCGGCAATCACATCGACGGCACCCACGCGCCCAAGGGCGGCGCCTACAACCCGTTCGCTGCCGACAGCGCCGAATTCCAGCCGCTGCAAGGGGATGGCGGCAAACACTGGGAGCGCGACATCGACTTGAAATACATCGTGCAGTCGGGGGCAGCGAAGGATTTGTCCGTGCAGCTGTCGCACGTTTCGCATCGGGCGAATAGCGCTCAGGCGGGGGATGACATTGACCGGATCTACGTGGTGGTTCAGTACCCGCTGGGGTTCTGATTGCAGCCAGCCTTTTACTTTGGCATCGACTGGATGATCTCGGTCAGATCGTCTTTGGTTATTTCGTTGGCCTTGATCGCCGCGGCGATATCGCTTCTGGACAAGGGAAACCGCTTGAAGACCTCTTTCAGCGTCTCGGCGTCGATGTTTTCCAGCCACAGCGGATCAATCAGAGAGCCGCCGTACTTGGGCTCCATCGTGACTGTCTGGTAATCGATCGGACCTTTGTGATTGAAGTACACCAGGTAACGGGTAAATCCCTCCGGGTAGCTTCGATCTTCATAGAGGGTAGTGCCCATTGGCAGCACATAGCTGTTTTCATCACCGCCAGGCCCGCCGATCAGCAGCGGCTCCGTGGTTCTGATCATGGGCATTCCACGCGTCACTGAGGCGTAAGTGACCACGTAGTACAGCCAAGCCAATGCGGCTGCATTCGCGCCTGTCAGCAAAGTGCAGCAGAGCACGACAAGTCGAGTGGTCTTTCTCAAGTGGGTCACCGCCAGTCCATTGTCAGGGTGAGCGGATATTACAGGGCTGAAGGCTGTTGCAGATCAAAAGATCACAGCCTTCAGCAATTCCTACCCTGGACTGGAGTGGGTTATTGGTCCAGGGTCATGCCCGGGATGGTGTTGTCGCAGCTCAGGTATTGCCCGCCACGCCGGGCTACTTCGCCCTGCAGGCGCTGGCAACGTTCATAGTCCTGCTGCGCCATGCGGTCGATGCTCAGGTTGCCGGTGGTTTGCGGTTGTTTGCCGTCACCCAGGCGAATCGTCACGAACGGTTGTTCGGGCTGGATCTGAAAGCGGCTTTTTTCTTCAACCGGTTCGATCACTTCGCTTTTGGTCGGGCTCGGCAATTGCTCAGGGGTGATTCCGTAGCGGCTCAGAATCGAGCTTTGAGGCAGATCGGCACTGGCATTGGCCGATAACAGCGCCAACCCTGCAACCCCGATAAACCTCTTGAAACCTTTCACGTTTGAATCTCCTGTACTCGTTGGCGGCTAGCTATAGAACGTGCGCGCACGTGCTGGCTTTAGGCCGCATTTCCTGTTTGCACAGGCTTTGAGTCGTAGAATGGCTGCCGAGTCACTTTTGATACCGCGTTATCGTTCTTCGGGAGCAAGCCCCCCCCACATTGGATCGGTGTCGATCACAAATCCAATGTGGGAGGGGGCTTGCTCCCGAAGAGGCCCTTACAGGCGCCACATCAACATCAGGCGATCACAATTCCATCGCCACTCAAACTCCCCAGCGACACACCAACCAACGTCACCGAATCGCCGCCGAACTTCAGCACGGTATCCTGCCCGACCGCCGTGGCATGGGCGCGGAAGTCATCGCCAGGCAACACACCCTGCACACCCAGAAACACCAGTTTGTCGTTGGACGTGAACCCCACCACCCGATCCTGCCCGAACGCGCCGTTGAACAGGAACGTATCCGCCCCGCCCCCCGACTCCATCAGGTCATTACCGGCGCCGCCGACAAACACATCGTTGCCCGCGCCGCCAATCAAGTGGTCATTGCCATCGAGCCCGAACAACCAGTCACCACTGGCCTGCGCCTTCAGCGTATCGACGCCATTGCTGCCTTTGACGCTGGATTCGTAAGCGGTGAGATTGTTGCCAACCTTCAAGCCGCTGGCCGTGACGCTGTGGGTCACGTCGTCCTTGAACAGCCCCCAGAGGAAGCCCGGCTCCTTGGTGACGATGCTGCCGATGTCGCGAGTGATGCTGATCCCGCCGTTGGCATCGCGGATGTACAGGTTGCCCGCGCCGTCATTGGCGAAGTCGAAGGTGTTCACCGATTTCTGCAGGTCGAGGGTATTGCTGCCCTGCCCGCCAAGGATGATGTTGTAACCGCCGCCATCACGGAACGTGTCGTTGCCGGCGCGGCCTTCCAGGTAGTCGTTGCCGCTGCCGCCCTGAATCAGGTCATTGGCGTCGCTGCCGATGATGAAGGTGCTGCCCTTGTGGGTTTCGGCGTTGCGGTTGAGGTCCTGCACCCAGGTGTTGGCGCGCGCGGGGTCCGACAGGTTGGCGACGATGATCGTCGAGTCCTTGCTGGTCAGGTCGTAGAACTTCGACTCGATCACCCGGTTCATGCCGTCGCCATAGGCAGTCGGTAAATGCGAGATCCAGGTCGGAATGTTGAGGATCGAGTACGGCAGCAGATTCCACGCGGTTGATGCGTAGTGGTCGTTGAAACTGACGATGTTGTCGGTGGCCGATTCCTTCGGCGCATCGTGTACGCCGATCGAGGCGCCGGTGAAAGTCGAGCCATCGAGGGCGCGGAACACCGGGTCGTTTTCGTAGCCGACGTTGAGCACCTTGTCGGTGCTGCTCTGGGTCGGTGAGGCGTAGGCGATGTAGTTGGAATCCTTGAAGAAACCGCCCCACTTGCCGCCGCTCAAATCCGCCATGCTGTTGACCGCGAGCCCGCCGAGGCTGTGGCCGCTGACCAGCACGTCCTTGCCGGTGAGGCCGTTGGCCTTGGCGAACGCGACCACGTCATTGAGCAGATTGCCGAACGCTTCACCGACGTAGTTCTTGGCGTAATCCTTTGGGCCGAACGCGGCGAGCAAGTCGTTGATCACGTCGCCGATCGAGTCGAGGATCAGGTTCTCACGCGGGCCGCTGGTGCCGCGAAAGGCAACGCCGATTTCCGTGAGATGACCCTGGGCGTCGTACTTGCCGAGAATCTCGACCTGAGCCGTGGTGTAACCGGCCTTCTCGCCAAAGAAGGTTCCCCGGGCGTCGGTCTTGCCTTCGTAACCCAGTTGCGAAGCGGTGATCGGTGTCCAGCCAGCCTTTTTCACGGCTTCGAGCGCGAGTTTTTCAGAATCGGGGTTCCACGGAACGCCGGGGATGACGCCTTGGGAATCAGTCCCTCCGAGCAACGCCGTGACCAGCGTAGCGGGCAGACCAATGCCGAAGCCGTTGTGCTGATAACCGGCGGCAAAGCCGTTATCGAGGTTGTGGTAGGAATACAGCGTGATCGCCATGGCATCGCTGAACAGCGCCTTGGAATCGGCTGTACTGAAGTTTTTGTAGTCATACACACCCATTGCCATTGCCTCTCTTTTGTTGGAATTGTCAGAGATAGCTCACAGCCAGGGCGCCCCACGGGGACGCCCCGGAGCATTTCAAAACTACTTGCTTTGCTTTTTAACTGTAGGAGTGAGCCTGCTCGCGATGAGGTTGTGTCAGGCAACATGGATGGAGACTGACTCACCGCTATCGCGAGCAGGCTCACTCCTACAGGGTTTGCCTTAAGGAGTGACTAAGCGAAAACGAAACTCGAATCCGACAGGTTAGCCACGCCAACCCCGACCAGCGTCACGGCATATTCGCCAATCTTCAGCACGGTGTCGCTGCCGGCCTGCGACGTGTGCTGCTTGTAGTCGTAGCCCTGCCCCGCGCCTTCGACGCCCATGAACACCAGTTTGTCGCTGCCCTGATAACCGTTGATGGCATCGAAACCGAAGGCGCCGCTGAACAGGAAGGTGTTGTTGCCACCCACCGCCGTCATCACGTCGTTGCCGGCGCCACCGACAAAGGTCACATGGCCCTTGTCACTGATCAGCTTGTCGTCGCCACCCAGACCGAACAGCCAGTCACCGTCGGCGCTGGCGTGCAGTGCGTTGCCGTAGCCATCGCCGCTCAGCGAATGGTTGTACTGGGTCAGTTCGCTGCCATTGGTCAAACCCTTGGCCGTGACGCCCCAGGTGATTTCCTTGCTGCCCCACCACGAACCCGACTCCTTGCTCACCAGCGCGCCGATGTCGCGGGTCATGCTGATGCCGCCGTAGGCGTCGCGCACATACAGCGTGCCGTCACCGTCGTTGGCAAAACTGAAGTTCTGCAGCGGCTTCTGCAGCTCGAAGGTGTTGTGGCCCTGACCGCCGAGGAGGATGTTGTAACCGCCGTCATCGCGAAAACGGTCATCGCCGCCCAGGCCTTCGAGGAAGTCGTTGCCCGCCCCGCCCTTGAGCCAGTCGCTGCTTTGCGTGCCGATGATGAAGGTGCTGCCGGTGTGCGGCTCGCCGCTGCGGCCCAGGTCCTCGACCCAGGTTTTACCCCGCGACGCTTCTTCAAGGTTGGAGACGATGATTGTCGAATCCTTGTGAGTCAGGCCGTAGAACTTCGAATCGATCACCCGATTCAAACCGTCGGCATAACCCAGCGAGCTGTGCGCCGACCAGTTCAGCGGGTTGACGATGCTGAACGGCACGAGGTTCTGTGCAGTCGACGCGTAGTTGTCGTTGAAATTGACGATGTTGTCAGTGGTCGAATCGTGCGGCTTGTCGTGCTTGCCCATCGAAGCGGTGCTGAACGTGGTGCCGTCGAGCACTCGGAACACCGGATCGTTCTCGTAACCGATGTTCAGCACGTTGTTGCCGGTGCTGCTCTGGGTCGGCGAGGCAAAGGACACGTAGTTGGCATCCTTGAAGAAGCCGCCCCAGTTGCTCGCGCTCAACTCGGCCACGCTGTTGACCCCGAGCCCGCCGAGGCTGTGGCCGCTGATCAAGACGTCTTTGGCCGCGATGCCGTGCGCGATGGAAAACGCCGCGACTGCCTTGAGCAGATTGTCGAAGGCGTTTTTCGCATATTGAGTCGCGTAATCCGACGGCCCGATGGCCGCCAGCAAATTGTTCTTCATGTCACCGAAGGTGTCGCTGTAACCCAGCCCGCCAGTGCCACGAAAGGCCACGCCAATGCCGATCAACTTACCGGCAGTGTCGTACTTGCCGAGCACTTCGGCCTCGGCGCTGGTGAAGCCGTCCTTCTCGCCGAAGAACGTGCCCTGCGCACCGACCTTGCCCTGATAACCCAGCGCCGTCGCACTGACCGGTTTCCACGCAGTGCCCGGCAAGGCTTGCCCGGTCGGCGTGTAGGCATACAGCGTCAGGGCAATGGCATCGCTGTACAACGCTTTGCCATCGGCATTTTTGTAATCGAACAGTCCCATGTTGTGCTCTCTCTTCCTTCAAATCAGTGCTGGCAGTCCCTTCTGGAACTGCCAGCACCCTCCTTTAGAACTGCCAGTCGAGGGTCAGACCCACACCGTGGTCCTTCTCGTTGTTACCGATCAGTCCGTTGTAATCCAGGTTGACCCGGACATCGCGATTGAGCGCCAGCCCGGCGCGCACGCCGACCACCGCCGCATCACGATCCATCGACACACTCTGCACAGTGAACGCGCTGTTGCCATTGGCGAACGCCAGGTGGCTGTCAGCATCGACGCTGCTCATGTTGTGCTGCCAGCCCAGGCTTGCGCCCAGTTCCAGCTGATGTTTTTCCGACAGTGCAAAGGTGCGCTTGGCGCGTACGCCAAGGGTCGACAGCACCACATCGCGGTTGTCTTCACCGCCCTTGAGCGCCGCCGCATCACCCTTTTCGGTGAAGCTTTCGGTGTTCAAATGCACGTACGACAAGTTGGCGAACGGCTCCAGATTCATCGGTTGCAGGCGCAGATCGTAAGCCGCTTCGGTGAACACTTGGGTCGTCGCCGCATCGTGTTTGGTCTTTTGTTTACTGCCGATGTCCCCAATCTGCAGGTCACGTTTCACATCCACGCGATGCCAGCTGTACGCCGCACCGGCAGTCAGGCGCAGGGCATCGATTTCATGCCCCAGGTACGCACCCAAGTGGTAACTGTCGACGGACGCCGACGAATGCGTGCCACTGCCCATGCTCAACGAGCTGTCGCTATAACCGGTAACGAAACCCAGGCGCGTATCTTCAGCAATCAAGCCGTCGACACCGGCCAGCAAGCCACCGATTGAGCTGTTGGAGTCGGCATTGTCATGCCCGCCATCGCTCTTGCCCCAGGCGCCCAGCACCTTGACCCAAGCGTTGCTGCGATCATCGGTCGGCGCACCGGCGTCGAACAGATCACGCTCACGCAGGCGCTCGCCCACCGCTTCACGCAGGTAACGGCTGTCGTTGATCAGCATTGTGCCGATGGCCGGATGAATCTCGCCGGACAGTTGCTGGAAGGCTTGTTGCGCCGACGCCGCGTTTGGCGACAGCAGCAGGGTTTCGAACAGCGCATTGCCGGCGCCGAGACGCTCGGCAGCGGCACCGACGGCACGCTGGTTCGGGGTCAGGCCGACGCTGGCGAACGAGGCGTCGTTACGACCCACCGCCAGTTGAATGCCGTTCGCCGAGTACGCCAACGTACCGCCGAGGAACGCGTAATCCGGCAACACCTGGCCGAAGCGCCCTTCAATACCGCCCGCCGCTTGCAGAATGTTGTACTGGGTGCCGAGCAGGCTTTGCACTTCGTTGGTGGTCAGCAGCGTCGGGCTGTTTTCCAGCGACATGGTGACTGTCGCGCCTTCAATCACAGCCTTACCGGTAGCGATGATCTGGTCGCTGCTGGTCGGCGACAGTTCGACCGCATAGGTCGAGCCGGGCGCGAAGGTCACGTCACCGGCGACGTTCATCGTGCCGATCGAATTGCCCGGGGCCACGGTGCCGCCCTTGCTCACCGACAGCGCGCCGATGTGGCCGTTGCCGCCGAGGATACCGCCGTCATTCACGGTGACTGCCGAGGCCAGCGAACCGTTGATGGCCAGCCGTCCCTGATTGACCAGGGTCGGGCCGCTGTAGGTGTTGTTGCCGGTCAGCACCAGGGTGCCGATGCCTTGTTTGGTCAGGCCACCGTGACCGGAAATGTCGTTGCGCCAGGTGTCGAGGCCGCAGGTGATGTCGGTGCACACGCGCTCGGTCGGTTTGCCCTGATCGATGATCGCGCCGATGCCCGGCAGGTCGGCGACGAATTGCCCGGAGCCGTAGGCACCCTGAACACGGAATTCCTCGGGAATATCCTGCTCGGTGACGAACATCGACGGGCCATCAATACCCTTGCGCAGGTTGATCATGCCCCAGCCGTACAAAGCGTCGATGCCCGGTGCGCCTAGGTCGGTCGCGGTGGTGCGCAACACGGTGGCGACCTGTTCGCCGGTCATGTACGGGAACCGCTCCATCAGCACCGCCATCGAACCGGCCACATGCGGCGCGGCCATGGACGTGCCGTTGTAATTTTTGTAGCCGGTGGTCAGGTTGTCGGCGTTGGTGCCTTCGATGATCGAGCTGAAGATTTTCGTACCCGGTGCCGAGACGCAGAAGCTCGCGGTGTAGCCGCAGCGCGAGGAAAACGTACTCATGATGTAAGGGTTGGCACTGGCCAGATCCGGGTTCTTCTGCAACGCGGCGACGGTGATCCAGTTCGGCGCGATTTCCGGAACGAAATAGCCGAGGCCGGCGATGGCGTCCGGGTTGTTGAGGTTGTAGTCGTTACCGGCGGCAAAGATCGTGACGATACCGCTACGCGCGGCGGCGATCGCCCCGTCGTAGGCTCCACCGGGTTTGGTGCCCAGCAGCGTGCGGATCTCGTTGAACTGTACCTGCGCGTCGTTGACGGTGAAGTGCGGGTACGCCGGGTCGCGACCGCCAAGGTCGAAACGGTCGGTGATGCCGATACCCCAGCTGTTGTTGATGATCCGCGCGCCACTGGCGATCAACGCATCCCAACCGGCCTTGTACACCGCGCCGTCGTTACCGCGCACGATGCCGTCCTCCGGGCCCGGGTCGCCGTTGTCGGCACTGATGATTTGCGCACCGAACGCGACGCCGTGCATCGGCCCGCCGTCACGACTGCCCGCCGCAATGCCGCCGACGTGGGTGCCGTGGGCGCCGAGTTTGCCGTCGGAACCGACCGAGGGCGAACCGTCATAACGGAACGCGTCCCCGGCTTTGACCGGGATGTACGGGTCGGTGTATTCGCGGATCCCGCTGGTGACCAGGGTGATGACCTTGTTGCTGCCGGAGAACTCCGGGTGTGCGGCGTAAACCGGCTGGTCGAAAATCCCCAGTTTCACGCCTTTGCCGGTGTAGCCAGCGGCGTAAGCGTGATCGGCACCAATGGCGCCCAAGCCCCAGTCAGCCTGGAACTCGGCGCTGCGCCAGCTTGACGGATCGCCCGTACGACCGTTTTCCACGTAAGGCGCGGCGTGTGCCGTGCCCCAGGTGGTGAGCGCGTATAACACGGCGCAAGTCAGTGTTTTGAGGGCAAAGCGGCCACCCGTTTGCGCGGGGGTTTTATTGTTATTCATCCAGCGACCTTCCTTAGTTATGTTGCGAAAAATCCTGATCGTTCCCACGCTCCGCGTGGGAATACCTCCAGGGACGCTCTGCGTTCAGTGACGCGGAGCGTCACGGGCTGCGTTCCCACGCAGAGCGTGGGAACGATCAATCAACTCGGTTTTTTGAGAGACCGCAGGGGGCCGCTTCGCGCCCCATCGGGGATAAATCCCCTCGCCACAGGTATGTGAGCAGCCGTGAATCCGTGGTTCAGAACTGCCAGTTCAGGCTCAACCCAACGCCACGGCTCTTCTCGCGACTGGCCAGTTGTCCGTTGTAATCAAGGTTCACCCGCACGTCTTTGCTCAAGGCCAGGCTGGCCTGCACGCCGACCAGCGCGGCATCGCGCACCAGCGCCGAACTCTCCACGCTGTAAGGCGCGCCGCCGCTGGCGAAACGCAGATGCTGTTCAGATTCGATGTCGCTCAAGCTGTGCTGCCAGCCGAGGTGGCCGCTGACATCCAGCGACTGCTGATTCGCCAGGTTGAACGTCTTGATCGCCCGCACGCCGAGGGTGCTCAGCACCGCGTCACGTTGATCGCCGGAGCTTTTCAGCGCCGCCGCGTCGCCCTTCTCGGTCAAGCCTTCAGTGTCCACATGCACGTAAGCGAGATTGGCGAACGGCTCCAGCACCAATGGTTGCAGGTGCAGTCGATAGGCCGCTTCGCCGAACACTTGGGTCGTGGCGGCATCGACCTTGGCTTTCTGTTTGGCGCTGACGTTGGCGTATTGCAGATCACGCTTCACATCGGCGCGATGCCAGCTGTAAGCCGCGCCGGTGCTCAAGCGCCAGGCACCGATTTCATGCCCGGCATAAGCGCCGAGGTGATAACTGTCGACCTTGGCCGACGAGTGCGTGCCCGAGCCCATGCTCAGTGAACTGTCGCTGTAACCGGTAACCAGACCGATGCGCGTCTGCTCGTCCAGCGCGCCGTCGACACCGGCCAGCAAGCCGCCAAGCGAGGTGCTGTAACCCGCCGTGTCGTGGCTCGAATCAGTCGTGCCCCAGGCGCCCAGTGCCTTGATCCAGCCGTTGTTTTGGGTTGCCGAGGCATCGTGCAGGCGTTCGCCCACGGCATCGCGCAATTGACGGCTGTCGTTGATCAGCATCGAACCGAGAGCCGGGTAGATCTCGCCACTCAGTTGCTGGAACGCTTGTTGCGCGGAGGCGGCGTCGGCCGACAGCAACACGCTTTCGTAGACTGCGTTGCCGGCACCCAGGCCCTCGACCGCAGCAGCGACCGAGCGCTGATTCGGGGTCTGGCCGACGCTGGCAAACGTACTCGCGTTACGTTCGATATCGAGTTGGATGCCGTTGGCGGTGTAGTCGAGGTTGCCGCCGATGAACAGGTAGCTCGGCAGCACGGCAGCGAACTGGCCCTGAATGCCTCCGGCCGCTTGCAGAATGTTGTACTGACGCCCCAGCAGGCTTTGCGTCTCGGCGGTGCTGAGCAAGGTCGGGCTGTTTTCCAGCGACAGACTGACGGTGGCGCCGCTGACGCTGGCGCTGCCGCCGGCAACGATGCGGTCACTGCTGGTAGGCGACAGCTCAACGGCGTAAGTCGAACCCGGCGCGAAGTGAACGTCGCCCGCCACGTTCAAGGTGCCGATGGAATTGCCCGGCGCCACGCGACCGCCAGTGTTGGCCGTCAGCGCAGCGATCCGCCCGGAACCACCCAGCGTGCCGCCGTCATTGACAGTGACCGCCGAAGCCAGCGCACCGTTGACGCTCAGCAAGCCGCCATTGACCGTGGTCGGACCACGGAAGGTGTTATCCCCGGTGAGATACAGGCGTCCGGCGCCGGATTTGATCAGGCTGCCCTGATAAACCCGCGTCGCCGCTGCCGCATCACGCGCCGTGCCGATGGCGTAATCGGTCTGATCCTGCTGACTGGCGCCGGCCGCAACGCCGTTTTGCCAGCCCTTGTCTTGCAAGGTCTGCTGCCACGCTGAGTGTTCGGCGAGGTCTTCACTCTGGCGCTGAAGCAGTGCCTTGTCGGAGATGTCATTGCTCCAGACATCGCTCTGCCCGGCCGCCAGATTGGCGTCAAACGCGCCGAGCAATTGCCCCGGCCCGCGCATCGCCCGGTTCAGGTTGGCCACGCCCCAGCCGACCCGCTCGGTGGGCGCGTCAGTGACTGATCCGTCGAGTTGCGTGGCCGTGGTCAGCAGGGTTTCCAGCGCCTGCTGGTTGTTCATGTACGGGTAACGCTCCATCACCAGCGCCAGCGCGCCGGTGGCGTGCGGCGCCGACATCGAGGTGCCGGACTTGATCGCGTAGCCACCGTCGGGGATGGTGCTGTCGATCTTCGCCCCCGGCGTGGTGATGCACCAGTATTTGGCGAGGCCGCACTGGTTGTACTTCTGCTGATTGCTCTGATCGAGCCCGGACACGGCCAGCCAGTGACCTTCAAGATCCGGCTGAAAGTACGGCAGCGCCGAGCGCACGCTGGCATTCGGGTAGCCACTGTTGCCGGCGCTGAACACGTTGATCACGCCGCGCCGCGACACGTCGGCAGCGGCGTCGAGCCAGGTGCCTTTGTTCCAGTGCTGGGCGTAAGCGGCGTGCAGATCGGCCAGTGTGCGATAGCTGACATCCGGCGGCTGACTGCCCCAGCTGTTGTTGATGGCGCGCACGCCGGCATCGGCCAGCGCGTCGTAGGCCGCTTTGAAATAGCGCGGGTCGGGATTGGGGCCGAACAGGAAACTGTCGTTCTTGTTGGTGTTGCCGACGTAGATCTGCGCGTTGTACGCCACGCCATGCATGCCCGTGCCATCGCGGGAGGCGCCCATGGTGCCGACGACGTGGGTGCCGTGGGAATCGTTGTTGGGGTTGAGGGTGCCGTCGACGTTGAACGGTGATCCATCGACGTAACTTCCGCTGGTCAACACCGGGTGATAGCGGTCAGTGGCGAACTCGGGATGGGCTGCGTAAAACCCGGAATCGAGGGCGCCGATTTTCACGCCTTTGCCGGTGATGCCGGCGGCGTAGGCCTGGTCGGCCTGCATGCGCTCAAGACCCCAGTCACGCAGGAACTCGGCGCTGCGCCAACTGGCGGGATCGCCGGGTTTGCCGACTTCCAGGTATTGCGCCTGGGCCTGGGAAACGGAGACTGCGAGCAACAGGGTGCCGACCGAAATCGACTTGATGCGTACTTCCATGTTCACCACTCTCTTTTATTGTTTTATGCAGGTTTTTCTACGGTGTTGCCTGAAGCCCTCACCCCAGCCCTCTCCCAGAGGGAGAGGGAGCCGACCGCGGTGTCTTGCGCTATACATCGACTTGAAATACCGAATCGACTATGGATTCAGCACCACGTTCAGGACCGTGTAACTTTTCCTATTCATTCCCTCACCGATCGCGCTGTCTTGCATTTTTCGCCGACCTGAACGTTCGGGTCGATTATGGATTCAGCACCGTACGTTCAGGTCGGTGCATCTCTCAAGCATCCCCCAATCAGTCCCCTCTCCCTCCGGGAGAGGGTTAGGGTGAGGGGCGGTCTCAAGGCCTGCCCATTAACGATGAGCAACACCAAACGCCTCATCCACCCGCGCCAGATCCTGTTCATTCAAGGTCCCGGCGTAGTAATGCAATTTGGTCCACGCCATCAGATAGTCGTACCGCGCCTGCGCCAGATCGCGGCGGGTGGTGAACAGTTGTTGCTCGGCGTTCAACGCGTCGAGGTTGGTCCGTTCGCCGCCGAGAATGCTTTGCCTGGTCGACACCACCAGCGCTTCCGCCGAGGTCAGCGCCTTTTGGTAAGCGCGCAATTTGTTTACCCCGGACAAACAGGCGCTGAACTGACGACGCAGTTCAATCAGCGTCTCGCGAGTCTTGCCGTCCAGTTCATATTCCGCCTGTTCCATGGTGCGGCTGGCTTGCCGCGTCGAAGCCGACACCCCGCCACCGGCGTACAACGGCACGCTTACTTCGAGGCCGATGGTGTTGGTTTCGTAACGCTGGTTGTAGGTGTTACCGCTTTCCGATTCGTTCTGGCGCATCGAGGCGTAGGCGTTGATTTTCGGTAGATGCCCGGCACGGTTGCGCTCGACCTCGTAACGCGCCACTTCCACGGCCTGGCGTTGCGAAGCCAGGTTCGGGTTATTGCTGATCGCCATTTCGTGCCAGGTGTCGTAGTTGGCCGGCATCAGCGCGAAGGTCTGGAAGTTCTGATCCAGCGGTGCCAGATCAGCGATATCCACCGCCGGCACACCGACCAGCGCGCCCAATTCCCGCAGCGCCGCGTCTTGTTCATTGCGCGCCTCGATTTCCTCGGCCGTCGCCAACTCATAGCGCGATTCGGCTTCGAGGATATCGGTGCGCGTGCCCTCGCCCTGCTTGAACATGTGCTCGTTCTGCTGGAACTGCTGCTCGTAGGCTTTCTTCTTCGCCTGGGCGATGTCGATCTGGTCCTGGGCAAACAAGGCTTTGGTGTAGTTGTCCAGCACCCGCACCAGCAGTTCCTGGCTTTTGCCGCGAAAGTTCTCGTCGGCGAACAACGACTGCGCCACACCCTTGCGATACGCCGCATAGGCTTCGTAATCGAGCAGCGGCTGTTGCAGGGTCAGGGCTGAGCCATAACTGCTGTAGTTGCGGTCTTCAGTGCGATTGCGCGCGCGGTCATCAAGGGAAGTCGCTTTCGACGTGTTGCGGCCCTTGTTGTAGGTGTAACCGATGCGCGGCAACAGCCCGGCGCGGCCGATGGCACGGTTTTCCAGGCCAGCGTCGCGTTCCTTGATTGCGCCGAGGAACACCGGGTCATTGCGCAACGCCTGTTCGTAAATCTCGAACGGCCCCATGGCCGCCACTACCGAGTGACTCGCGAGCAGCATCAATGCCGCCCCGAGCATGGAAAGCTTATTCATACAGCCGAACATCCTTATTCTTCGGTCAGCGCAGAGCCGGCCCGGTCGAGCAGCGGTTTGAACAGATAGTTGAGGAGTGAACGTTCGCCCGTGCGCACGAACATTTCTGCGGGCATGCCGGGCTTGATCACCAGACCGTTGAGTTTTTCCATGGCCTGATCGCTGACGCTGCTGCGCAACACGTAATACGGCACGCCGGTTTTCTCATCGACCATCTGGTCGGCGGAGATCAGGCTGACTTCACCCGGAACACGCGGGGTTTTGCTCTGGTTGAACGCGGTAAACAGGATGTCCACCGGCAAGTGCGGACCGACCTTGTCGATCAGGTTGATCGGCAAATGCCCCTCGACTTCCAGGGTGGTGCCTTGCGGAACGATCTCCAACAAGGTTTCGCCCTGACGCACCACGGCGCCTTCGGTGTGCACGCCGAGGTTGACCGCGACACCGTCAGCAGTGGCGACGATCTCACTGTGTTGCAGGTCGAAACCGGCGGAGGTCAGTTGCTCGGACAGGGTGACGCTCTTCAGCTGCGCGTCGGCCAGTTGCGTGCGCACTTCCTTCTGATATTCCTCGCCGTGCTGTTGCAGCTTCAGGCGCGACTCAAGAATGCCTTGCTCCACTCGACCGCTTTCACCGGTGTTTTCCGCCAGTTGCTGCTGCACTTGCGAGAGCTGGCGCTGGTATTCCATCAAGCGGTTGCGCGGGATGTAGCCGTTGTCAGCCAGCGGTTGCAGGTTGCTCAACTGTTGTTGCAGCGAGTCTGCCTGGGCATTGAGGTCGGTGCGCGCACGGCGCATACCGGCCAGTTGCGCGGTGGCGCCTTCGATGCTGGCACGCAACCCGGCCTGCTCGCGGTAATACGCTTCGCGGCGGCTGCTGAACAACTGCCGTTGACCTTCCAGGACCAGCGCCAGACGCGGGTCCGGGTCATTGCTCAACTCGGCGGGAAAGGTCACTTGCTTGAGGTTGTCGCGCTCGGCCTGCCAGCGCGCCAGGCTCGCCCACGCCATGCGGTACTGCGCCTGCAGCGATTGCACATCGGCGGCGACTTGGGTCTGATCGAGGCGGAACAGTGGCTGCCCCTGCTTCACGATCTCGCCTTCGCGCACCAGAATCCGGCTGACCACGCCGCTGCTCATCGACTGCACGGCTTTGCGTTTGCCCGTGACCACCACGGTGCCCTGCACCGGAATACCCTGATCCAGCGGCGCCAATGCGGCCCAAGTGAAGAAACTGCCGGCGCCGACAATCGCCAGAATCCAGCCCATGCGCGCGAAGAATTTCGCATCACGCTCGGGGCGTTCGGTGACGTAGGCGTGTTCCATGCTCGCTTCGTTTTCAGTGTTCATGCTTGCGCTGCTCATACACCCGAATTCCTTGTCGTGGGCTGGTACTGCCGGCTCATGCTGAGCCCGCCCGGTGCTTGCGCAGGTTTCTCGCGTTGCTGCTCGTTGGCGGCGCCGGACAGTGCCTTGAGCACGTCCTGACTGGCGCCGAAGGCTTGCAAACGGCCGTCGTTGAGCACCAGCAATTTATCGGCCTGGGCCAGCACCGAAGACCGGTGCGTCACCAACACCACCGTGGTGCCTTGGGCCTTGAGCTGCGCGATGGCGCTGGCCAGTGCCGCTTCGCCGACGGTGTCGAGGTTGGAGTTGGGTTCATCCAGCACCACCAGGCTTGGCGTGCCGTACATGGCGCGCGCCAAAGCAACGCGCTGCTTCTGGCCGCCGGACAGACCGCTGCCGTCCTCGCCCAATTGCGTGTCGTAACCTTGCGGCAGGCGCAGGATCATTTCGTGGACGCCGGCCTGTTGCGCGGCGGCCACGACTTTCTGCGGATCGGCTTCACTGAAACGCGCAATGTTCTCGGCGATGCTGCCGCTGAACAGCTCGATGTCTTGGGGCAGGTAGCCGATGTACGGCCCGAGCTGATCACGGTTCCAGCGGTGAATATCTGCACCGTCCAGTCGCACCGTGCCACCGAGGGTCGGCCACACGCCGACCAACACACGGGCGAGGGTCGATTTACCCGAACCGGAAGCACCGAGTACGCCCAGCACTTCACCTGCGCCCAGATTGAAATTGACCATGTGCAAGGTCGCCGCGCGTTGCCCCGGCGGGCCGGCGCTGACCTGTTCAAAGGTGATCTGGCCTTTCGGCGCCGGCAGCGCCATGGCGTCATCGCTTGGCGGGAAGGCTTGCAGCAGCGCATCGAGACGACGGTAAGCCAGTTTCGCCCCGCTCCACTGTTTCCACACGGCAATCAACTGATCGATCGGGCTCAGCACCCGCCCCATCAGGATGGAACCGGCGATCATCATACCGGCGGTCATGTCGCCCTTGATCACCAGCAACGCACCGAGCCCCAGCACCAGTGATTGCAGGCACAGGCGCAAGGTTTTGCTCAGCGAACTGATCACCGCCCCCGTATCACTGGCCTGATTCTGCAGACCCAGAAAGCGTGAATGCACCTGGAACCAGCGCTTGCGCAACGAACCCAGCATGCCCATCGCCTGAATGGTTTCGGCGTTATGCAGATGGCTGGTGGCCAACTGGCTGGATTTCTGCGAGAAACCGGCGGCTTCGCCCAGCGGCTTCTTGGTCATGTATTCGTTGAGGCAGGCCAAGGCGATCAGCAACAGCGCACCCGCCGTGGCCAGCACGCCAAGCCAGACGTTGAACAGGTAGATCACGAACAGATACACCGGGAACCACGGCGCATCGAAAAAGGCGAACAGCGCAGGCCCAGTGACGAATTGGCGAATGTGGGTCAAATCGCCCAGCGATTGCCCGGCGTTGCCCTCGCCATTGAACAGGTTGCGTTCGAATGCAGCCTGATAGACCCGCAGGTTGAAACGGCGCTCCAGTTGGCTGCCGATACGGATCACGATGAAGCTGCGCACCACTTCCAGCAGGCCGATGAAGGCAAAGAAACCGACCACCATCAGCGACAGCATCGCCAGGGTGGTTTCGTTCTGCGAGGACAGTACCCGATCGTAGACTTGCAGCATATAAATCGACGGCACCAGCATCAGCACGTTTATCAGTGCGGTAAAGCAGCCGACGCTGATCAGAATGCTTTTATAGTCGCCCAATGCCTTGAATAAGGGAGCGGTGGCTGGGGCCTTCGCCATCTTCATTGATTCGTCCTGAAAGATATCTCTCGTCGATCATTGACGAGACTTCAAATTAGTTATCCGGGCAATGCCGGAATTGCTTTTTTGTGGGTACTTACAATTTCATAACAACTTGCACGATTTAATGCGGTGCAGTTGCTTTGAAGACAGCCGCTTATAACCACACAGCAGTGCCTTATATAAAAACCTGTCGCCTACTTGGCAATTACAACTATGGCGCCTTGCGCTCCAAGATAATGACCAGGCCCGACTTCAAAGTAGCCAGATAATGCCCGTCACCTTGTCGGCTGAAGAACTGGATTCTTGAGCCTTCCTTGCCAGTGATGGAAATGCCGTCCGGTTCGGGAAACCAACCGATGGGCGTTTCTTCCAGCCAGGCTGCGAGGCAATCGGCGCCCTCCCCGACGGTCTGGTTCAGCGCCAGTTCTACAGCGCAGGTATTGGAGGGTTTGTCTTGCAGCTTTTGCGCTTCAGCGGTGTCTTCGCGAGTGTTCAGCGTCGCCTGCCATTGACCGGCAAATACCGAGGGATCTTCGAGTCTGAGGCTGCTTGCCATGCTTGCTTCTCCGGTAATCATCATCAGCGTCGCCATCAGCCACGTCTGTGTCATGTAGGTAAAAACGTTTCGACTCATAGGAAATTTCACTCCGGCGCTTAGCCTTGCCCACCGGGCTGAACGATGCAAGCGAAGAAAGCGGCGCATCACGCGCCGCTTCCCTGTTTCACATCAAGCCACGATGTCGCTGGTCGCTGCCTGGCCAACGGTGCTGACCTGGAAGTCGGCCACGCCGTGCCCGGAGAAGTCCACCGAGAGCAGGCTGTTACCGCCCGACGAAGTCAGAATCGCATCGCCGGCTACACCGGTGAAGCTGCTGACAAAGTGCAGGCCGGCGCCGTTGGTGATGCCGGTCAGATCGATTTTGTCCAGACCGCTGACGAAATCGAGGATCTGATCGATCGCACCCGGCTTGGAGTCGGAGCTGGCTGCGAACACAAACGTGTCCGAACCCGCGCCGCCCCACAGCTTGTCGGCACCGCCAGCCCCGTAGAGGATGTCGTTGCCGGCACCGCCCTTCAGTTCGTTGGCCACGCTGTTGCCGATCAGCAGATCGTTGCCCGAACCGCCGATGGCGTTCTCGATGATCGCGCCCTTGGCGATGGACACGTTACCCACCAGGCCGCCAACGTCGGAGAACGAGGCGTCATTGAGGTTGATCTTCTGGTTCTGAGTGAAACCCGAGAAGTCCAAAGTATCTTTGCCGCCCGCATCCCACACCGAGAACACCAGCTTGTCCGCCGACGACGAGGCGCTAAGGTGATCACGACCGGTGTTGGAGTTGAAACCGTAGGTGGTGTCACCGGTACGGGTGGTGGTGTTGGCACCGTAAAGCTTCTGGATGGCAGCGATATCGTCCATCAGCGGGCCGGAGGCATAAGCTTCTACGCCGCCCTTGCTGAAGTTCTGATTGGTGTTGCTCTCGCTCCAGTAACTCATAAGGCTGTAACCGCGGGTGTCTTGCCCGTAGGAAGCATCCTTGTAAGTCGGATTGCCTTCGCCGGCGTTGTAGTCGCCAGGGTGAGACAGGCCCAGGGTGTGGCCGATTTCGTGGGTCAAGGTCTGACGCCCGTAGTTGCTCAGGCCTGGGGTCTTGTTGACGTCGTAGCCGCTGCCGGTCAGGTACCAGGACTGGCCGTCATAACCTGGCTCGGTGCCCGGCAGGAATGCAAACGCTGCCGCGCCCTCCTGGCCACCGCTGTAGTTACCGAAGGTCATGTGACCATCGCCGCCTCGGGCAGCTTCGGTGAACGTCACATTGGCGACATCGGCCCAGGATTGCATGGCGAGCACGGCCTGGGCTTTTTGCAGGGCGCTGAACTGACTGAAACCGGTGACACCGAGGCCGCTGAAGTTAGCGGTTTTAGCGGTCAGAAAGGTGTAGGTCAGTTCGATCTTGCCGCTGTGATCCAAGTCGTTCCAGTGGGCACCATCACGCAGCAACTGAGTCGCAGCCTGATCCACGGAGAACGACGGTTTGCCATTGACCGTGAGGTTGCCGCCACGATCGTATTGGTGGCTGAAGCTATTGATCTGGTTCCAGGCAGCGCTGGTTGCAGCCAGAGATTGCGGCGCCGCCGACAGCAGAAGAGCCTGTTCGGCGGTATCAATAGCGTTAGCTTTAACTTTCGACATAAACACACTTCCTTGTTTAGCAATGGAACAGTTTTTGTCCGATAGCGACAACCCCTGGCGAGATTGTCCTATCACTCGCCCAATGAAGGCGTAAGAAACCTGACACAATTTGAAATCTGTCGTAAAGGATTTTTTTGAGATCAAATTGAACTGTTCCGGGAAACTCCCGTAAACAAAGCGTGCGCTGTGGGAAGAATGTTTTAGACGGTGATTTTTTGCCTAATTGTCTGACGATTTTCTATTTAATTATTAAATATGAGTAAGTTGTTTTTTGTTAGGCGCGTCTCACTTCGCTGCACTTTATTAGTGCGTGCCATCGCATTGACATCAACCACATCAGCAGAAATATTTGTCTCCTGATTTCGCTTTCTAAAGGGCGACACAGCAAACATCTCTTCCGCACACCTCTGGACGTTGCAAGCTCTATGCTGTGCCAATCTAAAGACAGGAGCGCACCGTCAGGACTTGGCCTTGGCCTTGGCCTTCTCCAACTCCATATATATGCATTCGTACATTTTCCCCAGAATGGAGTGCTTGTAATCATTCGGGTGAAACTGAAGAATTTCGCGTTCTATGGCTTCGCGCGGAAACGCGAACAATGAGAGCACATTGGTATCGAAGGATATTTTTGCCTTGGCAAATTTGACAGCCTCAAGAGAGGAGTAAAGATAGCGTTCATTTACTAAAAAAGTTGATAACGAATTTTTCGTTTTATCACAGGGGACACGTGCTCGCGCCTTGATAATTAATTTGTCTTTGATGTTTTCGAAATCAGCACTGATATCCATGACGCTTCGATCTGGGTGCACAAAGTAGAACTCGACATTCTCCGCATCGAACAGAGGATGAAGATGTGGCGTGCCGAAAAAGTCCTTCCTTCCCTTTAAACTGGAATTACACGCATAGCAACTCGGAATCAGATTATTCAACGTAAGCGCCAGATGCGGATAATGCTCTTTAGAGTAGAAGTGATCCAAGGTTGGTCGATAAGCTGACTGACTTCCGGTTACCGTAAACGCAAATGCTTGATTACAGTAGGGGCATGTTCGGCTTGGAGAAGTACTGCACAGCGAGTAGGCATTCCAGGCGCCTTCCTTCGATGTAAAACTTTTATAATTGAACAGTTCCGTCAACACTTCTTTAAACAAGACCTGATCAGGCAAAGCCATGCGACCAATGTATGACTTATATAGCTGTATAGAGCGCTTCATCGCAGCATGAGAGCCAGAAAGTATGTCACGCCTCGCTTGATAAATAAAACAATGAACCGGTAGAGGCGGCCCCAAACGAACAACCTTTGACTTCAAAAACTTATTTATCTTTTTTCCAAGAAATTCACGATGCGACTTTTTAACCAAACTCCAATTATCAACAATCGAGATTATCATTATTGGTAACCATTCTGCTGCATGAGACGCTTTAACTCTCCTTTAATGAGTGGATCATCGACAATGGAAACCACATAATGATCCATATCTGTCATTGAACGACTTTCGATCCTGCCAATTGTTTTGTTCACTGTCTCAATCGCGTGCTGACCAATGGACTTTGCAGAAAATGAAAGATTGAGCAAGGTCTGCAACGGCGCAGCAAAACTTGGAACTTGCTCCTGTGGTCCTTCACCTAGGCGACAAACATATTCAGAAGGGACGTCGGACGCCAGCAGTGGCGAATGCGTAGCAATAATGACCTGTACAGTATTCAACCCTAACCGCTCTTTAGTCTTAAACAGAAATTTATCAATCTCTCCGATGTAACGACGCTGCCACTCAAGATGCAGAAACGCATCACCCTCATCAATCAAAATCAGCACAGATTTCGCACCATTTTCGACAAGACCGCCCACAGCACGCGATATAAGATACATTTGGCTGAGCAGTGCCCATTCACCGGAGCTCAAACCTTCCCAGCCTAAATTTAAAATTCGAGATATAAAACCGCCTCCAAGCCAGGCACGGTCCATTGAATCGCCCAGCGCAAAAGAAAAGCCAAAAGTTGGACTCTTTGTTATCTTTATATGGTTTTTCCTTATAAATTCCTGCAAGTCATCACACTTCTGCAAAAACTCTCTCGCAATGATTGGGCTTATCCCCTGACCGAGACCATCCATTAGTTCAATGCCAAATCGAAAGCGTATAGCATCTGCGACCAGACGCGGTCGCTGGAGCTTAGTACTCATTTGATCTTCAATAACCGCGAATACCGAAAACACTTCGACGAGGTCAAAATCTGTAAAAAAACGTTCATCCAGTGCAGCGATACACGTATGCAATGCTTTCGAAACAGGCCCGTTGCTTTTGCCTTTTCGCAACGATAGGGCAGCAACAATGCCGAACGCGGACCCTCGGTCCTTTATATCCGCACATAGCGCCTTGAATACTTTAAATTCACTACCCAGCAGCCGCTCACCACATTCATCATTTGTTATCGAAGATGCGATATCCAACAAATAGCAAATAACTTTTTTTCGATCAACTCGCAAGAATGCTTTTAATTTTGTTTTGACTCCAAACCCTTTGAGAAGATCCGTTTGATCCTTCAAGTCAAATGCATCCAATGGATGATTGGCTTTGGGAGAGGCGTCGCAAATTTTGTTTGAACGGTGCACTCTACCTCCGTGTGGTACCGGCGTGAAATATATCAGCCCCCAATCTTTCTCGAGGTAGTTTTCAATAGCACCATCTTTAGGTTCAGCTTTAAAAACACACCGACTCGAAAGTTTTGCAATACCACCTTGCCGAAACTCATGAATCAGGTCCTTGAACGCATGAGTCTTCCCCGCCCCGTTGTTCCCAATCAACAATGAAAGTGAATCAACGCCAAATATGTTGTACGGCTTTACTGAATCGTCAGAGTCAACTGACCGAAGATTTATTTCATTGGTTGGGAAGACAATCCTAGTAATCACTTACCTATCCTTTTCCGTGTCCTGCGAAACAATTGTCGCGACACCGACTCTGTGCCACTCTCAGAGAGCTATGGGAGCACGAGAATCTCATTTTTGACAAGTATTAGCGTAGGAAACCGTCTAGTAAGGCAAGGAAAAAACTGGCGAGTGACTAGTGACCTGCAGTTTTTCAGTATCGAGAACAGTTCGCCAAATAGATAGCAGCGTAACTCGACCTCATCACGGGGTAGGTCAAAGTTGCGGTGCAGCTTGCCGGAAAACTGACAACCTCCACGGGCGACGAAGATCAAACGGTAGTCACGATGCGCCGAAATGGTCACCATCAATATTAATGGCGTGTGCGAGGAACTGCATGCGACCCTGCAGCCCCAGTGGGTTGCTGGTCCACCTGTATCGCCTAGGAAATTCAGATCGGAAAGACTATTACTGATATCTGACAGACATAAAAATTTTCACAGTTATTCCGAACCGCCGATAAATCCCGCTCGCCGGGGTTTCACACCCGGCGAGCCTTGATCAGCTTCCAGTGCGGATCTTGTTCCACACGCGCGTGCGAATCCGGTCAATATTCAGCGGCATCGCTTCCAGCGCGAACAGCTTGCCCATCATCTCCGGGCTCGGGTACACCTTGGTGTCGTTCTTGATCGCCGGGTCGATCAGGCTGTCGGCCTGTTCGTTGCCGTTGGCGTAGTGCACGTAGTTACTGATGCCCGCCATCACGTCCGGACGCAGCAGGTAGTTCATGAACGCATAGCCGGCCTTTTCGTCCGGTGCATCAGCGGGCATGGCAACCATGTCGAACCAGATCGCCGCGCCTTCCCTGGGAATCGCGTAGCCGATGTCGACACCGTTTTTCGCTTCCTTGGCGCGGTTCTCGGCTTGCAAGATGTCGCCGGAGAAACCGACCGCCACGCAGATGTCGCCATTGGCCAGGTCACTGGTGTATTTCGAGGAATGGAAGTAGCTGACGTACGGCCGGACTTTCATCAGCAGCGCTTCAGCCTTTTTATAGTCCTCGGGATTTTTGCTGTGGTGCGGCAGGCCCAGGTAATTGAGCGCTGCGGGGAGCAATTCCGGACCGTTGTCGAGGATCGCCACGCCGCACTTCTGCAGCTTTTCCATGTATTCGGGTTTGAAGATCAGGTCCCATGAATCGACCGGCGCGTCATCGCCCAGCACCGCTTTGACCTTGGCGATGTTGTAGCCGATGCCGGTGCTGCCCCACAGATACGGGAAGCCGTGTTCGTTGCCCGGATCGTTGGTTTGCAAGGCTTTGAGCAGCACCGGGTTGAGGTTCTTCCAGTTCGGCAACTGGCTCTTGTCGAGCTTTTTCAGCGCCCCGCCCTGAATCTGCCGGGCCATGAAGTGGTTGGACGGGAACACCACGTCATAACCGGATTTACCGGTCATCAACTTGCCGTCGAGGGTTTCGTTGCTGTCGTACACGTCATAGGTGACACCGACGCCGGTTTCTTTCTCAAAGTTCTTGGTGGTGTCCGGCGCAATGTAGTCGGACCAGTTGTAAACCTTGACCGTTTCGGCGGCCTGAGCAAGGGAAACGGCGAGCATCAGCGGTGCCAGAGCGAGGGTCTTGCGGATCATGGATCGATTCCTGTGTGGGTTTTCTTTTTTGTTGGCAGGCAATCAAAGGATCAAACAATCAGAAAATCAGCACGTAGCTCTTGCGCACGGTTTCCTGGATATCCCAGATACCGAGCGTGTTGGCCGGCAACATCAGTGCGTCGCCACCTTGTATGTGCAGGGTTTCGCCACCACCGTCTGGGGTGAACGTGCAGCGTCCGGAGATGAAATGGCAGAACTCCTGCGCGGTAATCTGCCGACGCCAGCGGCCGGGGGTGCATTCCCAGACGCCGGTTTCTACGCCGTCGTCGCGCTCGACGCTGGTGGTCGAGGCAATGGCGACAGGTTCGCCGAGGGGCACGGCGACCGGATTGGACTCGTCGAGCTGGAGCGTGGCGGTGTTTTTGAACTGGGTGATGCTCATGGCGTTACCTGTCTCGGGGCTTTGTTGATGGCTTTTTGGGGAGTGCATCGACGTTCAATGCATGAAACCTTCCATGAAACCGGCCACTTGGCTGGCGAGTTTGCGCCGCCATGGCGCGGTCGCCGGGTTGGCCAGGGTCTGGTCTTCATGGACGAAGCTTTTGATGATCGCGTTGTAACCGAGCCAGCGACACGGCTCCGGCTCCCAGGCGCGCAGAGCGTGAATGCCACCATCGGGCAACACCCAGGGCTGGTTAACCAATTCGCTGTCGCGTTCAAGAATCAGATCCGCCAGGGTGCGGCCGCCGAGGTTGCTGGCACCCACGCCTTCCCCGCCATAACCGCCGGACAACGCGATGCCGTTGGCGCGATCGCAGAGCATGTGCGGCTTGAAGTGTCGGGACATGCCGAGGTTGCCGCCCCAGGCGTGAGTGATCTGCACATTTTTCAGTTGCGGAAACAGTTCGCCGAACAGATAGCGGCGTAGCTCGACCTCATCACGGGTCAGGTCGAAGTTGTGGCGCAACTGGCCGGCAAACTGATAACCGCCACGTGCGCCGAAGATCAAACGGTTGTCGGCGCTGCGCTGGCCGTAAGTGACCTGGCGGCTGAATTCGCTGAAAGCCTGGCCGCGATTGAGGCCGATCTCGTCCCAAGTGGCGGCAGACAGTGGCTCGGTGGCGACGATCAGGCTTTGCACCGGCAACTGATAGCGACCCAATGGCGGCAATGTTACCGAATACCCTTCAACTGCCGGAACGATCCAGCGACTGCGCACACTGGCCTTGGCCGTACGCAAGCTGCCCGACTGCCAATGGGTGACCGGACTGTTTTCGTAGATTTTTACGCCCATGCCTTGCACGGTGCGCGCCAGAGCACGCACCAGTTTGGCCGGGTGAATGGTCGCCACATGCGGCGCATAGATGCCGCCGTAGGGTTTGGCGACGCGGATCTGCTGCGCCAGTTGCTCGGGGCTGAGCCAGCGGTAATCGTCGTCGGTCAGGCCTTGGGCATGCAGCTTGGCCAGGTATTCACGCAGGCTGGCTTCTTGCTCCGGGTAACGCGCCGCGCAGTACAGCACGCCGCCCTTGCGGTAGTCGCAGTCAATGCCTTCGCGCTCGAGGACGACTTCCACTTCATCGGGGATGCTGTGCAGCAGGTCAAACGAAGCGCGGCGCTGTTCCGGCGACAACCCGGCAAGCAAACGATCCTCGCCGAGCAGGTTGCCCATCAGCCAACCGCCGTTACGACCTGAGGCGCCGAACCCGGCGGTTTGCGCCTCGATGATGGCGATATCCAGGCCCGGGGCATGTTTCTTCAGGTAGTACGCCGTCCAAAGCCCGGTATAACCGGCGCCGATAATCGCCACATCGACGTCCAGATCCCGCTCAAGCGCAGGCCGCGCGATCAGCGGCTCGTCGAGTTGGTCCATCCATAAACTGATAGTGCGCCATGCTGGCATGCAAGACTCCGCCACTGAAAACCTTCGATGGCGTCGATCCTAGTGCGCGGGCTCAGGGAATGTCTTGCGCGCGTGTCCGCAAAGAAATTTGTTTGACGTAGGCCTTCGGCGACTGCCCGGTGTGCTGACGGAAACAGCTGTAAAACGCCGACAGCGAATTGAACCCGGCCGCGAAGGCCAGCTCATCGATGCGCACGGGCGGCGTCGCCGCGTCGAGGGATTTGAGCAAATGCTGCAGGCGCGCCTGATTGACGTAGCGATAGAAGCTCTGCCCCAGCACCTGATTGAGCAGGTAGGAAATCTGATTGCGGCTGTACCCGCACTCCTTCGCCACCCGTTGCAGGTCGAGCTCGGGATCGAGATACGGTTGCTGTCGTTCGAAATATTGCTGCAAGTCCTCGGCCATAAAGCTCAATTGGCGCGGCGACAGGCCCAGACGACTGACCGCCGGGCGCTGGCTGGCTTTCTCGTTGTCGCCACTTTGCGCGCGAACCAGCGAAGCGTATTCGTTAACTCGCCAGATCAGCCCGTCCTTGACAGTGATTGCCTCACTGGAGCGGAACGACACCAGACCATCACCACCGCGCAGCGTCACTTCGTATTGAATGAACGCGGTGTTGCCGTCCACGCGGATCCGGTCGCAATGCTCGAGCGCTTCGTCGGATTCCCTCGGCATGCTGACCCGCACGTACTCGCGCAACTCGTCGAGACCGAGCACGCGGTTCTGGAAGAAATCGTTGTACTGGATGTCCGGGTGGTACAGCGCCATGACGCTGTCGAGGTCGCGGTGCTTCCAGCTCAAGTGATAGCGCATGACCGTGGCAGCCGTGGCCTGGGTCTGGTCTGGGCCGTCATCGTCGGCGTGCATAAAGGGCTCGGCGAAAAAGAATCGAGCTTGCCCAAGTTCGCCACGGGCAGCAATGATTAATCCGTAATGGCATTTTGGCGACGATGGCGTAGGCCGTGACTTACATCAAAAAATGCGAAGCAATCGCGAAACGAACTGAAAAATCGCACAGAAATTTCACATCCAGATGCTATTTTTAACGGCATTCATCGGATGAGCCAATGAAGGCTCTTCCCACCTACCGTGAGCAAAAGGAAGCGCTCGATGAAGAAGGCGGGCAACACATGAACAAAGGGTCAAGCAAAGTCACGTTCCCCAATGCATGCCAGCTGATGCGTTGGCATTTTCATCCCATGGGTTTCGAAGCAACGATGGACGCACCGGGCAGCATGATCGCCCGCCTGTTTGATCGCGCCAGTGGCGAAACCATGATCGCTATCGCCGGCATCCCGTGCGCCACGGTGATGAATGCAGCGGACGTCGAGCGAATTATCGAGGCTGTGGAGGATGAGCTGGAAGCATTCATTCCTCCAATCTCTCTTAGAAGTTACGCATAAACATTTGATTTACAACAAAAAAAACCCGCAGATATGCGGGCTTTTTTTGGCTCATGCCATCTTCTTTTCGGGTCGGTGATCGGCGAAGAACGGCTTGCCCCTTGGCACCCGATCGGACGCCCGAGGCATGTTCACCGCCTGCACATCCTGCGGCTCGACGTACCAGTAACAATGACTGACTGCGCGGGTAATGCCGACGTAGGCCAGGCGCAGAATTTCATCCTTCTGGGCGCTATCGTAGGGCTCGCTGTCGCCGCTTTTACCCAACCCGGCCATGCGATAGACCTGATTCTTGTACGGCGAACTGGTCAGGTGCTGGCAGTCACCGAGGAGAAACACCGCGTCAGCCTGCAAGCCCTTGGCGCTGTGATAGGTCAATTGTTTGATGCGTCGGGCTTCGTACGGCAAGCTCGAATCAACATTAACTACAGACTGAATATGCTCTTCAATCAATGACTTATCGCTGCTTTTTCGATAAAGCATCAAGATTGAGTGGCCCTGTCGGTAGTGATCGGCGAGACGCTGCCCCAAGGCTTGGTCGTCACGCTCCAGCACGTTGACGGGCTGTAACGGTTTCGGTTCGCCGCTGGCTTTGGCCTTCTTCCCGGGAATCGCCGGTGCTGCCCGCACGATGTGTTCGGCCGCGTCGATAATGTGTTGATGACTGCGATAGTTGTCGCTGAGCATGACTCGCGTAGTGCTCGGCGACGGGAATTCCTTGGTGAACTCCATGAAATAACTTGGCGAACTGCCGCGCCAGCCATAAATTGACTGCCAGTCATCGCCCACGCACAGCAGCGACGAACGCTGCGCACCCCGGCCGACATGCATGGCCGGCCCACGACTACGAATTTCGATGAGACTGGCGCGAATCCACGAGACGATCTGTGGCGAAACGTCCTGGAATTCATCGATCATCAGGTGCGACATCGGTCGCAGCAGCTCATCGCTGAGCAACTTGAGGTTTTCCGGTGAATGCTCACTGAACAGCGCAAACATGCGGTTATAGGTCATTACCGGTGGTTTCTGGTCGAGCAGATGATCTTCCAATGCGCGCCAGAACAGACTTAATGCCTCGAAGAAAAACCGGTCTGGGTCATCCTTGGCGAAGCTCATACGGCCGACGGCGTCGGGTACATCCAGCCCCAGGTTCTCGATAAAGCCAGCGGCGGCAACAAAACAGTCGAGCAAAGGCGCTGACGCCAGTTCGCCTTTGACCTTGTAATCGAAGCCCGGGCCTGCACTGGCATCACCCGCCAAAGTGGCCAGTACGCGCTTTGAAGAGTCGTAACTATCAAGCCATATCAAAGGCTTACGACAGAAAGCTTGAAACAGGGTGCGCTTTACCGCCCACTCCGCACGTACGGAAAGCTTGGCATTGGGCCGGTTGAGCTGCGGGTTTTCTCGTGGATCGAAACCGAGCACTACCCAAGCGTCGAGGCTGGGAATGTAACCATGACCGTGGAATTTCGCACCATTGATCTCGAAAGTCTGCCGGTTCGGCTCAATGCCCTTGATCGGCCAGGCACCGGCGCGAAACCACAGATCTTCGATGACGTCGCAGAGTTCTTCGTCGCGCTTGGCAGCGAGTTCGGTGACTGCCATGCGCTTTTGCACATCCGGGTGATCACGCTCCAGCTCCTTGAGCTGCAAGGCTGCCTTGGACAGCGGCTGAATCAACTGGCGGAAGCGCTCGTCCTGAGTGAATAAACGGTGATAGCAGGCGTTGAGCTGTTGGCGTTGAGCGTCATTGATGCGCAGATCGAACGGATTGCTATCGACCTCCTCGTCAGCACCCGGCGCGCGATGGCTGAGGTTTTCAAACGCCTGCAAACGTTCAAAACCCGGCAGGCTGCGGACCATCGGCAGGATGCGCGAGTGAAAGGTCCGCACCAGTTCGCGCGCCTGTTTCAAGCTCAACGCATGGTCCCAGAGCGCGAACAGCTCGATCAGTTTATTGATGAAATCCTTGCGCGACTCGCGGGTGAATGTCACCACGGTCATCGAATCAAGCTCAAAACCCAGATAATGGGTCAGCAACAGAATCCGCAACACCAGCGTGGTCGACTTGCCCGCTCCGGCACCGGCCACTACAGAGGTCGAAGGTGTCTCGCTGAAAATCATCTTCCACTGCGCGGTGCTCGGCTGAGCCTGTGCGGGCAGTAAACGGGCGACATCGGCTTTTATGCGTTTCTTCAATTCAGGCGTCAGCGGCAGACGCCAGTCATCGAACAAGTGATTGTCGATGCTCGGCGGACGATGCTCGGTGCTGCGGCTGTCGCGAATCAACAATACCTGCCGGCCTTCTTCCAGACCTTCGAGTTTGCCCTCTTTGTAGCCGTACTCGACACCTGCCGTGTGCCCGCTGCGAAAGCCGTCAGCCTGACCATGCAGCCAGGACGCGCGATGCTGAGCACGCAAACGAGTCAAACCGTGGCCGAAGAAGCGTGCGGCCAGGCGCTTGAACCATGGCATTTCGGCCAGAGGGCGAAGTTCGGGAGGAAGTTCGGGGGTGTGTTGCGCCACGCTGACGGGCTCCAGTGTGTAAGGCTGTTGAGGGCTATGGTGTCTGTATTTGCCGTCGAGTTCTAGCGAAATGCTTACAGGTCATTGGTTTAGGCGATGAATTGAAGGTGGGACAAGAGTGTTTCGACGCCACTTCCTATCAAGTTATTCGATGCTTATACCGCAGTTTTTACGCTTTTTATCGATGCTTGCCTGATAGATGATCGACGCCATACACCACCGGACTTGCGCCAGATGCGGCCATCGCATCCCCGCGACGAGCCTTTTGAGGAGACGAACATGCTTGAACTCAGACCTTTCAGCTCGCTGGGCGGCGCCCATCATGGCTGGTTGGATGCCCATCACCATTTTTCGTTCGCCGAGTATTACGACCCGCAACGCATGAACTGGGGCAACCTGCGGGTCTGGAATGACGATGTGATTGCCCCCGGCACCGGTTTCCCGCAGCACCCGCATCGCGATATGGAGATCATCACATATGTGCGTGAAGGTGCGATTACCCATCAGGACAACCTCGGCAACAAGGGCCGTACTGAAGCCGGCGACGTCCAAGTGATGAGCGCCGGCACCGGCATTGCTCACAGCGAATACAACCTGGAGGCGCAGGACACGAGGATTTTCCAGATATGGATTCTGCCGACCGAAACCGGCGCCCCGCCGTCATGGGGTGCGAAGCCCTTTCCGAAAGGTCAGCGTGAAGGTTTTGTGACCCTCGCCAGCGGCAAGGACGGCGACGATCAAAGCCTGCGGATCCGCGCCGATGCACGCTTGGTCGCGGCGAACATCAAGGCTGGAGAAACAGCCGAATACCAACTGGAGGCGGGCCGTCGGGCGTATCTGGTGCCGGCGACAGGTGTCATTGAAGTCAACGGCTTGCAGGCACAAGCTCGAGACGGCGTGGCGATTGCGCATGAACAGGTATTGACGGTCACGGCGCTTGAAGACAGTGAGATTGTCCTGGTGGACCTCGCCTGATTTCATCAGTGGCGGGCAAAAAAAGGGGCAACCGTAATGGTTGCCCCTTTTTATTCAAACACTGATGTCGTTGCGGCTTATTTAGTGCTGATAGCACCATCCACCAGGGTTTGCGCTTCGGCCACCAGTTGCTTGAGGTGGTCGTCGCTGATGAAGCTTTCGGCGTAAATCTTGTAAATGTCTTCGGTGCCCGAAGGACGTGCTGCAAACCAGCCGTTTTCGGTCATCACTTTCAAACCGCCAATCGCTTGGTCATTGCCCGGTGCATGGCTGAGAATGGTCTGAATCTTCTCGCCTGCCAGTTCGGTCGAGGTGACCTGCGCCGGCGACAGCTTGCTCAACAGCGCTTTCTGTTCCGGGTTTGCCTTGGCATCAACACGCACCGAGAACGGCTCGCCCAGTTCGTCCGTCAGGGCGCGATAGGCCTGGCTTGGGTCGCGACCGGTGCGCGCGGTCATTTCAGCAGCGAGCAATGCCGGGATCAGTCCGTCCTTGTCGGTGCTCCATACGCCGCCATCCTTGCGCAGGAACGATGCGCCAGCGCTCTCCTCGCCACCAAAACCCAACGAGCCGTCGAACAGACCGTCAGCAAACCATTTGAAGCCGACCGGCACTTCATACAGGCGACGCCCCAGACGCTTGGCAACGCGATCGATCAAGCCACTGCTGACCACGGTTTTACCCACGGCCGCGTCGGCACGCCACTGCGGACGGTTCTGGAACAAGTAGTCAATGGAGACCGCCAGATAGTTGTTCGGCGCGAGCAGGCCACCGGATGGCGTGACGATGCCGTGGCGATCGTGATCCGGGTCGCAGGCAAACGCGACATCGAAACGCTCTTTCAGGCCGATCAAGCCTTGCATTGCATGGCTGGACGATGGGTCCATGCGAATCTGACCATCCCAATCAACGGTCATGAAGCGGAAAGTCGAATCGACTTCCTTGTTCACCACGTCCAGGTCCAGACGATAGTGCTCAGCGATGGCCGACCAGTAACGCACCCCTGCTCCACCCAACGGGTCAACGCCCAGATGCAGTTTGGCATCACGAATGGCATCGAAATCGATCACGTTGATCAGATCGGCAACGTAGGAATTCACGTAGTCGTGGCGATGAGTCGTGCTGGCCTTGAGCGCTTGCTCGTAGCTGATGCGTTTAACACCCGCCAGTTTGTTGGCCAGCAGCTCGTTGGCCTTGGCTTCGATCCACTTGGTGATGTGGGTGTCGGCGGGGCCGCCATTGGTCGGGTTGTATTTGTAGCCGCCACTTTGCGGCGGGTTGTGCGACGGCGTGATGACGATGCCATCGGCCAGGCCCGAGGTACGACCGCGGTTGTAGCAGAGAATGGCATGGGAAATGGCAGGTGTCGGCGTGTATTCATCACCTTCAGCGATCATCACGGTCACGCCGTTGGCCGCCAGGACTTCCAGAGCGCTGGCTCCGGCCGGCGTCGACAGCGCGTGGGTGTCGATGCCGACGAACAATGGGCCGGTAATACCCTGGGCTTCACGGTACAGGCAAATTGCCTGGCTGATGGCCAGAACGTGCCATTCATTGAAACTCAAGTCGAAGGAACTGCCGCGGTGACCGGAAGTGCCGAACGCCACGCGCTGCGTGGAAATGGAAGCGTCAGGCTGGCCGGTGTAATAAGCCGTTACCAGTCGCGGGATATCGACCAACAATTCTGCCGGTGCCGGTTTGCCCGCAAAAGGACTGAGAGTCATGCAAAACCTCTGAAATAGAGTGGTTCAGGAATAGAGCGCAGTTTACTGGCAGTTTGACCACAGTGCGATGGGATCTATCCGAGACTCTCCCGAAGTTTTTTAACGTTAATCATCGGGCGCCAGACGCAACGCGTCACCCAATAGCCCGACGACATCGGCCAGATCGTGCTCACCATGGGTCAGCGAACTCAATCGCAGATGGTGCCCATGCAGGCCCTGCAGACTGAACAACTCCCCAGGTGCAATGACGATCTGCTGCTGGAGCAAACGGTGAAACACGTTGCCCATATTCACCGGTCGCAACGAGCGCACCCAGATGGTCGCCCCGCCCTGCGATTCGTCGATCGCCAACGCTTCACCCAGTCGCTCGCGCAATAACTCGATTAATTGCGTGCGACGCTCCTTGAGCATTCGGCGCAGCACGGACAAGTGCTGATCCAGCCTGCCGCCGCCCAGCAACCTGGCAATCGCCTTCTGGCGGATCGGCGACAATCGGAACGCACGCAACAGGAAATGGCGTTGCAACTCACTCCGCCAATGGTGAGACAGCACAAAACCGAAAGGCGCCTCTGTACCGACGAACTTCTCGAACGTGGAAAACACCAGCAAGCGATCAGGATCCAGCCAGTCGCGCAAGCGCTGGGAGTCGTTGCCTTCATCGAGTTCGCTATAACAGTCGTTTTCCAGCACCCACGTACCATGGCATCCGAGCAGATGCGCGATCGCCTGTCGATTGGTCCGGGACAGCGGGCTGCCCTGAGGCATGCTCAGCGCCGAAGACAACAGGATCAAGCGCACCGGCTCACTCTTGAGCAATGACTCCAGCCGCTGGGGATCAATCACTCCTCCCGTCAGCAGCGGCAGCTCGATGACACGAACTTCAGCAGCATCCAACAGGCGCAAGATCACCCAGTCGCATGGAGATTCGACCACTACGGTGGCCCCACGCAGCTCAAGCACGGAGATCAGTATTTCCAGCACCCCACGCAGATCTGCACCGATATAGACGTCATCGGCATGCCAGCAATTCACCGTTGACGAGGTATAGCGCGCGGCAAGCACCGTACGCAGTTCCAGCTCGCCGCAAGGCTGCGCCAGTAGCTGCGGCTGTCGCGGATATTGGCGCAGCAGTTCGCGTTCAAGTGTCAGTAGCGGACTGTCCAACGGTTGCAGTGAGGCCGGGTCGTCGGCGCTCAACACACACATACCAGGGCGCCTGGCGTTGACATACACAGTTTCAAGCAAGTCACTGCCACAACCGGGCGACTCCAGAGCGTTCTGCGCTTGCGCGTAGTAACCGGACTTGGCGATTGAATAGACGCGACCTTCTTTTTCCAGTAACGAATAGGCGTACTGGACGGTCGATATAGACACATTGAGTCGATCAGCCAATTGCCGCAACGAGGGCAAGCGCACTGCCGGGCCACCCCCCGCCTCGTCGATTAACAGCGTCAGATAGCGATACACCGCCTGATATACGAAGTCGTTTTCCCGTGACGCTTTCACAAGCCCGCCCCCGTGGGCAAGTATTCATGCTCTGGCAACTGGCTCACGATCAGCCTTCCGCCGACCGATCGACGTGCTTTCCAGCACCCGCCTCGCCTGAACTTGCAATTTCACCAGGGACGGGCATGCGGATCGGGCCCATGGCGTAAAGACGCACAATCAACTTGACCGGCAAGCCACTGACATCCGTCATCCATTTCAATACCTGATCCGAGGCATGCAGGCCCTGCATCGCCCGATGCAGATCCGGCATGGCCACCAACATGCCTGGATGACAATTGCGCAGAAACCGTTCCAGCCCCGCACCGGCGTCAATAAACGGTGCAAACATCAGGCACGCCAACTGGATCTCGTTGAGTTCAAAATTTTCCAACAGGCAGCCTTCCGCTTGCTGGCGGAGGAGATCGGGGTCCTGCAGATTGCCGAAACTGGCGAGCAATTGTTCACACACCGTTTCAGGCACCTGCTTGCGGCGCATCTTCAGCAAACAGCTTTGCAGGTAATCGCTGATTCCGGCCTCATAGGTTCGCCCCTCGATGAAGCACGCCTGCAATCCTCGCAAATGTGCAGCCACCATTGGCTCTGCGAATTCGTCGTCGCCCTGAGAGAGCGTCAGCTCATCTGCCTGGAAGCCAAGAAAGTCACTGAGCAAAGGCCAGCGTTCTTCGAGCCTGCCGACAATCATGTCGTTGATGTTGATGAAGCCAGTGCGGCGACAAGCTTCGAATTGACCTTCGGGGCGCCACGTCACCCGCTCTTCGTCCGTATAGAACTCGCGGTAATAATCCCCCCCTAGCCCGTCGAGCAACGGAAACAGCGCTTCGTAGCCTGCGGCAGTCACTAACGAATCGGCAATAGCCGCTTTCTGTACGGCGCGACTCAAGCCCTCGAGGAAATGAATCTGGCGGCTCGGACTTTCACTGCCGATCATTGCATCGACGCCGTTGTTCCAGCGGGCGACCTGACCGTAGAACTCTGCGGTGGCCAGATAGGCGTCATCCCACAATTCGAGCGCTTCACTGAAGCTGCGACGATGACCAATGAGCAGCAGGTTGATCCGGTTGGCTTCACGCCCCTCGTCGCAGGCCCGCGCCTGATGGTCGAATGGCAGGACCTGACGATGATCCACCATCACCAGCTCGACACGGGGATCGTCGTAAAGGAACAGTGCGCCGTAGCTACGGTGCATGTTTTGCAGTGCCATTGGGCTGTTGCCGTTCCAGCGCAAATTGGCCACCCGCAATTGGAAGGTGGCGGGGGCACGTCCGGCGATGCTCAACTGCGCCGCCCGGAGCAGGGCAAGCGTGTAACAGCTGTCGCGCGAACCGGTCTGGTTCACCAACACCTTGAAATGACCGATGTTCTCCATGCCGCCCGCGGCCACGGCCAGCCGCTGGATCAATAACTGCAATGCCGTGCGTTCCGCGCGGGAGAAGAAACTCAGCAATCGCTGCAATACTTGTTGGTAGACATAATTCATTGCCTGATCATGGATCGTGCTCATCGGTATTTACCCGGTATAAAAATTTTCATGACGCGCAGACCGAAATCCCGATCGCACGACAATTCATCAATAAGTAATAGACGCTCAGATGCTAACACTTACAAATCTGTAGTTATTTGAAACACTTGAGCTTTGAAAAGCCCTGAAGTCACTGACAGACAGCCTCAAGCACCTGTAAATGCTGGTATTTTTCTAGAAAATATTATTCCTAGGAAACTTCCCACAACGTCCCACGACAAGTGAGTACAAGAAAAAGAGAAGCAGTTTGCGAATAGCCCTACAACAATTAAACAGAAGTTTTCTCGACAAGCAGATCCAGCCGCTTGATGTTGCGCGGGACAAATTGAATGCACAGCCATGACTCATTCCTTGAGATGAAAGTAATCATTCAATTATCAGGGCTTACATTGCGATTAGAAGATACAGATCGAAGGCAAAAACCAGTTCAGTTGCTGAACAGATTCGGATGCAGGCAGTGAGATCGGCTTTTCGCAGGGGGAAAAACGCAGAAGAGTCCGTGGGGCCACGGACTCTGATGGAGGTCTATTTTCAGGCGGGTTCGACTTGCAGAGCGACCCGTTCGCGGCATGGGCATTCGTCCATGTAGCGATGCGCTTCGACGAACTCGTTGAACGGGAATACACGAGTCTTGAGCGGCACCAACACACGATCAGCGGTCAACTGGTTGATGTCGCGCAAGGCACGTTGCAGGGCGACGTGATCCTGGGTGATGCCCAGTTCCGGTTTGCCGGTGAAGTTACCGATGCAGTGCACGAAGAACTGGATATTCTTCTGGAACGCTGCGCAGGCCGGGAACGGCGTCTGGTTGCCACCTTGCAAACCGTACAACACGAGGCTGCCACGCGGCGCGAGCACATCGCCAAGCAGCGACATCTGCGGGCCACCGAGACCGTCAAAAACCACGTCGACGCCCCGGTTGTCGGTGATCTTGTTGATTCGCATCAACAGATCTTCCTCTTCGGTGACAATCACCTTCTCCGCGCCCAGCGACAGCAGGTATTCGCGCTCCTCCGCGTCCTTGGTAGCGGCAATCACCCGCACCCCCATGGCCTTGCCCAGTTGGACAAAGGAAGGGCCGGCACAATGACTGGCATCCGTGACCAGCGCAAACTGCCCGGGTTTTACCCGTGCCAGATCGGCATAAGCGAAATAGGCGATCAACAGCGGTGTGTAATGCACGCTGGCTTCGATCGGACTCAGCACGTCCGGATAACGGGTCAGCGCTGTACGCGGCAGTACAATCGACTCGCCATAGACCGGATAGTCGTTTGGACTTTCGGCAGGGAAACTGGCGACCTTGTCACCCACGGACAGATCTTCGACATCGGCACCGACCGCCGTGACCACACCGGCCATTTCATGGCCAAGGCCTGACGGCAGGCGTGCCTGGGACGAGGCCAGATTCTGACGCCAGAGCGTGTCGTACCAGCTGATGCCGATTGCCTCGACACGCACCTGCACTTCGCCAGGACCTGGCTGAGCGGCCGCATGCTCTTCGCATTTGAGCACCTCGGCCGGACCAAACTTGTGAAAACGGATCGTGCGGGACATCGCAAACCTCGTCAAAGTAACCTCTAATGCCCTGAACTCTATCTGGGCTTTTGACCCAAGACTATCAGTGGCTATTAATAGTCGACATGCCTGTCATTGATTCCGCAGTATGGACGGCATTGGCAAAATCCATGAAAAACTGCTGCGCCCGTGTGAGTAAAGCTGAATTTTCCGGTGCAGAGTACCAGCCTTTCCCCGTAAGATTCATGCCGGCCATTGTTCTCATATGGCCGCCCTCGTCAAGCTTGATGACTCTGCCAGGACTCCAGATGAATCGTAATGACCTGCGTCGTGTCGACCTGAACCTGTTGATCGTATTCGAAACATTGATGCACGAACGCAGTGTGACCCGTGCCGCCGAGAAACTTTTCCTTGGCCAGCCGGCAATCAGTGCGGCGCTCTCGCGTCTGCGCAGCCTGTTCGATGATCCTTTGTTCGTGCGCACCGGCCGGAGCATGGAACCGTCCGCCCGTGCGGTGGAAATATTCGCCCTGCTCTCGCCCGCCCTCGACTCGATTTCGACCGCCGTCAGCCGTGCCGCAGAATTCGACCCCGCTACCAGCACCTCGGTGTTTCGCATCGGTTTGTCCGATGACGTCGAATTCGCACTGCTGCCAATGCTGCTAAAACGCCTGCGCGCCGAATCGCCGGGGATCGTGCTGGTGGTGCGCCGAGTCAATTACATCCTGATGCCAAGCCTGCTGGCTTCCGGTGAGATTTCGATCGGCGTCAGCTACACCACCGACCTGCCGGCCAATGCCAAGCGCAAAGTCTTGCGCCGCAGCCAGCCAAAACTGTTGCGCGCCGACACGGTCCCTGGCCCGTTGAGCCTCGACGATTACTGCGCGCGACCGCATGCACTGGTTTCGTTTGCGGGCGACCTCAGTGGCTTTATTGATGAGGAACTGGAGAAACTCGGGCGCAAACGCCATGTGGTGCTGGCTGTGCCGCAGTTCAACGGTTTGAGTACGTTGCTGGCGGGCACTGACATTGTTGCAACCGTACCGGATTACACGGCGGATGCGCTGACGGCGGCTGGCGGTGTGAGGGCGGAAGATCCGCCGTTGCCGACGCGGACGTTTGAACTGCACATGGCCTGGCGTGGGTCGCAGGATAACGATCCGGGTGAGCGTTGGTTGAGATCGCGGATTCAGATGTTTTTTGGCGATCCGGATAGCCTTGAGCTTCCATCGCACTGAGCAGCCTGACAACGCCAGGCGCCCTCTGCTCACCGGGCGATCTCACGTCATCGACTTCGGGCCCGGGCTTCGGGCGCTGGTGAGGCGATAGATCGTCAGGCTGTAAATCATCAGCGCCAAACCTGTCAGCACGCCTCCAGCAATTCCAATGTAAGCGAACCCGATCTGGCCACCAACCCAACTCCCCAACAGTGCCCCACCACCAATACCGATGTTGTAGATACCCGAGAAAAGCGCCATCGCCACATCGGTAGCGTCCGGTGCCAACACCAGAACCCTGGACTGCAACGCCAGCCCAAATCCCATGATCGCCATTCCCCAGAAAACACTCAGCGTCCCCAAATAGGAGACTTTGCCGTTCAACGGCAAGAGGAACGCCAGGCACACCACGAGCAGCATCACACAGATGACCAGAAAACGATGCGGGTTATACCGGTGCAGCCAACTGAACAGCAGCGATCCGAAAATACCTGCGCCACCGAACAACAGCAGGATGAGCGTCACCGCATCGCTACTCATGCCCGCTACCACTTCAACGAAGGGTTCGATGTAGCTGTAAGCCGTGAAGTGAGCCGTCACCACCATGGCCGTCAGAATATAAAGCGCCACCAGTGCAGGCCGTTTGAACAACAACGGCAGGCTTCTCAGGGAGCCAGAGTTCTGACTGGGCAACAACGGTAGAACCCTGGCAAGGCACATTACCAGCGCAGCCGCCAATCCGCCGATCACCATGAACGTGGTACGCCAACCCATGGCCTCGCCCAACAATCGGCCGAGAGGAATACCCAGCACCATCGCCAGGGAGGTACCCGTTGCCAACAGGCCCAAGGCCTGCACCTGCTTGCCCTGTGGCGCGAGCCGCACTGCCAGAGAAGCCGTGATCGACCAGAACAGCGCATGCGCCAGCGCCACGCCGATGCGGCTCACCATCAGAACAGCGAAACTGCTCGCCAGGCTCGACAGGACATGACTTGCGATGAACATCGTAAACAATACGATCAATAGCCTGCGCCGCTCGATGTTGCGCGTCAGCAACATGATGGGAAGCGAGGTCAACGACACCACCCACGCATAGATTGTCAGCATCAGGCCAACCTGCGCCGTCGACATATCGAAGCTGCTACCGATCGAACTCAACAGCCCCACCGGCACAAACTCGGTGGTGTTGAACACAAACGCAGCCAGTGCCAAGGCAATCACTGCGTACCAGTTGCCGTTGGTTGTAGTTGTAGAATCGCTCATTGAAGGGGTGTATTACTCAGTCGAAGATCGCGCGCGGTTTTGCTTACCCGTTGCCGAAAAACTCAGGTGGCAGGTGGTCCGCTGGGGCCTGCACTATAAAGAAAAAGTGAAATGCTCGTCGACGACCCGCGAAGACATCGGTGGCTGAGCCAGGATCACTTTCGATTGTGCGCCGCTTTTGCATTTCTGTGCGACAGATCCCGTTTCAGGACTCCCGCAATGCTCTGGCACGGTGTTAGTTTGTAAGTGCATGTGTCTCAGCGTTGAGACACGCTTTACTCACTGTCCTGCAAAGGAATGCCCTTCGTAATGAATTTCCCCTTCAAAAAACTGGCCGCAGCAACCTTGATGCTGGCTGGACTGTCGGCGTTCACCGCCCCGGCTCAGGCCAACCTTACCCCGCAGCAGAGCGCTGAAATCCTCAAAACCTTCAAGGCCGAGTCGACTACGGATTTCCGTCAGTTCCTTGGTAGCCTCGCCAAGAGCGATCTGGCGAAAGCCGCCGACATTGGCCCGGCCATCAGCGCTTTTCTCGACAACAAGACCCTGACCGCTGAGCAGCAGAACGAGATCTATCGTCTGCTCGGTATTTATGCCCGGGTGAAATACAGCGCCGCTGCCACCGAGACACTGCGCGAACTGGTCGAGATCCCAACCTATCGCAAGGACGGCGTAGCCCAGCACGACAATCCGGAATTCATCAAGATCGGCGAAAAGATCAAGAGCCTGGCCGAGTCGTTCCACCTGAATTTCCGCAACATCGACAACCGCGTTTATGAGATTTCGCTCGAAGGCAGCGGCGATGAAGTCGTTGGTATTCATGCCCACGCCGACGTGGTGCCGGTGACGCCGGAAAACTGGGTATTGAAGGATGGCACCCGCCTCGACCCCTTCAAGATCACGCTGATCGGTGATCGCATGTACGGCCGTGGCACCGAGGATGACAAGAACGGCATCGTCGTCACGCTCTATGCGATGAAAGTCATCAAGGATGAAAAGCTGCCACTGGCACGCAATTTCAAACTGTTGGTGGACACCACCGAAGAAACCACCGGCGATGCGATCCCCTACTATTTTGAACGCAATCCGACGCCCAACTACAACCTGGCACTAGATGGTGGCTACCCGGTGGTGATTGCCGAGAAAGGTTACGGCACGGTCATGGCCAACTTCGCCAAGCGCAAAGGTGAAGGCAAAGGCGCGGAAATCATCTCGATGACCGGCGGCCTGGCGACCAACCAGATTCCTTCGGTGTCCGTCGCGACTCTGGTCACCGACACGCCGGCCGAATTGGCCGCCAGCCTGCAAAAAGCCGGGGCCGAATACGCCAAACGCAATGGCGGCAATTTCGAGGTGGCGGCGAAGGTCGACGGTAAAGACGTCAAGCTGACGGTGACGGGCGTATCAGCGCACTCCTCCGAACCCGAATCCGGGGTCAACCCGGTAGCCCGGATGCTCGACTTCATCCATAGCATTGACGGCAAGGTCGCCCTCAAGCACAACCAGATTACTGACGCCGCACGTTACGCCGCTGATAACTGGGGGCTGGATTATCTGGGCAACAAGCTTGGTGTCGGTTTCTCCGATGCGTTCATGGGGCCGCTGACCACCTCGCTGACCTACGTTGGCGAGGACGAGAAAGCCTTCAAACTCGCGGTCAACCTGCGCGTGCCGAAGGGCAAGTCGCCAGAGAAGCTCAAGGCTGAGATCGCTGAGAAACTGGCGGCGTGGAGCAAGAAGAGCCATGTTGGCGTTGCTTTCGACTACTCGATCGCCGAGCCGATGTACCGCAACCCTGAGGGTGAATGGGTGAAGGCGCTATTGGCAGTATCGACTGAAAACCTCGGCATGAAACACGAGTTCGGCACCTCCGCTGGCGCCACCTCGGTGCATGAATTGCCGAACGGCGTGCAGTTCGGTCTGGCCAAGCCGGACGTGAAATACACCGGGCACACCGACGGTGAATTCAAGACCGTGGAGCAATTCCAGCTGGATCTGCAGATCGTCACGGAAATGATTGGCCGCATTGGCCAGTTGCCGAAACTCTGATGTCACTGGGACGAGGGAGCAAGCTCCCTCGCCCCAGTTTTTTAATCGTCACGTAATCCCCGCCGCGCAGCCTCGCTCCTGACTTTTGCACACGGGGCAACACAGAATTGCCTCCAGAGAGATTGATAGCCCCCTAACGAAAGGTGCATGCTAGAGGGCTCGCTCGGGTCTTATATCATTCCGAATGATAGTTACCTTTGCTTCATTCGATTCGTGCCATCACACCCCGCCGAGCATCATCCGCCCATCTTCAATACATTGGCGGATGCATCCATGGAACAGTCACTCAAACATTTGCGCTTCCCGTTGGCCATGTTGGCCGTACTGGTGATGAGCGCCTGCGGCAAGACTCCGGAGACTGCCGCCACTATGCCCGCTGCCAAAGTCAGCGTGGCCAAAGTGCTGGAACAACCGGTCAACGAGTGGGACGAATTCACCGGGCGCCTCGAAGCACCGGAAACCGTTGAAATCCGTCCACGGGTCTCCGGCCAGATCGACGAAGTCGCCTTCACTGAAGGTGCGCTGGTCAAGAAAGGCGACCTGCTGTTCCAGATCGACCCTCGTCCGTTCCAGGCTGAGGTGCGCCGCCTCGAAGCTCTGGTAGCCCAGTCCCGCGCCAACGCCACCCGCAGTGAAAACGAAGCCGGCCGTGGCGAACGTCTGCGTGCCAGTAACGCGATCTCCGCCGAATTGGCCGACTCGCGCACCAGCGCTGCACAAGAAGCCCGCGCCGCCGTCGGTGCCCTGCAAGCGCAATTGGACCTGGCCAAACTGAACCTGAGCTTCACCCGCGTGACCGCGCCGATCAGCGGCCGTGTCAGCCGTGCCGAGATCACCGCCGGCAACCTGGTCACCGCCGACACCACGCCGCTGACCAGCGTGGTTTCCACCGACAAGGTCTACGCCTACTTCGACGCCGACGAGCGTGTGTTCCTCAAATACACTCAACTCGCCCGTCAGGGTCAGCGCGGCGCCACCACGCCGGTGTACATGGGCCTGTCCAACGAAGACGGTAACCCGCACCAGGGCCAGATGAACTTCGTCGACAATCAGGTCAATCCGAAAACCGGCACCATCCGTGGTCGCGCGGTGTTCGACAACAGCGACGGCACCTACACCCCGGGTCTGTATGCACGCCTGAAGCTGGTGGGCAGCGGCACCTACAACGCCATGCTGATCAACGACGAAGCGGTCGGCACCGACCTCGGCAAGAAGTTCGTACTGGTGATGGACGCGGACAACAAAACCGCTTACCGCGCCGTCGAACTCGGTCCGAAAATCGAAGGTCTGCGCATCGTCCGTACCGGCCTGAACAAGGACGACACAATCATCGTCAAGGGTCTGCAACGGGTACGTCCTGGCTCACCGGTCACTCCTGAAGTGGTGCCGATGGCCAGCGAGCAAACCATTGCGGCACTAGCTCAACAACGTCAAGCGCTGGAAGCCAGCAACCTGCCTAAAGTCGCCCCTGCCAAAGGCGCGTCCGGTGCGGTTGTGAAGCTGGCTGCTACGACCCCACGCGGTTAAGGGACGACAACTCCGATGAATTTTTCCCAATTCTTCATTTCACGGCCGATCTTCGCAGCGGTGCTGTCGCTGTTGATCCTGATCGCCGGTGCGATCTCGCTGTTCCAGCTACCGATCAGCGAATACCCGGAAGTCGTGCCGCCCACCGTGGTGGTACGTGCCAACTTCCCGGGTGCCAACCCTAAAGTCATCGGTGAAACCGTGGCAGCTCCATTGGAGCAGGCCATCACCGGCGTCGAGAACATGCTGTACATGTCCTCGCAATCCACCGCTGACGGCAAGATCACCCTGACCATCACCTTCGCTCTGGGCACTGACCTGGACAACGCGCAGGTGCAGGTGCAAAACCGCGTGACTCGTACCGAGCCGAAGCTTCCCGAGGAAGTGACGCGTATCGGTATCACCGTCGACAAGGCGTCGCCTGACCTGACCATGGTTGTGCACTTGACCTCGCCAGACAAGCGCTACGACATGCTCTACCTGTCCAACTACGCGATCCTCAACATCAAGGATGAGCTCGCTCGCCTCGGTGGTGTCGGTGATGTGCAACTGTTCGGCATGGGCGACTACTCGCTGCGTGTCTGGCTTGATCCGAACAAGACCGCTTCGCGCAATCTGACAGCCACTGACGTGGTCACCGCGATTCGTGAACAGAACCGTCAGGTGGCCGCCGGTCAGTTGGGCGCGCCCCCTGCCCCGAATGCGCAGAGCTTCCAGCTGTCGGTCAACACCCAGGGCCGTCTGGTCTCCGAGGAAGAGTTCGAAAACATCATCATTCGCGCAGGCGACAACGGTGAGATCACTCGCCTGAAAGACATCGCTCGCGTCGAACTGGGTTCCAGCCAATACGCCCTGCGTTCGTTGCTGAACAATCAGCCGGCGGTGGCGATCCCGATCTTCCAGCGTCCTGGCTCAAACGCCATCGACATCTCGAACGAAGTTCGCGGCAAGATGGAAGAGCTGAAGAAAGGCTTCCCGCAAGGCATGGACTACAGCATCGTCTATGACCCGACGATCTTCGTGCGCGGCTCGATCGAAGCGGTGGTTCATACCCTCTTCGAAGCGCTGATCCTCGTGGTGCTGGTGGTGATTCTGTTCCTGCAAACCTGGCGCGCCTCGATCATTCCGTTGGTGGCGGTGCCGGTATCGTTGATCGGTACGTTTGCGGTGATGCACTTGTTTGGCTTCTCGCTCAACGCCCTGTCGCTGTTCGGCCTGGTACTGGCCATCGGTATTGTGGTGGACGACGCCATCGTGGTGGTGGAGAACGTCGAACGGAACATCGAACTGGGGCTTAACCCTTTCGATGCGACCAAAAAAGCCATGGGTGAAGTGACCGGCCCGATCATTGCCACGGCGCTGGTGCTGTGCGCGGTGTTTATTCCAGCAGCGTTCATCTCCGGCCTTACCGGACAGTTCTACAAACAGTTCGCCCTGACCATTGCGATCTCGACCGTGATCTCGGCGTTCAACTCGCTGACTTTGTCGCCAGCACTGGCCGCTGTATTGCTGAAAAGCCATGACGCACCGAAAGACCGTTTCTCCAAGGTGCTCGACAAGATCTTCGGTGGCTGGTTGTTCCGTCCGTTCAACCGCTTTTTCGACCGTGCCAGCCATGGCTACGTCGGCACCGTGCGCCGGGTTATCCGTGGCAGCGGCATCGCTCTGTTCCTCTACGCGGGCCTGATGGTGCTGACCTTCTTCGGTTTCTCCAACACGCCGACCGGTTTCGTACCCGGCCAGGACAAGCAATACCTGGTGGCTTTCGCGCAACTGCCGGACGCCGCGAGCCTGGATCGCACCGAAGACGTGATCAAGCGCATGTCCGACCTGGCCTTGAAACAGCCAGGCGTGGAAAGCGCCGTAGCGTTCCCGGGTCTGTCGATCAACGGCTTCACCAACAGCCCGAACGCCGGCATCGTGTTCGTGACCCTGAAACCGTTCGACGAACGTAAAGACCCGAGCATGTCGGCCGGTGCAATCGCCGGTGCCTTGAACGGCCAGTACGCGAACATTCAGGAAGCCTACATGGCGATCTTCCCGCCACCGCCGGTACAAGGTCTGGGCACCATTGGTGGTTTCCGCCTGCAAATCGAAGACCGGGGCAACCTGGGTTACGACGAGCTGTACAAAGAAACCATGAACATCATCAACAAGAGCCACAACGTGCCGGAACTGGCTGGCCTGTTCACCAGTTACACCGTGAACGTGCCGCAGGTCGATGCCGCCATCGACCGGGAAAAAGCCAAAACCCACGGCGTGGCCGTCAGCGACATCTTCGACACCCTGCAGATCTACCTGGGTTCGCTGTATGCCAACGACTTCAACCGTTTCGGCCGCACCTATCAGGTCAACGTTCAGGCCGAGCAACAGTTCCGCCTCGAATCCGACCAGATCGGCCAGCTGAAAGTGCGTAACAACAAAGGCGAAATGATCCCGTTGGCGACCTTCATCAAGGTCAGCGACACCTCTGGGCCGGATCGTGTGATGCACTACAACGGCTTCATCACCGCAGAAATCAACGGCGCCGCAGCCCCCGGCTACAGCTCGGGTCAAGCAGAAAAAGCCATCGAGAAACTGCTCAAGGATGAACTGCCGAACGGCATGACCTACGAGTGGACCGACCTGACCTACCAGCAGATTCTGTCCGGCAACACCGCGCTGTTCGTGTTCCCGCTCTGCGTACTGCTGGCGTTCCTAGTGCTCGCTGCTCAATACGAAAGCTGGAGCCTGCCACTGGCGGTGATCCTGATCGTACCGATGACCCTGCTGTCGGCCATCACCGGCGTGATCATCTCGGGCGGTGACAACAACATCTTCACCCAGATCGGTTTGATCGTACTGGTGGGACTTGCCTGTAAGAACGCGATTCTGATCGTCGAGTTTGCCAAGGACAAACAGGAAGAAGGTCTCGACCCGCTTGCTGCGGTACTGGAAGCCTGTCGTCTGCGTCTGCGGCCGATCCTGATGACTTCCTTTGCATTCATCATGGGTGTGGTGCCACTGGTGTTCTCCAGCGGTGCGGGTGCCGAGATGCGTCACGCCATGGGTGTGGCGGTGTTCTCCGGGATGCTCGGCGTGACCTTCTTCGGTCTGCTGCTGACACCAGTGTTCTACGTACTGATCCGTAACTTCGTCGAACGCAGCGAGCAGCGTAAAGCGGCCAAGGCGCACACTCTTCAAAAGCCACTGGAGGCGCACCAATGAGTCTGAAAGTCTTCCTGCCGAGTCTGCTGGTGCTGGCCCTCAGCGCCTGCGCCGTCGGCCCCGACTACAAGACCCCAGCCACGGAGGCGGCCAACATCACGACCGCCACCGACGGCGCCGCCGGGCAAAAGAACTTCGACCGTTCGAAATTCGAAGGCATCTGGTGGCAGCAGTTTGACGATCCGACCCTCAACCAGTTGGTGACTCAATCGCTGCAAGGCAACCGTGAACTGCGCGTGGCATTCGCTCGCTGGAAAGCCGCCCGGGCGATCCGCGACGACGTCAGCAACGATGCGATGCCGACCATCACCAGCCGCGCCAGCAGCGATCTGGCCAAGGGGCAAATCCCTGGCCAGACCACCAAACGGGTCAATAGCGAACGCTATGACCTCGGTCTGGACATGGCCTGGGAACTGGACTTGTTCGGTCGCATCCAGCGCAACCTGGAAGCCAGCGACGCCGACCAGCAAGCGGCCGAAGCCGATCTGTACCAACTGCAAGTCACCATGATTGCCGAACTGGTCGATGCTTATGGCCAACTGCGCGGCGCGCAACTACGCGAAAAAATCGCCGTGGCCAACCTGAACAACCAGCAGGAGTCGCGCAAGATCACCATCAGCCTGCGTGATGCCGGCGTTGGCGATCAGCTCGATGTCGAACGTGCCGATGCGCGTCTGGCCTCAGTCGAAGCCAGCGTGCCGCAGTTGCAGGCGGAACAGGTCCGACAGAAAAACCGCATCGCCACCCTCTTGGGGGAGCGTCCGGACAAACTGACCGTCGACCTGAGTCCAAAGGAGCTCCCAGCAATCGCCAAGGCCTTGCCAATCGGTAACCCGGGCGAACTGCTGCAACTTCGTCCGGACATCCTCAGCGCTGAACGCAAACTGGCTTCCGCCACGGCGCGCATCGGTGTGGCCAAGGCCGATCTGTTCCCACGGGTCAGCCTCAGCGGTTTCCTCGGCTGGACGGCCGGACGCGGTTCGCAGATCGGTTCCTCGGCGGCCAACGCCTGGGCGCTCGGCCCGAGCATTACCTGGGCAGCGTTCGACCTTGGCAGCGTCCGTGCCCGTTTACGCGGCGCCGATGCCGATGCCGAAGGCGCACTGGCGACCTATGAGCAACAAGTGCTGCTGGCCCTGGAAGAATCGGAAAACGCCTTCAGCGACTACGGCAAACGTCAGCAACGGCTGATCTCGCTGATCCGCCAGAGCGAATCGAGCCGCAAGGCTGCCGATCTGGCAGAGATTCGCTATCGCGAAGGCACCACTGACTTCCTCGTGCTGCTCGATGCACAGCGTGAGCGTCTGAATGCCGAAGACAGCCAGGCCCAGGCCGAAGTCGATCTCTATCGCGGCATTGTCGCGATCTACAAGGCCCTTGGCGGTGGCTGGCAGCCAGAGACCGTCGCCAGCAAGTAACTTCCAGTTTTTAAAGAGCTCCTTTGGTTGGCCGCAACCAACCAATTTTTTGCCCCGCGTATCATTCGGTCGCGGGGCTTTTTTGTGCCTGGTGACTTACCCCTGGAGCTGCCTTATTCAAGGATAGTGACGGTGGCGGTCGTGCCGGCGCGCAAGCGGTTCTTGCCGGCATAGTCGCTATCGATGTCGATCCGCACCGGTACCCGTTGTGCCAGTTTCACCCAGGTGTAACTCGGGTTGATATTCGCCAGCAGACGACTGCCCGGGGCGTTTTCCCTGTCCGCAATGGCGAAGGCAATGCTTTGCACGCGACCGCCGAAGGTTTCCCCGCTCATCAACTGAATCCGCACTCGGTCGCCCTCCTCGATCCGTGGCAATTTGGTTTCCTCGAAGTACCCGCTGACGTAGAACGAGTCGCTGTCTACCAATGCCAACAGTGCGCCGCCAGCGACTGCGTAATCGCCCTCGCGGGTCAGCAGATTGGTGACATAGCCGCTGACCGGCGACTCGACACGGGTACGCTGCAAATCCAGTTCGGCCTGAGTCAGTGCCGCAATCGCCAATTGCACATTCGCCTGCGCCAGGCCGAGATTGGCCTGATTGCGTAACAGATCAGCCTGAGCCACAGCCACGTCGGTACTGGATTTCTCCCATTCTTCCCCGGAGATCGCGAAACCCTGCTTGAGCGTACGGCGCCGGCGCTCTTCGCTTTGACGCTGTTTGAGCAGTGCTTCACTGGCGACGATGGCCGCTTGCGACTGCCCCAGAGTTGCTTTTGCCACTTCAACCGAGCGCCGCGAGTGTTCTACCGCCAACCGGTAGCGTGCCGGATCGATCTCCATCAGCAGTTGCCCCTTGTCAACGTGCTGGTTGTCTTGCACAGCCAGGCTGACGAGACGTCCGGAAACGTCGGCCGACAGCGTCACCACGTCCGCCCTCACCCGGGCATCCCGGGTCCATGGCGCACGGGTGTAATGCTCCCAGGCAAACCAGCCGAGCACGATGGCCAGTGCCACCACGGCCAACGTCATTGATCGAGCGAGTAACACTTTCAAGGCATCAGGCTCCCATCAGCAAAAGCAGCGTGGCACAGACGCAGGCATACAGTGCCCCTTCGAACAGCGCCTCATGCCAGACCAGACGCAATACGCCCAAGCGGCGCAAGCCCCAGTCAAGCAGCATGAATATCGGTATGGCCAGCAACAGGGCCTGAGCAATGGGTGGCAGATAAACGCCGCCAATCTCGAAATCAATGGGCAAGGGCCGGTTCTCCTTCCGGGGCATTACGTTGCAGGTACTCGCCGTGGCGCTGCAAAAATGACACAACGATCAGCAGCGCCACGCGCATGCGAAACACCGACCACAGATGTTCATGACTGGCGACGTGCAGATCATCCAGCTCATCGCCCAGTGCGTGCAGCGTGGCCAGCAACGGCGTCAGTTGCGCATCCTGTCGCCCGGCGACAAAGCGCCCGGCCTTGCGCAAGGCTGAGGACAAGCGCTGACTGAATACGTCGGTGAGCAATGCATTGTTCTGCGCCTGCTGCCTGAGCTGATGCATCGCCACACCCAGTGCCACGCTGGCCAGGCTGATTTCGTACAGTTGCTGCATGGCGCGGTCATTCGCCGCCGGCAGCAAGCCAAGCATGCTGGTCAAGCGATCGACCATGCGGCTTTCGAAGGCGAATTGCTGCTCATCGGTGGCTGGTTTTTTAGTCAGTTCGTACACCTGTTCACGCGCTTCGTTGTACAAGCGACGAAGGCGCCAGACCGGGCGGAACGGAAAAATCCACGCGTATACGATCAGGGCGAGCATTGCCGCGCTGACATAGGCGCCGGCAAATTCGAACCATTGGATCGCCGTGTTCTGCCCGGTGCCGACATTCTGCGGGCCCAGCATGAGGAAACTCGACAACCCCAACCCCATGCCGATCCCCGCCGTCGCCGGGCTCGCCAGACCGACCGCGATCACATAAAGCAGCGGTGCCAGCAACAACGCCAGCCACTCAAAGTCACTGATCGCCGGCACCAGCATGAATTGATAAAGCGCCGATACCACCAGCGCCAATCCCAACCCTCGGGCATAACTTTGCGCCGCCATCAACGGACGCGGAAACGTCGCCATGAGCGAACAGAGAATCCCCACCAGAATCATCCCGCCCCGTGCGCCGTCCCAGGCGGTTTCGATCCAGATCAACCCGGCAACCAGCAACGCGGTAAAGGCGCGAATGGCGTTCATCGAAGCGAGAGTGAAATCCAGATGCAAGGGGCTGGCCTGACCGCGATAAAGGCAACTGGCTTCGCGCCCCTCCTGAATGGCATCGCTCAGTTCCAGGATCTGTTCCAGTTGCTGTAACAGACGCGCCTGCTCCCAGCGTAATGCCCACGCCAGTGAACGCAGGGTTGCGCTCATATCTTCGGTCAGTTGTTCGGCCTCATAAGCCAAGGCTTCGAACTGCTGTTGCAGCGTAATGAAGTGATGCCGTTGCTCGGCGGGGAGCGAGCGGCCCTGCTCCGCCAACTGGTCGAGAAGCGCCAGCTCATCGGCACGCAGGCGCTGGACGTCGGGCGGCAAATCGCCCTCCCAGCGCTCGGTCAGCAGTTCGCGTTGATGCCTCAGCGCGGTCAGGCGCGAAGTCAAAAGCATCAACTGATTACCCAGTAACAGCACCAGGTTATTGGCGCTGCGCAACCGTGGCGCATCGAAATACAGGTGACGGCGCAGCCCTTCGAGGGCACTGATTTCACCAAGCAATTGCATTTGCCGACGTTGAAAGTCGGCTTCGCTCTCTTGTGTGCGGATGACCGCAGCGGAATGGCTGGCGACCAGTTTGATCACCTGATCGACCTTGGCGAAATAGCCTTTGGCGACGGCTTCCGGACGCGCCGTGAGCAGGCTGACCACGCAGACACAGGCCACGGCCAGCAACGTTTCGGTGACGCGGGTGACAGCCAGCAGAAAAGTGCCGTCCTGATCGGGAATGGCCAGTAGTGCCACCACCACGGCGGTGTAACCACTGAGCACAAACGCCTGGGAACTGGTGTAGCGCAGCAACGTGCCGCCCGCCGTACAGAGCGCCAGCCACAGGGCCAGCGTCGTGATGAACGGCAGCGGCGCCTGCGGAAAGATGGCCATGATCAAGACCGCTACCGCTGCACCGAGCGTGGTGCCGATCACCTGGCCAAAACTGCGTGCCAGCGCCATGCCGGCCAGCGGCTGACTGACAATGACCACGGCCATGATCGACCACTTCGGCTGATCGAGATCGAACAGGAACGCCAGATACAGGGTCAGCAACCCGGCCGCGATGGTGCGCAGGGCAAACAGCAGGACGGCCTGACCGGGATGGATCACCACCTTGAAATAATTCAACAGGGCTTGCATGGGCACACTCGTTTAAGCGACTCCTGCAAGCGTAGACACTGCTGCGAAAGCCTGACGGGTTACGCAGTCGACAGGACTTGTAGGGCGATTCGCATGCTCAGGGTTTGACTCACGGTCCGAGCTGACCGAAGCTTGCCGCTCTGCTCAAGTACACCTGTTTTCGGAAACCTGCATGCCTCAGTCTCGCCGCTATCTGCTTATCAGCCTTGGTCTTGTGCTTATTGTCGTCGTGGCATGGCTGTCTCTGCGCAGTACCACACCGGTCATTCCCGACGCGATAAAGCATGGCTACAGCGAAGCGCTGGGCGCCGCGCGGACCGGGCAGCCCGGTGCCGCGCGGCAGTTGTATCAACAGCTGGGGCGTCCGGACCTGTCGGTCAAGCGCCGCGTCTGGCTTCACGGCGAGCTGCCGAATTACCCAAGTCCGCTGGCGTTGAAACTCGCCGACGCCGACCTGCAGAACGAAGCGCCCGAAGTGCGGCTGGCAGCGATCAAAAGTGTGGTGGGGCTGGTGCCGGGCGGACAGCGCAGCCTGTTGCTGGGGCCGATGCTCGAAGATGCGGATCAGACCGTTCGTTTTGCGGCAATCAACGCCCTTCTCGGCTTGAGCCCGGACGAGCTGGGGCTGTATTTCGGACCACTGCAACAAGCGATCGATGGCTGGGAGCAAGTACTTAAGGACCAACCGGAAAGCGCCGCGACTTACGCCCAACTGGCGCGTCTTTATATCCACAACGCCGAGTTGAAACAGGCGCAGCAGGCACTGGACAACACACTGCGCCTGGAACCGGGCAACTTGCAGGCGCTGGTGATGCAGATCGATGTGCTCGACCGCCAGGGCCAGAATGATGCGGCCCGGCAGTTGCTCGCCCAACAGCTTAAAGCCCAACCTGACTCGGCGTATCTGCAACATGCCCTCGGCCTGTGGCTGTTGCACCACGGCCAGCGTGAATACGCCCTGCTCGGCTTGTCCAAAGCGGTCGAACTGGAACCTGACAACAAGGATTACCGCTACGACCTTGCCACCACTCTGCACAGTGCAGAGGAACTCGAGGCGGCGCAGAAGCAACTGCAGGAAATCGTCCAGCGCCACCCGGCCGATCGCAAGGCGCGGGTGTTGCTGATCAACTATTGGAAAGAAAGCGGTCAGTTGCAGAACGTGCAGATTCTGCTGGCTCAGCTGGAGCAGTTGAATCCGGATGATCCGGCGTTGCAGCAGGGTCTCTGAATCGGATAGATGTGACCTGTGGCGAGGTGATTTATCCCCGATAGAGCGCGAAGCGGCCCCTCCTCAGCCAAGGACCTGCTTCGCAGGCCAGCGAGGATAAATCCCGTCGCCAGCAAGAAAAAGTGGAACTGCCATCACTGCAACGGGTCAAGTAAATCAGGTCGCCCCCAATTCAGTCGGCGGCCTCGCTTCCCCTAGTCATGAGAGGGCATTTTTTGTCTACATCTAACGAGTTGATCAGTGCGAAAGCCGCTACCGGCATTGTGGGTCTGGATGACATCCTGGCCGGTGGCTTGTCTCGCGGTCATGTTTTCTTGCTGGAGGGCGAACCCGGAACCGGCAAAACCACGGCCGCTTTGCATTTTCTTCTGGCCGGCGCGAAGGCCGGCGAGCGCTCGTTGTACATCACGCTATCTGAAACCGAGCGTGAACTGCGCCAAGGCGCGCTGTCCCATGGCTGGGAGCTTGACGACAACATCAAGATCTTCGAACTGACGCCGCCGGAGAGCCTGCTCAATGCCGAGCATCAGCAGAGCCTGTTGTACTCCTCCGACCTCGAACTGGGCGAAGCCACCAAGCAGATATTCGAAGCGGTCGAACGCTTCAAGCCAACCCGGGTGGTGCTCGACAGCCTGTCGGAGATCCGCCTGCTCGCGCAAAGCTCCTTGCGTTATCGGCGGCAGATCCTCGCCATCAAGCATTACTTCGTGCGCTATAACGCCACGGTTCTGCTGCTCGATGACCTGACCACCGAATCCCTCGATAAAACCGTGCACAGTGTTGCCCACGGGGTGATTCGGCTTGAAGAACTCACACCCAACTACGGCGCCGAGCGTCGACGCGTGCGGGTGGTCAAGTACCGTGGGCAAAAGTACCGCGGCGGTTATCACGACTTCACCATCATGGGCGATGGTGTCCATGTATTTCCACGGCTGGTGGCCGCGGAACATCGCGGCGATTACCCGCGTTTGCAATTGACTAGCGGCATCAAGGAGTTGGACTCGCTGCTGGGCGGTGGGATCGAAACCGGCTCCAGCACGCTGATTCTCGGCCCTGCCGGTACCGGTAAATCGCTGATCTCGATGATCTTCGCCGCCGCCGCAGTGGCACGCGGCGAAAAAGCCGCCCTGTTCATCTTCGACGAAGAACTGGAACTGCTCTTCGAACGGATGAGAAACATCGGCATCGACCTCAAGGCCCTGCGCGCCACCGGCAATCTGCTGATCGAGCAAGTGGACGCCGCCGAGCTTTCACCGGGCGAGTTTTCCCACCGAGTGCGCCGCTGCGTCGATGACGGCGAGATCAAAACTGTGGTCATCGACAGCATCAATGGCTATCAGGCCGCGATGCCGGAAGAAAACGCCCTCGTGCTGCACATGCACGAACTGTTGCTGTACCTGAACCGCAAAGGCGCGGCCACCTTCATGACGGTGGCCCAGCATGGTCTGGTCGGCGACATGCAAGCGCCGGTCGATATCACTTACTTGGCTGACACGGTGATTCTGTTGCGTTACTTCGAAGCCATCGGCAAGGTCCGCCGCGCCATTTCCATCATCAAGAAACGCACCGGCAGCCACGAATCGACCATTCGCGAATACCGTATTTCGAAGCAAGGCATGACCATCGGCGAGCCGCTGGAAGCCTTTCAGGGTGTGCTTCGTGGCGTACCGACCTATCTCGGCGCGAGCAAACCGCTGTTGCAGGAAGGGAGCTCGTGACCGTTTCTGTACCGCTGGCCGAGCGCGCGCTGATTCTGGCGCCGATGGGTCGCGACAGCCAGATTGCGCTGATGATTCTCAACGAGGCGGGTTACGGCGGCCTGATTACCCCGGACCTTGCCACGCTGTGTGCGCAGCTGGAGCCCGGCGCCGGGCTGTTGCTGATCGCCGCCGAAGCGTTGCGCGGCCCGGAGCTGGAGGCGTTGTTTCTGCACCTGGAACAACAGCCGGCATGGTCGGACCTGCCGATTGTTGTGCTCACTCATCATGGCGGACAGGAACAAGGGCCGTCCTCGCGCCTCAGCGATCTGTTGGGCAATGTCACGTTTCTTGAGCGCCCGTTTCATCCGGCGACCCTGATCAGTCTGGTGTCCGCTGCCCTGCGCGGTCGACGACGACAGTACGAAGCCCGCGATCGCCTGATCGACCTGAGCGAAAGCGAACGACGCCTGCAATCAACGCTGGAAACCCTCGAGCAGCAGGTCGAAGAGCGCACCGCACAGTTACGGCACAACGAAGAAGCGTTGCGTCAGTCGCAGAAAATGGAAGCGGTCGGCCAGCTCACCGGCGGCATCGCCCACGACTTCAACAACATGCTCACCGGCATCATCGGAAGCCTTGAACTGCTGCGCCGGCGTCTGGCCCGAGGACGCACTGAAGACCTCGACAGCCTGATCGATCTGGGCGTGACCTCGGCTAACCGCGCCGCCGGCCTGACTCATCGCCTGCTGGCGTTTTCCCGGCGGCAGTCGCTCGACTCCAAAGCCGTGCAGATGAATACCCTGGTGCTGTCGATGGGCGAGCTGTTGCAGCGCAGCCTCAACGAAAGCATTCAACTGGACATGCGTCTGGACGAAAAACTCTGGGTCGCCGAGGCGGATCCCAACCAACTGGAAAGCGCCCTGCTCAACCTGGTGATCAACGCCCGAGACGCCATGCCCGAGGGCGGCCGATTGGTGGTGGAGACCAGTAATCAGGTGCTAGACCGTGACTTCACCGAGGCCTACCCCAACCTCGAGCCCGGTGATTATGTGATGTTGAGTGTCACCGACAACGGCAGCGGCATGCCGCAAAGTGTGATCAGCCGAGCGTTCGATCCGTTTTTCACCACCAAACCAATCGGCCAGGGCACCGGGCTGGGCCTGTCGATGATCTACGGCTTCAGTAAACAGTCGCGCGGCCACGTGTCGATTGACAGCGAGATCGATCAAGGCACGACGGTCAAACTCTATCTGCCGCGTTTCCGTGGCGAAGAACTGGAGCAACCGGCCAGCAATTGCGAGCAAGCCCCGCAAGCCATCCATGGCGAAACCGTACTGATCGTCGAAGACGATCCGGCCGTGCGCTTGCTGGTCAGTTCGGTGCTGAGTGAATTGGGTTATGCGTTTGTCGAGGCCGGAGATGCCGATGGCGCCGTGCCGATTCTCAACTCGGCGCAGCGCATTGATCTGCTGATCAGCGACGTCGGCTTGCCGGGCATGAACGGTCGGCAACTCGCGGAGATCGGTCGGCAATACCGGCCTGGCTTGAAGGTGTTGTTCATCACCGGATACGCCGAACATGCGGCGGTGCGTGGCGGTTTCCTCGACTCGGGGATGCAGATGATCACCAAACCGTTCACCTTTGATCTACTCACCGCCAAGGTGCGGGAGATGATCCGCGGCTGACCCCGCAAAAAACCTGTAGGAGCTGTCGGAGGCTGCGATCTTTTGATCTTGTTTTTAAGATCAAAAGATCGCAGCCTCCGACAGCTCCTACAGGGAGATATTCAGGTCAGGCGCTGTAAATCAGGCCAACAGTTCTTGAATCTTTTCCTGCAACACGTCCAGGTCGAACGGCTTTTCCAGAATCGGCGCCTTGCGCGTGATCGGGCTGCCGGTTTCGCGGATTTCCTGCGGGTAACCGCTGATGAATATCACCTTGAGATCCGGTCGCAGCTTCACGGCAGGTTCGGCGATCTGTACGCCAGAGATGCCGCCGGGCAAACGGAAGTCGGTGATCAACATGTCCAGATGTGGCTTGCTCGCGAGAATTTCGAATGCCTGCTCGCCGTTTTCGGCCTGCAGCACACGATAGCCCTGGCCTGACAGGTAGTCCGTCAGGATCATCAAGATAACCGGTTCGTCCTCGACGACGAGTACTACATCTTGTGCATCTACGCTCATGGGAAGCCTTTGTTCGGTCAATAGCTGCTGATACGACCGTGTGGTCACTCAGAGGTTGCGTCGGATTTGCCGTTTTCCTCGATCGGCAGACAAACGCGAAACAGGGCGCCCTCGTTGATCTGACTCTCGACGACGATGGAACCGCCATGGGCGGCGACGATCTGCTCGGAAATGAACAGACCCAACCCGAGCCCGGCGACTACCGTCTTGGCGGAAACCCGTTCGAATTGTTGAAAAATGCGTTTCTGGTTCTCTTCGCTGATGCCGATGCCATGATCCTGAACCTCGACCCGCGCCTGATTGCCCTGACGGTAGACGCGGACTTGAATCGGGCTTCTGCCGCCGTAACGCAGGGCGTTGGTCAGCAGGTTGGAGATCACCTGTTCGATGCGGAATTCATCCCAGCAACCCTCCACCGGACTCTCGGCTTCGAACGTGACGGTGGTTTCCGCCACTTCGATCTGCTGCGCGAAGTTTTGCAGCAGGTTACTGACCAACTGCACCAGATCAAAACGGTTCGGCCGGATCGACAGCTTGCCGGTGCGAATCCGCGAGACGTCGAGCATGTCTTCGATCAGGCGGATCAGGCTTTTGATCTGGCGCTCGTCGCGATCAACCATGGCGTGCATCTTGTCCAGGGTAAACGCAGCGGCGTTGTCCCGCGCCAGGTGCATCTTGCGCAATTGCGTTTCGAGTATCAGGCCATTGAGCGGCGTGCGCACTTCGTGGGCGACGATTGACATGAAGTCATCGCGCATCCGCACTGCCTGCTCGAGTTCCGACTGCGTCCTCTGCAACTGCTGCAGCAGCGCTTCCTGCTCGCGGCGGGCCTGCTCCAGCGCTTCGACCTGTTGCTTCATGGCCTTGCTCTGGCGATACAGATCGACGAAGACGTTGACCTTGCTCTTGACCGCATGGATATCCAGCGGTTTGTGCAGAAAGTCCACCGCCCCGCTCTCGTAGCCCTTGAACGCGTAGTTCAGTTCACGGCCGGCAGCGCTGACAAAAATGATCGGGATGTTCTTGGTTTTTTCGGTACCGCGCATCAACTCCGCCAGTTCGAAGCCGTTCATGCCGGGCATCTGCACGTCAAGAATGGCCATGGCGAATTCGTGTTGCAGCAGCAGCGACAGTGCTTCGTCCGCCGACAGCGCCTTATAGACGGTGCGGTCTTCGCGTTTGATCAGCGCTTCGAGAGCCAGCAGGTTCTCGGGCAGATCGTCGACGATCAGCAGTTTTGCCTGGATATTACTCAGCATGCGATTCGTTCCAGCTCGACAAGCAGACGGCCGATGCCGTGAATGGGTAAGACATGATCCGGCTGCTGGATTTTCAGCGCAGCCAGAGGCATGGTGGCGACCTGGGCGTCGTCGGGATCCTGCACGATGGTCAGCCCGCCGTGGCGTTTGACCTTGGCCAGCCCGCGCGCGCCATCGTGATTGGCGCCGGTCAGTAACACAGCGGCCAACCCGGGGCCGTAGACGTCGGCGGCGGACTCGAAAAGATAGTCAATCGATGGCCGGGAATGATGGACGCGTTCCTCAAGGCTCAAGGACAGGCTGCGATCCTGTTCCACCGACAAGTGATAACCGGGTGTGGCGAAATACACCGTGCCCGCTTCGATATCCTGCTTGTCCGTGGCCTCTGCCACCGGCAGCAGCAGACGCCGGGAGAACACCTCGGCCAGATGACTGCGGCGCTCTTCCGGCAGGTGCAGGACGATGATGATCGGCAGCACGAATCCACGTCGTAATGGCCCAAGCATGTTCATCAATGCCTCGACGCCACCGGCGGAAGCACCGACCACAATAGCCTCGATTCGAGGCAGATCCGCTGTATCGTTCATGATTTGCGGTAGATCCGTTCCTGTTTCACCAGCGCTTCGAACTGGTTGGCATAACTGGAAAAATCCAGCGTCTCTTTGCTGCCAAGCACTAGAAAACCACGATGACACAGCGACTCGTGAAACAGCCCGAACGCTCGATCCTGCAGTTTCTTGTTGAAATAGATCAGCACGTTGCGACAGGAAATCAACTGGGTTTCAGAGAACACACTGTCGGTGGCCAGACTGTGATCGGCGAACGTCACGTTCTCGCACAGGCTCTTGTCGAAAATCGCGTAACCATAAGCGGCCGTGTAGTAGTCGGCAAATGAACGCTGACCACCGGCCTGCTGGTAGTTGGCGGTGTAGGCACGGACGTTTTCCATCGAGAAAATCCCCTGCTTGGCCTTGTCCAGCGAGCGCGGGTTGATGTCAGTGGCGTAAATAATCGTGCGATCGAGCAGGCCCTCTTCGCGCAGCAGAATCGCCATCGAATAGACCTCCTCGCCCGTGCTGCACCCGGCGATCCAGATCTTGATCGACGGATAGGTTCTGAGCAGCGGCACCACTTCCCTGCGAATGGCAAGAAAGTGCGACGGATCGCGAAACATCTCACTGACCGGGATCGTCAGCAATTGCAGCAGCTGCATGAACGCGGTCGGGTCATGCAGGACTTTTTCCTGCAAGGCCGAAATGGTCGCGCACTCGAACTGGTTCAACGCGTGTAGCACCCGACGCTTGATCGAAGCGCCAGAGTAATCGCGGAAGTCGTAGCTGTACTTGAGGTAAATGGCCTCGATCAACAGCCGCAATTCGATCTCGCTGTTCCGTTCCACTGAATCACTGCACTCCACTAAATACGTTCCATCTTCGGTAACCACACGCGAATCAGCGAGAACAGGCGATCCAGATCGATGGGCTTGGCCAGGTAATCGTTGGCGCCCGCTTGCAGGCAGCGCTCCTGATCGTCCTTCATGGCTTTGGCCGTAACCGCAATGATCGGCAGTTTGCGCCAGCGCGGATCCTTGCGGATTTCAATGGTGGCTTCGAAACCATCCATTTCCGGCATCATCACGTCCATCAGCACCAGGTCGATGTCCTCGACTTCATTCAATTTATCAATCGCCTCACGGCCGTTACGACCGATCACCACGACTGCGCCTTTGGTTTCCAGCGCGCTGGTCAGGGCGAAGATGTTGCGCACATCGTCGTCCACCAGCAGAACTTTGCGCCCCTCAAAGACCTTGTCGCGACTGCGCGCGGTCTTGAGCATCTTCTGCCGCTCATGGGACAACTGCGATTCGACTTTGTGCAAAAAGAGTGTCACTTCATCAAGCAGGCGTTCCGGCGAGCGCGCACCCTTGATGATGATCGAGCGCGAATACTTGCGCAGATCGGCCTCTTCATCGCGGGTCAGGTTACGACCGGTGTAAACGATCACCGGCGGGAACGAGCAGATGTCTTCAGTGGACATGCGCTTGAGCAATTCGTTGCCGAGCATGTCCGGCAACTTCAGGTCGATGACCATGCAATCGAAAATCGTCGTGCGTAGCAAATCCAGCGCGTCTTGCGCCAGGCCCACGGCGGTGATTTCGATGTCTTCGTCGCCGATCAGCCGTGCGATGCTTTCGCGCTGCAAATCGTCGTCTTCCACCAGCAGCACGCGTTTGACCTTCTGGGTCAGCTTCGCTTCAAGACGGGCAAACACGTCCTTGAGCTCTTCGCGGGTGGTCGGTTTGACCGCATAGCCGATGGCGCCCATGTGCATCGCCGCTTCGACCCGATCCTCGACCGAAATCACGTGCACCGGGATGTGCCGGGTTTCGGCGTGTTCTTTCAGGCGTTGCAGCACAGTCAGGCCGGAGTGGTCCGGCAGGCGCATGTCGAGCAGGATTGCGTCCGGCACGAACTCGCGCGCCAGGTCATACCCCTCGTCCGCACCGTGCGCAACCAGGCACTGATAGCCGAGTTCATGCGCCAGATCGTAGAGGATGTGCGCAAAGTTCGGCTCGTCTTCCACCACCAGAATGCAGCGGGTGGCAAACGGCGCCTTGTCACGGTCATCGGCAAAGCGCGGGATGTGCACCGGCGCCAGAGGTGAAACCGAAATCGCCGGCGCAGCGGCCGCCGTCACGATCTGCGCCGGCGGGGTGAAGGTCAGCGGTGCCGTCGACACTTCAGATGTTTCGCTGTACTGCTGCGGCAATACCAGCGTGAACACACTGCCCTGCCCCGGTGCGCTGCTGACGCTGATCGAACCGCCCAGCAACGTCGCCAGATCCCGCGAGATCGACAGGCCCAGGCCAGTGCCGCCGTATTTGCGGTTGGTGGTGCCGTCGGCCTGACGGAAGGCTTCGAAAATGCTTTCCTGCTGATCCGCGGCAATGCCAATACCCGAATCGCGCACGATAAAGGCAATGCGCTGGTTCGGCTGGCCGCTGATGGTCAGGCTGACTGTACCCTGCTCGGTGAACTTCACGGCGTTGGACAACAGATTCTTGATCACCTGTTCAAGACGCTGGCGGTCGGTAAACAGGGTGACCGGTGCGTCCGGGAGCAGATCGACGCTGAAGGTCAGGCGCTTGTCGGCCGCGAGCGGTTCGAACACGCTGCGCAGACCATCGGCCAGACGCGCGACGCTGGTGTTTTCCGGGATCACCTCAAGCTTGCCGGCCTCAACCTTGGAAATGTCGAGGATGTCATTGATCAGGTTCAGCAGATCGTTGCCGGCGGAGTAGATCGACTCGGCGAACTTGACCTGCTCGGCACTGAGATTGTCTTGCGGGTTTTCCGCGAGCAACTTGGCCAGAATCAACGAACTGTTCAACGGCGTGCGCAGTTCGTGGGACATGTTGGCGAGGAATTCGGATTTGTACTTGCTCGAACGCTGCAGCTCTTCGGCGCGTTCTTCAAGTTGCACCTGGGCCTGATTCAGCTCGGTGTTCTTCTGGTCCATTGCATCGCGCTGCTCGGCCAGAGTCTGCGCCTGTTCGGCGAGTTGCTCGTTGGTCTGTTCCAGTTCGACTTGCTGGGTTTCCAGATGCGCCTGGGATTCCTTGAGGATCCGCGACTGCTCTTCGAGCTCTTCGTTGGCGGTTTTCAGCTCTTCCTGCTGCACCTGCAACTCTTCGTTGAGCTGCTGGGTTTCAGCGAGGACTTCCTGCAAACGCTGACGGTAGCGTGCGGCTTCGATGGACGTGCCGACGTTGCTGGCAATCAGTTCCAGCAACTCGACGTCGCGGTCGTTGAGCGGGCGCAAGAAGCCCAGTTCGATCACGCCGTTAACCCGGTCGTCATCGGTAGTCGGCACCACCATCACGCTGCGCGGCAGGCCTTCACCCAGACCGGAGCTGACTTTGAAGTAATCGCCTGGCACCGAATCCAGTCGAGTCAGCCGCGCCTGTTGCGCCACCTGACCGACGATGCCCTCGCCGCTGTAAATCAATTGATCCTGTTCTTCCTGCTCGCGCGAGAAGCCATATGTAGCCACGCGCTTGAGGCCGCCGTGCTCTTCACGGACATACAGCGCCGCCACGGCCGTGCCGAGGTACTGCGCGCAGAACTGCAGAATGTTGCGCCCCAACAGATTGAGCGTCAGTTGCCCCAGCACCTGCTCGGCCAGTTCGGTCTGACCATTACGCAACCACGCCTGACGCTCCAGACGCTCGGCACTGGCCTGCTGCGCCGCCAGTGTGGCGCCGTAGCTGTCAGACAGATTGACCAGATCGCGCCGGCCGATATACGCCAGCAGCCCACTGATACCGGCCACGAACAACAGATAAAGGGTGATGCTCCAGATCGTGGTGCGGCGCACTTCTTCGTTGCGCGTGGTGCGCAACTGCTGCTCCATGTCGATCACGTCTTCGAACTGTTTGCGGATCTCGTCGGTCAGGCGCTTGCCACGCCCGGCCTTGACCGCCGCTTTATAGTCGCCACTGGAACGCTGCAGATCGATCATCGACTGCGCATAGTTCGCCCATTCGGTTTGCAGGGCTTGCAAACGACGCAGACGATCGGTCTGCACCGGGTTGTCGGCGGTCAGTTCGAGCAAGGTATTGAGCGCCACATTGATGCGGGGCTTGGCCGTTTCGTACGGATCGAGGAAGTGCTCGTCGCCGCTGAGCAGAAAACCGCGCATGCCGGTTTCCAGGTCCACGGTGAGCTTCACCGCTTCGTTGGCGTTATTGATCACCCGGTCGGTGTGTTCAACCCACTGGATGACCGACAGCAGATAAGTGATCAGCGAAACGAAGAAGACGGCACTGAGCACACCAACGCCCAGGGGCAGGCTGATGTTGCGACTCAGGATTTTACGAAACCGTTGCTCATCAACCGAAGACGGAGAGGACATGGGGCAGCCTTGTCGAACTGTTGAAAACCCGAGAGTTTGCCCCAAAACAGCCGCGCGGATCCATTTTTCTCACAACTTTGGACGCAAATTCCTACATTTGCCTGCGCCCTTGGACTCGCCAACAGTTATCCTTGCGCGCCCATTTGCAGCTAATCTTTTTTGTGTCCTGCCGGGAACTTGTGGCTATGCGCCACTTACTCATGCAGGAGCCCGGCATTTTTGATCGACCGGCGCCCCAAAATTCCATCCTTGAGAGCTTTTATTATGTCCGCCACCGCTTCCACCATCCTTGTCGTAGAAGACGATGACATCGTGCGCATGCTGATCGTCGATGTGCTGGAGGAATTGGAATTTACAGTGCTGGAGGCGGATGGCAGCGAGCAGGCGCTGGAAATTCTCGAAGATCCGGAGAAGCACATTGATCTGATGATGACCGATGTCGGCTTGCCGGGGATGGATGGCCGTGAACTGGCCAACGAAGCTCGCAAACTGCGCCCTGCTCTGCCGATTCTGTTTGCCAGTGGTTATGCGGAGAATCTTGATGCGCCAGAAGGTATGCAAATTATCGGCAAACCCTTTTCGATTGACCAATTGAGGGACAAGGTCCAAAGCATTCTGGAAAGCTGAAAAACGACTCTGCAGCTTTGGTCCTGAACGCCTTTGGAGCCTCTCTGTTGCGTTTATCCGAGGTACCAGAATGAACGCCCCTTCTGGTTGTTCAAGTCTTTACCATTCATGCAATCGAGCTTGGCTTTTTGCCGCTCTCTAAAGTCGATAATGTCATCGACTGTCACTTTCGCTGGCTCTGATTGGGCCGGCGTTTGGCCAGACTGCTGAGCAGCCGCGCTATGCTCCGGGGCACTTACCGATTCGTTACCGAAATCGAGGCTGGAGAATAATTCACCACTGTCCAGTGGATGGCGGGTAAACCCCTTCTCGAAGATGATCAACGGATCGCGCATGTCTCCCCGAAAGACAAATCCCTGATAAACGAAGCCTTTTTCCGGGCCTGACAATCGTACTGCGTGGCTATTCGTGGCGGGAGATCGGCGTCGCTTTCCACACACTTGCCGCGTGCATCGTGACCGGCGGGAAACTCAAATTCAGCACTGTTTTCACCGAGAAAGAAAAAAGAATGCCTCGGTCTAAACTGCTTCGCCCGATAAAGACAGCGTTATCGACATTTAAGTCCGGGTCACTGTGCAAGTTCACCAAACGGGGCGAAATTCGGACTTTTATAATTCGATATTCCTAAAACCTCCTGCACATGAGTAAAAATGCAAGTCGCATGATTGCATTCCAGGCCGGAGGCAAACTATCAAACTCGCAACCAACAACAATAACTTAGTTGTTAGCATCTGCTACTTGCGCACATAACACCAAACATCTAAGCCACCTCCTGCAACAACAAACAAACCGTAAAGAATTCGGACTTCCAACGCACTGACTCGCTCTCTACTCTGAGGTTGCTCGCTATTACACGTTAATGCTGATCAGCATCTCGTACTAACGGCCAGAAGTAAGCAATTCCACCCACTCGATGCAGGACGCACAATTAATGAAACCCACCTTTGCTACTAACACTGCTTCCAACACCGACATAGCTGACCAGTACGAAAAAAATCTGGTCATTCAGTCACTCAACAAATTAATTAAAGATCGCACCAGCACCGTTGCTGTTGCCGATGTAGTTGTCAGTGGAATATCCGATACGCCCCTGTTAGAACTGAAAGACCGGTTTATACCGCGAGTGACAGGCAGTGCTTTCGATGAAGTGTGTGATCCTGCACGCACTGCCCTGCAAAAAATGGTCGCAAGCCCAGCGTTCGCCAGGCTCCTCAAACAAGAGGCCCTTCCCGCCGACGTGCAGATTTGCGTCGATGAAAAAGCGTGCCTGTTCGCGCTTGTCGCGACTACTCAGGTTCAGTTGTTCATAGAGTTTGAACCCACGTTGGCCGAGGAACTGGCCATGCTGGGCGAGTTCGCCGGCATTACCGGTGGCCATATTTATTCGGGCGATAACTTCAGCGTGGAACAATGGTTGCGCTTTGAAGATTTCATACTTCCGACCACCGTCGCCGACATCCACAATCTGATCGCTTATCTGTCCTTCAAGCTTCCGGAAAGTCCCGCACTGGGTGACTTTCAGGAATTGCTGGACGCCCATGAAGACTCCCCGTTTCATCTGTCGGACAATGTGCGACAGATCATCAAGGATGTGACTCTGGAAATAACCCAGGGTCAAACCAGTCTTCTGCAAAAACTTGCCTTTCTTAATTTCAATCTGATTCCAGCGTCTGAAAAACGCGAACACTCGGAAAAATTTTTAACAAGTTGCCTGAGAAGTAAAACCGCCAAAGCGCTGGGCCGAGCCATTCATGAACGGCTTGAATGGCATCTCGATCTCGATGATGCACAGCTGGGCGACGAGCAGCTCATGCACATGGCAGCCGTCGCGCTGGCGCTCGATCTGGGCGCCAGCGATCAACCGGTGATCGCCGGTTATGACGTATACCGGCCAGCCAATGCGCCGCTGAACGCGGCGCAGGTTCGGGAGGAACTGGAAGCTCATCTGGTTACCCACGCACTGATCGAAGAAAACGTCGCGCCGCTGGCTGCCCATCTGTTGCTGGCGAAAGTGGCGCCGGAGTTCCTGGTGCAGGGCGCGCCCCTGGACTTGACGCTGGATAAACCGGGTTGGGTCCTGATCGCACAAACGGTAGCGATGCTCGAACACGTCGCGCCAGGCACATCACGCGTGATGAATTATGCGCAGATCAAGGCATTCTCCGACCTGGCGCCGGTGACGTACGAACAGAATGAATTGCAGGAAATCACTGGCGTCATCCCCGTCATTAACTGGGCTGTGCTCAACGGCGTCATTGTCTACCAGGTTGGCAGAGACTATGGCAGCGCTTCGCTGACCAAGGCGTCGTCTTATTTCAACCGTTATATGGATGCATTGCGCCAATCCGAAACAGGCCTGCTGGCCGCGCCGCCTGACCGACGCAAACTCGGACTCCAGTCACTGAAAAAGGTGATGCCAGAGGGCGATTACCTGGAGCACAAGTCGCTGCAGTTCACCTTCAACGGCTCGCGCACGGAAACCAATTTTCTGGATGCTTTGAGGTATTCATCCCCGACCGGTGTGCTCGCTGATTTATACAATCTCGCCGCCAATGCGGCCGATCTCAATGAATATTCGTTGTCCGAGCTTTTGCGCCTGCGTCTCTCTGTGCTCGATTTGTACCTTTCCGGCGACCTGGTTGAAGAAGGACGCCTCACCAGCAGATTCAAGCTCAAGAGTGGCTTCCAACCTCCAGCCAATGCGTTTGCCCGCCTGGCTGAGCTGGAGAACGCCGACACGTTGTACGATCAAGCCTTCGACACGTATTACACGGGTGTTCAGGAAGGTCTTGCAGCCGTGATCAAAATGGCCATCTGCTGCCTGCCGAAAGACGATCGGGACGCGCTGATGAATGGATACATCTCGCTCTACACCGTTCGCACTTCAACGCTGCGAAAAATCACCGGCAACCTCCTCAATCTGGAAGCGGAGAAGGAGACGCAATTGCAGCGTGATGCCGAGAAAGGCCGTTACGGGCTCCTTCTCTGTCGCCAATACAACGGCGAGACCCGCTGTTATGAAATGTTCACCATGCGTGGTTTGTGTCGTGAACGTCCGGATCTGGCGAACAAACTGCAAAGCAGTGAAGTCATCAATGGTTTTCCCACTAAAGCCTATGTTGGCTCCAAACATGACCTTCAGCTCAGAATCGAAGCACAGGACTGGCCGCTGGACTTCGCGGCATACAGAGACGGCAGCGAACCACGAAATGGCCAGTCGTCCAGCGTTGTGGTGGAAAAACTCTGGCATTTCCACACGAGCACCGAGAACCTGCATCCCGTTTCGCTGTTTTTCTCCCCTTCGCTGGAAAAGCTCACCAAGTCGATCATGTCCAGCCATCCGGTGGCAACTCGTGACGAACTTTATGCTGCCTTCAAGCCCCAGACAGATCTGGAACACATGCGTATCCGTCGGGACCTGACACAAACCAATTTCGCCAATGTCGCCGTGCCGTTTTTCAAGTGTGTCAACGATATTCGATCGGGCGAGGAGCACCGGGTACGCGAGGGCATTGGCGGTTGCATTGTCGATGGTCTGTCAGTCCTTGGGCTGGTCGTCGGCCTCAGCGTGGCCTCGGCAAAAGTCATCGCCGCAACGGCTTCGAACACATTGAGGGTTTTGGGCGTTGCCAAGGCAACCGTGCGTGCTGCATTGGCCTTCATAAACCCGATTGATGGCCTGCCGAAACTGGCGCGCAAGGGTTATCGGCTGGCCCATCGCAACTTGGTATTACTGGGGGAAAACAGTGCAAGCACGGTCGAATCGGTCGCTCGACAGCTCAAAAAACTTACCGGTCATACGGACGCACGATATCTGGTCAAAGCCCTGCAACGCTCCGACCTCCAGCATGGCAGCTGGCGCGCGGCCGAGAATGCCGGGGATGTCGTAGACCTCGCAGTAATCAAACGCCACCAATCGATTCATGTCTTCCACAAGAGCGTGGGCGGAGCCTGGGGACCGGCGCTGAAGAACGTGCAACTGCTGCCATACCGGGTGCATAGACTTTTTGGAAAGCTCAAGCCCACCGCCTACACCCGGCACTATGTGGGGAAGGCGCTTGCCCCTGCCAAGAGCAGACTGGATACAGCGATCAAACTCTTGGAAAGCGCAGACGACAACACGCGTCTGGTCGTCAAATACATGCTGGGCGAAGGCTCAGACGATGCCATCAGGTACTTGTTAAAATCGCTACGCACAATGCGTAGCGAACTGGATGCCATTTCCGTTGCCAATATGTCTTTCCGGCACGTCGGCCCGAATGCATTGGCAGCGATTTCCACACATGACTACAAAAAATTGAAGGCCGCCAAAAAGAGCGGCCTCCTAGTCAGCGATTCCATGAAAAGGTTTATAAAAATCTACCCGAAACACCTCGATGCTTACTATAAAAAAGAAAAATACGCAGTCTCGAAAATCGCTGACGTTTTGATTCATGAAATGTCCCACGGCAGTAGCGGCACACTGGATCTGTTCTACGCAAAAGAAGGGGATAAACTAACGGATGTAGCCGTCCTGGTAGATCTCGCGAGAAAGCCGGACATGGTCCATCCAGCCCTCTCCCACCTTCACAGGACCTATGAGGCTACTGAACTGGCTCAGTTAAATAATTTTGATGCAGTCCGTCATAGTTTGGCGAAAATTATTCAGGACAATCCCGCCCTCTACAACGCCAACAGCATAGAAGTCGCCGTTTCGCTGCTGAATCAGAGAACAACAGATCCTGCGAAGTTTGCATCGAACATCACACTCGTACAAAAAACAGTGGACGAATATAACCCGAGTGCCTTCATCTCCAAGCTCGAGATCGATCTCTCCGTGTAATGGATGCTTCTGCAGGCTGAGTCCGCCCACCTTCAACGGCCGCTGTGGTTTAATTGCGGCCGTTTTTTGTTCCCCCTCGCCTGCTGCAAAGGATTTCTGTTCATGTCTCAGCCAGTCACCACCAAAGTTCTGGTCATCGGATACGTTTGGCCCGAGCCCCAATCCTCGGCGGCCAGCGGGCATGTCATGCAGATCCTCGACACCTTCTTGCAGCAGGGTTGGGACATTACCTTCAGCAGCCCCGCCGGCCCGGGTGAGCACAAGGCTGACCTGACCGCGCTGGGCATTCGCGAAGTGCCCATTGAACTCAACAACAGCAGTTTCGACGTATTCATCAGCGAACTGGCCCCGGATATCGTGCTGTTCGATCAGTTCATGATGGAGGAGCAGTTCGGCTGGCGTGTCGAGAAGTACTGCCCCGATGCCTTGCGGGTACTGGAAACCTCCGATCTGCAAAGCCTGCGTCACGCCCGCCATCAACGGCTCAAGGATCACCTGAAAGCCTGTCCCGATCAGGACGACTTCAGCGCTTTGTTCGCCCCGGCACTGCGCGAAGAGTTTGAACTGATGGCCGACACCGACCTGGCCAAACGGGAAATCGCCGCGCTGTACCGCTGTGACTTGAATCTGATGATCTCCGAGGTGGAAATCGAGCTGCTCGTCGAGCAATTCGGCTTGCCGCGCCAGTTGCTGCATTGGTGCCCGCTGATGATTGCCCCTCCCACCACTGCCACAAAAGCATTTGAGGAGCGGGCGCATTTCCTCAGCATCGGTAACTTCCGCCATGCGCCAAACTGGGACGCAGTGCTGTGGATGAAATCCACGATCTGGCCGTTGATTCGCCAGCAACTTCCTCATGCACAACTGCACATTTATGGCGCCTACACCCCGCCGAAAGCCACGGCGCTGCACAACGCGGCGCAGGGTTTTCATGTGATGAACTGGGCAGAAGATGCGTTGCAGGTCATGTCCGATGCGCGCATTTGCCTGGCACCGTTGCGATTCGGCGCGGGCATCAAAGGCAAGCTGGTTGACGCGATGCTGTGCGGTACGCCGAGTGTCACGACACCGATTGGCGCTGAGGGCATGCACGGCGATCTGCCCTGGCCCGGAGCTGTCACGCACACGACGACGGAGTTCGCAAACCAAGCCGTTCAGCTTTATAAGGACAAGGCACGTTGGCAAGCGGCGCAAAAGGCAGGAGACCATTTGCTCGGGGAACGTTACCAACGCATCGTCCATGGCCCGGCTCTTATTGAAAAACTGCGCTATTGCCAAGAGCATTTAACAGCACTTAGAAACAATAACTTTACTGGCAGCATGCTGCGCCACCACATGCATAAAAGCACTCAGTACATGTCTCAATGGATTGAAGTTAAAAACCAAAAAACATAGGACTTCGCAACTCTCATCACATTTGGCATTAAAACACGACTTGGCAAACAACCTGATTAGCATTTAAAACATTCTGCAGGCAGCGCACTAACACTTCCACGGTGCGCACTTTAACTAATGCAGGATGCATACATGACAACTCTTAATCAAGGCAACTACTCCAATCATAACTGGATGACGGCCACCCCCAAATTTGACGCACTGTCTCTCAACGAAATGACTCTGCCGGGAACTCATAACGCCGGCAGTGACTGGAAGGCAAGCTATCCTGTTTTCGGCCCACCTCGCCACTGGCTCGCCTGTCAGCATGATTCGTTTTATAGGCAATTGAGTCATGGATCCCGAGCTCTGGATATTCGTTTGATGAGTGAGCCTGCTGCAAAGGGACTAGGCAAATTTCGCATGCACCACAATAAATTCCCCAACTCTCGAACGCTGGGGCATCTGATTTCCGACATCAATCAGTTTCTCGATGAAAATCCTGACGAGTTTATTGTTGTAGATGTTCATAAAATGCTCGGCGCAACGTTTGACTTCCGCTATTTCAACGAAGTGGTTCAGCACTTGCTCGGGGACCGAATCATTCCACCGAATAACGCACGCCTCACATTGGGACAACTAAAAAAAATCAGCTCCACACAGAGAGTTTTGTTTGCCACCCAGAGTCACGGCGAGCTGTCACACAACGTTTTTTTTGGACAGATAGCTCACAAATGGATCGGTACTGGCACCGTTAGTGCCAATGAACTTAATAAATACATTTCTGAAGTAATGAAGAATCCGCCTGGCAAGTGGTCGCCCTGGTCTCTTTCGGCCGCCTGCTACGCTGCTCTCGGAGGCCCGGTGGATATTCACGACGAATTAAATGCCTGGTTCAATCCGAAAAACGGTGACTGGGCCATGAAATGCAACATTATCAATGTCGACTTCATCGAGGAGAGCGACATCGTTGCATACTGCCACGCGGCCAACCTGATCAAGGCAGCCAAAAAAACTTAATCAGCCAACCCCTGTGCGAACGCATCAGCCAAGGCATAGTGCTGAGTTGATACAGGCTGGCACAGCAAGCGCAGAAAGAGGCATGATCGGCAAGCGATAACAAAATAAAGCGCTCAGCCATGACTCGAACCGCACGCGTGACCGACCCTTCCTACGAATTGATGGATGACCACAACGGGTTGTCCATCATCTACCGCCAGCACGGTTTCCCCTGCCCGCTGGTGCGCTGGCATTTCCACAAGGAATACGAGCTGCACCTGATCGTCGCCAGTTCCGGCAAAGTGTTCATCGGTGACTACATCGGCAACTTCTACCCTGAAACCCTGTTTCTGACCGGTCCGAACCTGCCGCACAACTGGATCAGTCAGGTGGCCGAAGACGAAGTGGTGGAAAAACGCGACATGCTCGTCAATTTCACCGATGAACTGTTCGAGAGCGGTCACCAGATATTCGCCGAACTGAAAACGCTGGCGCCGTTGCTGGAACGGGCGCAGTACGGCATCGAATTCCGCTGCAAACAGACAATCCGCGAGGCCATGACGCTGATGCAGCGAATCGCCGACACCCGTGGCATCACCCGGCTCGGACACTTTTTCATCCTGATGGAGTTGCTTGCGGCCAGTGACGACTATCAGTTGCTGTCCGGTGCCACCACCCCGCAACTGGCCGATGAGCACAATATCGACCGCACCAACCGCGCTGTCGATTACATCTTCAGCCACTACGCCCGGGATATTTCGCTGGAAGAAGTTGCCGAGCACCTGGGCATGACACCGACCTATTTCAGCCGCGTATTCAAACAGGCCACCGGGCGCAACTTCATCGAGTTCGTCAATCGCTTGCGCATCAGCAAATCCTGCGAGTTGCTGGCGGACGGCGATAAACCGGTGACCGATGTGTGCTTTGAGTCAGGCTTCAACAATATTTCCAACTTCAATCGGCGGTTTCAGCAGCTCAAGGGCATGACGCCTTCGCACTATCGGCGGCTCGCGGTGCAGCGCCTGACTGAACAGAACGTCTGAAACTCCGAACCCCTGTGGGAGCTGGCTTGCCAGCGATGAGGCCAGCACACCCAACCTCCGCGTCGACTGATCCACCGCCATCGCTGGCAAGCCAGCTCCCACAGGTTTTGACCTTGCTTTGCGTCGAAAACCTGTACGTATCCGATACCCTCCGTTCGCTGCAACCCCCTACCCTGCGTTCGCCCGCAACAACACCAGTGCAAAAAAGTATCAATTGAAGTGCTACGGATGATTTGTCAGCCCGGCAATTGAAGGCTGTAATCGGTGCACATTCTTCCTGCATTCGGAAGACACAAAAACAATAACCGTCCTTCTGCCACCCGCCGGGTGCAGAAAAGGAGTGCACGATGCAACCCACTGCAAAAGCTCTGCTTGCCCTCACCTGCATGACCCTCAGCAGCGTCAGCCTTGGCGCCCAGACCCTGACCATCGCCACCGTCAACAACAGCGACATGATCCGCATGCAAAAACTCTCGAAAACCTTCGAGACCGAGCACCCGGACATCAAGCTCAATTGGGTGGTACTGGAAGAAAACGTCCTGCGCCAGCGTCTGACCACCGACATCGCCACGCAGGGCGGCCAGTTCGACGTGTTGACCATCGGCATGTACGAAGCAGCGCTGTGGGGTGCCAAAGGTTGGCTCGAACCGATGAAGGATCTGCCGGCCAGTTACGCCCTCGACGACGTGTTCCCGTCGGTGCGCGAAGGCCTTTCGGTCAAGGGCTCGCTGTATGCCCTGCCGTTCTACGCCGAAAGCTCGATCACTTATTACCGCACCGACCTGTTCAAGGACGCCGGCCTGACCATGCCGGAACGTCCGACCTGGGAAGAGATCGCCGGTTTCGCCGAAAAACTCACCAACAAAGACAAAGAGCAGTACGGCATCTGCCTGCGCGGCAAGGCTGGTTGGGGCGAGAACATGGCGCTGATCACCACCGTCGCCAATGCCTATGGCGCGCGCTGGTTCGATGAAAAATGGCAGCCGGAATTCAATGGCCCCGAGTGGAAAAACGCACTGAATTTCTACGTCGACACCATGAAGAAATCCGGCCCGCCCGGTGCGTCCAGCAACGGTTTCAACGAAAACCTTGCGCTATTCAACAGCGGCAAGTGCGCGATCTGGGTCGACGCCAGCGTTGCCGGTTCGTTCGTCACCGACAAGACCCAGAGCAAGGTTGCCGATCACGTTGGTTTCACCTTCGCGCCGCATCAGGTTACTGACAAAGGTTCGGCGTGGCTGTATTCGTGGGCGCTGGCGATTCCGACCAGTTCCAAAGCGAAAGATGCGGCAAAAGAATTCAGCGCCTGGGCCACGTCCAAGGAATACGGCGAGCTGGTGGCCAAGACCGACGGCATCGCCAACGTACCGCCGGGCACTCGCGCCTCGACCTACAGCGACGCCTACATGAGCGCCGCGCCGTTTGCCAAGGTGACGCTGGAGTCGTTGAAAGCGGCGGACCCGAGCAAACCGACGTTGAAACCGGTGCCTTACATCGGCATACAACTGGTGACCATTCCTGAGTTCCAGGGCGTCGGCACCCAGGTCGGCAAGCTGTTCTCGGCAGCGCTGATTGGCCAGACCACGGTGGACCAGGCCCTGGCAGCAGCCCAGCAAACCACTGAACGCGAGATGAAGCGCGCCGGTTATCCCAAGTAAACGCCACTAAACCTGTGGGAGCTGGCTTGCCAGCGATGAGGCCGGCACATTCAAAATTGATGTCGACTGTTCAATCGCCATCGCTGGCAAGCCAGCTCCCACAGGGTTCGCGTCGATGTCAGGAAGGGTTTCTCTCCTGAGCATGTATCTGCACCCAACTGGTTGTGATCACCATGAATACTTCAACTGCCAAAGCCCACATCGACCTGTCGCAACCTGCGCGCAAAATCCGCGTACGCAATCCCGGCTGGTTCCTGGTCAGCCCTTCGGTAGCCCTGTTGCTGCTGTGGATGATCGTGCCATTGGGCATGACCATTTACTTCTCGATGATTCGTTACAACCTGCTCGACCCGGGCGTGAATGAATTCGTCGGGCTGGAGAACTTTACCTACTTTCTGACCGACTCGGGCTTCCTGCCCGGTGCCACCAACACCCTGCTGCTGGTTGGCAGCGTGTTGCTGATCAGCGTGGTGTTCGGTGTGCTGATCAGTGCGTTGCTTGAGGCCAGTGAATTCCTCGGTCGCGGCATCGTGCGGGTCATGTTGATCTCGCCGTTTTTCATCATGCCCACGGTCGGCGCGCTGATCTGGAAAAACCTGATTTTCCACCCGGTGTCCGGGATCCTCGCCTACCTCTGGAAGTTGTTCGGCGCGCAACCGGTGGACTGGCTGGCGCACTACCCGCTGCTGTCGATCATCATCATTGTTTCGTGGCAATGGCTGCCCTTCGCGATCCTGATCCTGATGACTGCCATGCAGTCCCTCGATCAGGAACAAAAGGAAGCCGCCCGCCTCGACGGCGCCGGCCCGATAGCGATTTTCTGGCACCTGACCCTGCCGCATCTGGCCCGGCCAATCGCGGTGGTGGTGATGATTGAAACGATCTTCCTACTGTCGGTGTTCGCCGAAATTTTCACCACCACCAACGGTGGGCCGGGCTACGCCTCGACCAACCTCGCCTACCTGATCTACAACCAGGCGCTGGTGCAGTTCGACGTCGGCATGGCCTCGGCGGGCGGCTTGATTGCCGTGGTCATCGCCAACATCGCCGCGATCATTCTGGTGCGGATGATCGGCAAAAACCTGACTGACAAAGCCTGAGGCCTGCCATGACCCTTCAACAATCCCGCCGGCTGCAAAGCCTGTTGCTCGGCACCCTGGCCTGGGCCATCGCGATCGTGATTTTCTTCCCGATCTTCTGGATGGTGATGACCAGTTTCAAGACCGAAATCGATGCGTTCGCCACGCCGCCGCAGTTCATCTTCACGCCGACGCTGGAGAACTATCTGCACATCAATGAGCGCAGCGACTACTTCAGTTTTGCCTGGAACTCTGTGGTGATTTCCTTCAGTGCCACCGCGCTGTGCCTGCTGATCGCAGTGCCGGCGGCATATTCGATGGCGTTCTACGAGACCCAGCGCACCAAAGGCACCCTGCTGTGGATGCTCTCGACCAAGATGCTGCCGCCGGTGGGCGTGCTGATGCCGATCTACCTGCTGGCGAAGAGTTTCGGCCTGCTCGACACGCGCATCGCGCTGATCGTGATCTACACACTGATCAACCTGCCGATCGTGGTCTGGATGATTTACACCTACTTCAAGGACATCCCCAAAGACATCCTCGAAGCCGCACGCCTCGACGGCGCCACGTTGTGGCAGGAAATGGTTCGGGTGCTGCTGCCCATCGCCAAGGGCGGCCTTGCCTCGACCGTGTTGCTGTCGTTGATCCTGTGCTGGAACGAGGCGTTCTGGTCGCTGAACCTGACCTCGTCGAAAGCCGCACCACTGACCGCGCTGATCGCCTCGTATTCAAGTCCCGAAGGGTTGTTCTGGGCCAAGTTGTCGGCGGTCTCGACCCTTGCCTGTGCGCCGATCCTGATCTTCGGCTGGATCAGCCAGAAACAACTGGTGCGCGGCCTGTCGTTCGGCGCTGTGAAATGAACATGCCGAACCTAATGCGATTCCCTGTAGGAGCGAGCCTGCTCGCGAAAGCGGAGTGTCATTCAACGATGAAGGCGACTGGCACGGCCCCTTCGCGAGCAGGCTCGCTCCCACATAAAAACCAATTCAGCTCAAACGAATAATAAATTGCGGAGGCCCATCCTCATGGCCAACCTGAAAATCAAGAATCTGCAAAAAGGCTTCGAAGGTTTTTCCATCATCAAGGGCATCGACCTGGAAGTGAACGACAAGGAATTCGTGGTCTTCGTCGGCCCCTCCGGCTGTGGCAAATCCACCCTGCTGCGACTGATCGCCGGCCTCGAAGAAGTCAGCGGCGGCACCATCGAACTCGATGGCCGCGACATCACCGAAGTGAGCCCGGCCAAACGCGATCTGGCGATGGTGTTCCAGACCTACGCGCTGTACCCGCACATGACCGTGAAAAAGAACATGTCTTTCGCCCTCGATCTGGCCGGCGTGCCCAAGGCTGATGTCGAGAAAAAAGTCGGCGAAGCGGCGCGGATTCTCGAACTCGGCCCGATGCTCGAACGCAAGCCGAAACAGCTCTCCGGTGGCCAGCGTCAGCGTGTGGCGATCGGCCGCGCCATCGTGCGCAACCCGAAGATCTTCCTGTTCGACGAGCCGCTGTCCAACCTCGACGCCGCACTGCGCGTGCAGATGCGTCTGGAACTGCTGCGCCTGCACAAGGACCTGCAAGCGACGATGATTTACGTGACCCACGACCAGGTCGAAGCGATGACCATGGCCGACAAAGTCGTGGTGCTCGATGGCGGCAAGATCGAGCAGGTCGGTTCACCACTGGACCTCTATCACAACCCCGCCAACCTGTTCGTTGCCGGGTTTCTGGGCACGCCGAAAATGGGCTTCCTCAAAGGCCAGATCGCCCGGATCGACGCTCAGGTCTGTGAAGTGTCACTGGATGCCGGCACGCGCATCACCCTGCCGTTCAACGCCGCCCACCTGAGCGTCGGCAGCGCCGTAACCCTGGGTATTCGCCCGGAACATCTGGAACTGGCGCAACCGGGCGACTGCACCCTGCAAGTCACCGCCGATGTCAGCGAGCGGCTGGGCAGCGACACCTTCTGCCACGTCAAGACCAACGCCGGTGAAGCGCTGACCATGCGCGTGCGCGGTGATCTGGCGAGCCGTTATGGCGAACAACTGAGCCTCCATCTGGACGCCGCCCATTGCCATTTATTCGATGCCGAAGGCGTGGCGCTCACCCGTCCGCTGCGCGCTGCCGCCTGATTTTTCGAGACTTGCCCAATGAAACTCAACAGACAAAACCTCAATCGCCTCGCCGCCGAAGTGCAACTGCCGGCGTACAGCCTCAGTGATACCCGCCAAGGCATTGCGCACATTGGCGTCGGCGGTTTCCACCGGGCGCATCAGGCGTATTACACCGACGCGCTGATGAATACCGGCGAAGCACTCGACTGGGCGATTTGCGGGGTCGGCCTGCGCGCCGAAGACCGCCGCGCCCGCGACGATCTCAAGGAGCAGGATTACCTGTTCACGCTTTTCGAACTCGGCGACAGCGATGACACTGAAGTGCGGGTGATCGGCGCGATTCGCGACATGTTGCTGGCCGAAGACAGCGCCCAGGCCTTGATCGACAAACTAGCCGATCCGCAGATCCGCATCGTCTCGCTGACCATCACCGAGGGCGGCTACTGCATCGACGACAGCAACGGCGAATTCATGGCGCACCTGCCGCAGATCCAGCACGATCTGAACAATCCTGAGTCGCCGAAAACCGTGTTCGGTTTTTTGTGCGCAGCTCTGGAAAAGCGCCGGGCGGCGGGTATTCCGGCGTTCACCGTGATGTCCTGCGATAACCTGCCACACAACGGCGCGATCACCCGCAAGGCGTTGCTGGCGTTTGCCACCCTGCGCGACAGCAATCTGTGCAGCTGGATCGACGCCAACGTCAGCTTCCCTAATGCGATGGTCGACCGCATCACGCCGATGACCAGCACCGCGCATCGCTTGCAACTGGCCGATAAACACGCGGTGGATGACGCCTGGCCGGTGGTTTGCGAACCGTTTGTGCAGTGGGTGCTGGAGGACAAATTCGTCAACGGCCGCCCGGCCTGGGAAAAGGTCGGCGTGCAGTTCACCGACGATGTTTCGCCGTACGAAGAGATGAAAATCAAACTGCTCAACGGCAGTCATCTGGCGCTGACCTATCTGGGTTTCTTGAAAGGCTATCGCTTTGTCCACGAGACCATGAATGACCCGCTGTTCGTGCGCTACATGCGTGCGTATATGGATCTGGATGTCACGCCGCAACTGGCGCCAGTGCCGGGTATCGACCTGACCGATTACAAGAACACGCTGGTGGCGCGGTTCTCCAATCAGGCGATTGCCGATCAGTTGGAGCGGGTGTGTTCGGACGGTTCGTCGAAGTTTCCCAAGTTCACCATCCCGACGATCAACCGGCTGATTGCCGATGGGCGCGAGACCAAGCGTACGGCGTTGGTGGTGGCGGCCTGGGCGTTGTATCTGAAGGGGGTGGATGAGAATGGCGATACCTATTCGATTCCTGATCCACGGGCGACTTTTTGTCAGGCGTTGGTGGCGGATGATGGGTTGATGACCCAGCGATTGCTGGGGGTTGAAGAGATTTTTGGCACGGCGATTCCGCAGTCTGCGGAATTTGTGGCGGCGTTTGAATGGTGCTGCGACAGTTTGCGTGAGGTGGGCGTTTCGCGGACTTTGGAGCGGGTGCTGGCCTGAAAAAGCCCCTCACCCTAGCCCTCTCCCAAAGGGAGAGGGAACTGACCGAGTGGTTGGTGCGACTTACATCGACCTGAAAGTCCGATGTCGAACTGAGGTTTTGAATAGCACCCAGGTCGGCTCCCTTTCCCCTGGGGGAAGGAACTGACCGAGTGGTTGGTGCGACTTACATCGACCTGATAGTCCGATGTCGAACTGAGGTTTTGAATAGCACCCAGGTCGGCTCCCTTTCCCCCTCGCCCCCTTGGGGGAGAGGGCTGGGGTGAGGGGGTAGCTCTTGATCTTTAGCCCAACTGACTGGTTCACACATGACAACCCGACAACTCTTCCTCGGCATCGACTGCGGCACCCAAGGCAGCAAAGCGATCATCCTCGATGCCGCCAGCGGCGAAGTCCTCGGCCACGGCGCTGCCGCTCACACCATGATCAGTGGCGCCAACGGCCGTCGCGAGCAAGACACTCGCCAGTGGCTGGAAGCCTTCGCCCTCGCCACCCGCCGTGCGTTGTTGGCGGCGGAAGTCGATGGCCAGGCGATCCTCGGCATCGGCGTTTCCGGCCAGCAACACGGGCTGGTGCTGCTCGACGATCAAGGCGAAGTCCTGCGCCCGGCCAAGCTCTGGTGCGACACCGAAACCAGCGCTGAGAACGACCGGCTGCTCAGCCATCTGGGCGGTGAAAAAGGCTCGCTAGAACGCCTCGGCGTGGTCATTGCTCCCGGCTACACAGTATCGAAACTGCTGTGGACCAAAGAGCAGCATCCGCTCGTGTTCGCACGCATCGCCCGCATTCTGCTGCCCCACGACTACCTCAATTTCTGGCTCACCGGCCGTGCCTGCAGCGAATACGGCGACGCCTCCGGCACCGGCTATTTCAACGTGCGCACCCGCCAGTGGGATTTGCAGCTGCTGCGCGACATCGACGCCAGCGGACGTCTGCAAGCGGCGCTGCCTGAGCTGATCGATGCGCACCAAGCCGTCGGCACAATCCTGCCGGCCATCGCCGAACACCTTGGCATCAACCCCAACGCGCTGGTCTCAAGCGGCGGCGGCGACAACATGATGGGCGCGATCGGCACCGGCAATATTCAGCCCGGCGCAATCACCATGAGCCTCGGCTCCTCCGGCACGGTGTACGCCTACGCCGAAACCCCGAAAGTCAGCCCGGATGCCAGCGTCGCCACGTTCTGTTCATCCAGCGGCGGCTGGTTGCCGCTGATCTGCACCATGAACCTGACCAATGCCACCGGCGCGATTCGCGAAGTGTTCAACCTCGATCTGCCCCGGTTCAACGAGCTTGTCGCCCAAGCGCCCATCGGCGCCGAAGGCGTCAGCCTGCTGCCGTTTTTCAACGGCGAGCGCGTCCCGGCCCTGCCCCACGCCACTGGTAGCCTGCACGGTTTGACGCTGGATAATCTGACCCAAGCCAATCTGTGCCGCGCCGCCGTCGAAGGCACGACGTTCGGCTTGCGTTATGGACTGGATTTGCTCCGGCAGAATGGTTTACAAAGCCGCAGCATTTGCCTGATCGGCGGCGGTTCGAACAGCGCGGTGTGGCGGCAGATCGTCGCCGACACCATGAACACCCCGGTGATCTGCACCGAGCAAAGTGAAGCTGCGGCCCTCGGTGCCGCGATTCAGGCGGCGTGGTGCAAATCCTGGTCGAACGGCCACGAAGACACGTTGGCCGACTTGTGCCAGCGCTGCGTGAAACTCGACCTGAGCAGTGAAACCCTGCCGATCGCCGCCAATGTCGCGGCGTTTCAGCAGGCTTATGAACGCTATCAACAGCATGTCGCAACCCTATAAAGAGCAAACAATTATGTATTTGGTGTGTGGCGAAGCCCTGTTTGATTTCTTCAGCGAAGACGATGCCAGCGGACTGGCCTCGAAAGTGAATTTCAAGGCGATTGCCGGCGGCTCGCCGTTCAACGTCGCGGTTGGTTTGCGTCGTTTGGGCGTGGACTCGGCCTTGTTCGGTGGTCTGTCCACCGACTACCTCGGCCGGCGCTTGCAGCAGGTCTTGCAGGAGGAAGGTGTACGGCCGGACTATCTGCTGGATTTTGCCGCGCCGACGACTTTGGCGATGGTGGCGGTCGGTGCTAACGGCTCGCCGCATTACAGTTTTCGCGGTGAAGGCTGCGCTGATCGGCAATTGAGTCTGACCCATTTACCAACGCTGGGCCCTGAGGTGCGCGGCTTGCACATCGGTTCGTTCTCCCTGGTGGTGCAGCCGATTGCCGACACCCTGCTCGCGCTGGTTCAGCGTGAAAGTGGCAAACGCCTGATCACCCTCGACCCCAACGTACGCCTTAATCCCGAGCCGAATATCGAACTGTGGCGCGAACGGATTGCCACGCTGGTGCAACTGGCGGATCTGATTAAGGTCAGCGATGAAGACTTGAGCCTGCTCTACCCCGAGCAGGATCCGCAGCACGTCATCGAAGGCTGGCTGGAGCATCGCTGCCAGGTCGTCTTCCTCACCCGTGGCGGCGAAGGCGCCAGCGTGTTCAGCCGCGCCCATGGTTCATGGTCGGCACCCGCCTGCTCGGTGAAGATCGCCGATACCGTCGGCGCCGGCGACACCTTCCAGGCCGCGCTGATTACCTGGCTGACCGAACAAGGTCTGGACTCGGTCGAAGGTGTGCAGCAACTTGCTCGCGAACAGATCGACGCCATGCTCAAGTTCGCCGTGCAAGCGGCGGCGCTGACCTGTAGCAAGACGGGTCCGGATCTGCCCTATCGTCACCAATTGACCTGAGCGCGTAGACTGTCGCCCTTTTTATGCGCATGACGGGATAACGGCTTTTGAATTCAGGGCAGACGGTTGGACTACTGGTACTCGCGGCACTGTTGACGGGTTGCGGCACCTCGCCGCCCCGTTCGCCGGAAAACATCTGCGAGATCTTCCGCGAAAAGAGCGACTGGTACGACGCCGCGCAAGTCACGCAAAAGCGCTGGGGCGTGCCGATCCAGGTGCCGTTCGCGATCATGTATCAGGAATCCGGCTACCGCTACGACGCCAAGACCCCACGCAAATACCTGCTCTGGGTGATTCCGTGGGGCCGCGTTTCAACCGCGTCGGGCTATGCGCAAGCCAAGGATGAAGTCTGGTCCGACTACCAGAAAAGCACCGGCCGCAACTGGGCCGACCGCGAAGACTTCGATGACGCCATCGATTTCGTCGGCTGGTACATGGACAAGACCACCAGCATCAACGGCGTGTACAAATACGACGCCTACGGCCAGTACCTCAACTACCACGAAGGCTGGGGTGGTTATCGCAACAAGACTTACGCGAGCAAGGCGTGGCTGATGCCGACGGCGCGCAAGGTGCAGAATCGCTCAGACATGTATGCCCAGCAATATGCCGGCTGCAAAGAGGATTTGAATCGGGGGTTCTGGAGCCGGTTCTGGCATTGGTTGTAACAGGCACAATTTCGTTGACCTTCAGGACGCCATCGCGGGCAAGCCCGCTCCCACAAGGATCTCCGGTGAACACAGATTTTGTGACCACCGAAGAAACCTGTGGGAGCGGGCTTGCCCGCGATGACGGCGGATCAGACGCCGAAAACCCGGCGGTTACAACACCGAAAAGTTGTAACTCACAATCAACCGGGTCTCATCCACATCCCGAGCGAACTTCTCGTAGTTGGTGCGGTAAGTCGCATTACGCAAACGCAGACTCACATCCTTGAACGTGCCGCTCTGAATCACGTACTTCAACTCGCTGTCACGTTCCCACTCTTTACCTTCCTGATCGCTGCCCAACACCTTGATGTGATCACCGTTCACATAACGCGTCAGGAAACTCAGGCCGTTAATACCAATCGCCTTGAAGTCATAGTCATAACGCAACTGCCAGGAACGTTCCTGTGCAGCGGCGAAGTCATTGACCTGCACGTAGTTGACCAGATACGGGTTGCTGCCATCGAGATACGGCATCGAGTTGTCGCCGTTCATGCGCTGCCAGCCGCCACTGAAGGTGTGGCCGTTGATGGCGTAGGACAGCATGCCGCTCAACGCACGGTTGTCGATGGAACCAGCCTTGGCATCACCGCTGTCGGCACTTTTCAGCAAGCGTAAATCCGCTTTCAACACACCGTTGCCCAGCGGCTGATTGGCCAACAGGCCGACGAAGTGCTGGCGATAGATATCTTCAAGTTCGGCGTAGTGATACTGCGCGGTCAGGCGATCGTTGATCTTGTAGTCGAAGCCGTACATGTCGAAATGGTCGGCGGTGGTGTTGCACGCATAGCGCTTGTTCTTGCAGTGCACGCGGATGTCTTGCGAGTCGGTGGAATCGCGCGCGGTGTATTTGTCCAGACGCGCCGCCATGAAGGTCAGGTCCTTCACTTCCTTTGAGGTCAGCATCGCACCGTTGAACATCGTTGGCAGTAGACGTCCGTCGTTGTACTTGAGCAGCGGCAGATCCGGCAGCAGTGCGCCGTATTTCAGCACCGTGTCGGACACCTTCACTTTGGCAGTCAGGCCCATCTTTGCGTATTGACCCTTTGAACCGCGCGGATCCTGGCCGCTGGACGGCAACAAGCCGCTGTTGCTGCGGTCAGGGCTGGAATCGAGCTGCAAACCAAGCATGCCCAGCGCATCGATACCAAAACCCACCGTGCCTTCGGTGTAACCCGATTGCAGGTTGAGAATGAACCCCTGCGCCGACTCTTCACGTTTCGATGCGCCTTGATCGTTGGACGTGTGCCCATCACGGAAATCGCGATTGAAGTACACCGTGCGCGATTCGATTTTCGCTGTGGTGTCTTCGAGAAATCCGCTGGCCTGAACCTGTGCGGCAAAACCGGCGCACAGCACAACGGCTCCGAAGCCAAACGACTGGCGCGGGGTGATGAGGGGAAATGGGGGACGCATGAAAAACTCCAACAATGCAGCGTTTGCGCGAGGCGCAATAAGCCAGAAAAATAGCTCCCGTCCCGGATCAAGGCTGAGCCGGGAGAAAGTGAACACGCAGGGGTGAAGCGCAATGATGGCAGATGGCTTTAACGTGCCACAGGCGACTTTAGTCTGAAACTGACCGGCTATTCTGCAACGCCCGGCTGGATTGATAGCGGCAACCGACCCGCGCTGCAACCCGCAAATCGCCCGGTTTCATTGACGAAAACCCTCTGTCTAAGGGTTTGCCCTATGCGCTGCCAGTGCCGTGCATACGGCATTTGCGCCTTGAACGAGGCGGTCTAATCCTCCATCATCCGTCCCCTGCTTATTCAACGGACGGAATTCAAGGCATGCTGGACGCCAACGCTACCCACATCACCCTCACGCTCGAAGGCGCCAACGCCGACCTGCAAGTCCTCAGCTTCACCGGTCGCGAAGCCCTCAACGAACCGTTCCGTTTCGACCTCGAACTGGTCAGCGCCCGCCCCGACCTGAAACTCGAAGAGCTGCTGCACAAACCCGGTGTGCTGACCTTCGGCGCCACAGGCGAAGGCAAGATCCACGGCCTGGTGTACCGCATCGAGCAAGGCGATTCCGGCAAGACCCTGACCCGTTACAGCATCAGCCTGGTGCCGCAACTGGCCTACCTGCGCCACAACCACGACCAGCAGATCTTCCAGCAGCTCACGGTGCCGAAGATCATCGCCCAGGTTCTCGAAGATCGCGGCATCCTCGCCGACGCCTACAGCTTCCAGCTCAGCGCCGAATACCCGGAACGCGAATACTGCGTGCAGTACGACGAGTCCGATCTGCACTTCATCCAGCGCCTGTGCGAAGAGGAAGGCATCCACTTCCACTTCCAGCACAGCAGCAGCGGCCACAAACTGGTGTTCGGCGACGACCAGACCGTGTTCCGCAAACTCAAAGCCGTGAGCTACCAGCAAGACTCCGGCATGGCCGCCGACAAACCGGTGATCAAGCGCTTCAACCTGCGCCTGGAAACCCGCACCACCCGCGTCAGCCGCCGCGATTACGATTTCGAAAAACCGCAGATCCTGCCCGAAGGCACGGCGACCAGCCCCTTCGCCCCGGACCTCGAAGACTACGATTACCCCGGCCGCTTCACCACCCGCGAGCGCGGTAAGTTCCTCTCGACCCGCGCACTGGAACGCCACCGCAGCGACTACAAACTCGCCGAAGGTAAAGGTGACGAACCGACGCTCACCAGCGGCCATTTCCTCACCCTCGCCGAACACCCGCGTGCCGAGTGGAACGACCTGTGGCTGCTGCTGGAAGTCTTCCACGAAGGCAAACAACCGCAAGTGCTTGGCGAAAACGTCACCAGCGACGTCACCGACAACAAAAGCGATTTCCACCAGGGCTACCGCAACAGCTTCCTCGCCACCCCGTGGGACGCGCACTACCGCCCTGCCCTCGAACACCCGAAACCGAAAATCCTCGGCAGCCAGACCGCCATCGTCACCGGCCCGTCCGGCGAAGAAATTCACTGCGACCAATACGGCCGCATCAAGGTGCAATTTCACTGGGACCGCGACGGCCAGGCCGACGACAAAACCACCTGCTGGATGCGCGTCGCCAGCGGCTGGGCCGGCAGCGCCTACGGCGGCCTCGCCATCCCGCGTATCGGCATGGAAGTCCTCGTCACCTTCCTCGAAGGCGACCCCGACCAGCCACTCGTCACCGGTTGCCTGTACCACAAGGAAAACGTCGTCCCCTACGACCTGCCGGCAAACAAGACCCGCAGCACCTTCAAAACCCTCAGCTCACCGGGCGGCAAGGGCTACAACGAATTCCGCATCGAAGACAAAAAAGGCATCGAGCAGATCTACATCCACGCCCAGCGCGACTGGGACGAAAACATCGAGCACGACCAGAAGATCCGCGTCGGCAACGAACGGCATGACACCGTTGAAGCCAACACCTTGAGCGAGTTCAAGGTGGAAGAACACCGGATTACACATCTGGATCGCGTCAGTGAAATGCGCGCGGATGATCACCTGACCGTGGGCGTGACGCAGCATGTGAAAGTGGGTACGGCGCAGTTTGTCGAGGCTGGGACGGAGATTCACTACCACGCTGGCGAGAAGGTTGTGGTTGAGGGGGGGATGGAGCTCACGGCCAAGGCTGGCGGAAGTTTTGTGAAGGTTGATGCGGGTGGCGTGACGATTAGCGGGGCTGAGGTGAAGGCTAATACCGGGGGCGCGCCAGGGGTCGGGACCGGGATCGGGATTTTGATTCCGTTGATTCCGGGGTTGGCGGCAGCGGACATCGCCGGAAGGCTGATGGAAAAAGCCAAGGCCAATCCGACGTGGCTGGAGTTGAACTTGCATTACGACAACCTTGAACCCGTGCCCGGCGCCTCGTACCGCGTTGATTTTGCAGACGGTTCGACGCGTGAAGGCGTGCTGGATGACGACGGATTCGCCCGACTGGAGGACGTACCGAAAGGCCCGGCCAAAGTGTATTACGGCGAAGACCCGAGACCGTACAGCCGCGACAGCGTCGCGGTCGTGCAGAACTCGGACGACAAAGTTAACGAAGATTTACGCAAACTCGGCCTGGACCCGAATCAGGTTGATTTACAAGCATTAGTGGAGAAAGCCGCAGGGAGGCTGACATGAGCGAGGCAGTAGCTGAGAACGCAAGCGAGGGCGGCGAAGACCGCAGCGCAGCGTATCAAGAAGCCGCAGTTGAACTGGCAAAAGGCATCGCCCTCGGCGCTGTGCCGTTTCTGGGTCAGGCCATTGATGCCTACGACACCATCGAATCCGCTATCGTCCTCTACAACGCAGAGACGACGGCAGGCAAGGAAGACGCGCAATTCGACCTGCTGATGGCCGTCATCGGCTGGATTCCCGGCCCGGGCGACGGACTGAAAAAGAGCCTGCGAATCGTCAACAAAGACCCTCAACGCTTCGCCCCGGTCTTGTTCGACCTGCTGCGCTTCGTCCTCCAGGAATGCGGAATCAAAACCAGCCCCGAAGAACTGCTCAAACAAATCTTCGACGCTGGCAAGCTACGCGGCGAACTCGACGAAATCATCACTGGCGTAAAAGGCTCTTCCACATTCCAGAGCCTGCCCAACTGGGCGAAAACCTCCGTCGTCACTGTCCTGGCCTCCTCCCGCGACAACATGCCGGCCATGGTCGGGATTGTTGAGAAACGCTTGGTGAAATGGAAAGGCATGCAGCGCAACAGCTCAGCGGCCTCCTCCGGCTCCAGCCACCCGAAAAGAGCGGAAAAACCTGCCAGCAAAGATTCATCGGTTGCAGCGAAAGGCAAGGATGGCGCCAGCGGCACCCACTCCAATCAGGTCGAAGCCTCCAAAGTAGGCCTGCAGGCCCCCTCCAGCATCTTGAATGAAGGATTGGGTGTCAGTGGCGAGCACATTGCCGACTACATCTGCGCGGTGGAGTTTGGCTGGGGCAAGGATTGGGATGGGCATGACAAGGGTTCTGATGGGAAGTGGCTTGAGGGCGTGCCGAGCGGGAGCAAGATGGGGAAACTTTCGGCGGGGGGGAGTCCTAAAGCGAAGCATGTGCTTTACAAGCTGACGGATGGGGCGAATGGCACGGGGATAGATGCGGTTTGGCGGGCCAACCCGGCTAACAATGGCGGCGAGAAGTTTGCCATTGTGGAAGCGAAGGCTAGCAGGGATGAAGATGCGCCAAGATTTTTGCGCAGACCAAATAACACTAGGAAACCAGGGGTTAGTTCAAAACTAGGTGTTTCAGGGCTTGCTCCTAGCGATTTGATCGAACCCATCGAGAGTGCCACTGATACTGACCAAAGCAAGACACCTTTAAGATCAGGAAAAAACAAACCAATCTTGGCAAAAAACAAACAAAGCTCAAAACCAAAAACAAGAGAAATTTTGGTTCAAATGAGCGAAGAATGGATCGATAGAAATATCAAAAAATCCGTTCGAGCAGCACTAGCCATTCAAGTAAAAAGCTCATATAGCCGTCATCTTTTTTATTCACCACTCTACCACACAAGTTTGAGCCCCAAAGAACACGCTAGCGCACGCCTCAACAACTCAAACAACGAAACTCACGAAAACCACAAAGCCTTTCATTATAGCGAAGCCGAGATCAAAGCTTTTGTCAACAAGCGAAAAAAATCTTTGATTAGAAAACATGGCAAACTAGAGACGCTGACGCTTGAGATTTAGAACATGAAAAAAAGACAGAAATTCTACACTGAAAACCAATATAGAACCTTCCTAGAAGAGTACGAAGAGGTTCTTGAATTCTGCAAAACTAACACTTTCAAATCTAGCTCACCAGAGCAAGAAGCCTCACTTAGAGCCAGGCACCTCCAAGATCTACTGCTTGATAAAATTCTAGCCAGCTATACAGCTGGAGAAGAGATAGAGAAACTTATCCCATTGCTTGAAGAGCTAATAGAAAAATACGAAATTCGACAGGAAAAATTAGCTATCTATGAACAAGCACCAAATATATCTCCTTTGGCAATAGATGATTGGCTGGATCAGTATGAAGAGTGTGTTCAAGTCATAAGTTTGTGCATACTATTACAACGCACTGACTTATTGAAACGCTTTGTCACTCTGGTAGATGATGCGGGATATGCTGGTGACGACACACTCTATGAAGACTTATTAAGAAAAACGCTACCAAAAAGGCATGATGTTGACCAATGGTACCACGACGTATACACGCTATTGATCAAAGCCATATACGCAGATTCTAAAGAAGAATCTTCAAAGCTGTTAAATGATTACTGCAAGCAATGGTACCCAGCATTCAAACAAGCTCCCTGGCATGACACTCATCTGCAGGGAGAGGATGGAAGTTATGTAGGCTATTGGGCCTTCGAAGCTGGCGCGATTGCGTTTTTGTATGGTATAGACGACAGTAAAATAGATCACCTAGTTTACCCTAGGGACTTAGTCGAATACGCCAGAAATTATCAACCTACGAATGAATCGCAGGTAGCTCGTGTAGATGCTGGTCAACCTTGCGGAAAGACTGGCTATTGGTTTACCCCTGCAAAAACGGAATCCCGCCGCTATTTCAATCAAGGTGAAATCATGCCGAAGTATGAAGATTCCACTTGGGGCGACACGATTTGGTATTGGTCAGGGGAAGAGTAAAACGCCCTCTGGCACCTTAAGCAATCTGAAAGTCACGCCTGAATATATCTACTGCTCTACTACTCAGGCCCCCGAACATGATCAGAACCTGCAGCGTTGGTTGGCGAAAAAGAGAACAACGTTGAAGTCAGGCTCGCGATGATCCCTCAAGCGGGCAGTGCTCAGCTCAGAACTGCTTGATGCGATTTGAACCTTGGCTTTAATCGAGAAAATTTGTGGTAATGAGGTAATAAATTCGAAGAGCCTCTCAACTGGACTGATGACCAGTTGAGAGCCATCTGAAAAAATAAAGCACTACTCTTATGAGAAGCCAGTAACCAATGCACAAACCGTAACATTCTTTATTTGATTGAGTAGAACACTTAACTTATCAGTAAGCCAATCGATAATTTGCTGCACATGGTACCCCCAGAATGAGTAAATACTTAACACCTATATTTGCTGCATTACTACTTACTGGATGCATTCATTCTTACAGCGTGGCTTTACCATACGATAGGTGGCATCTTGGATTCTCTGCTCCCGACTATATGGAAGTCTGGATCGAAACGGCAGATGTAATAGATATCCGTGGTGACGTTTACAGACGCGCGATGAGCGGCGTCGCGTCATTGCAGACGCCTCCAAACAATTCCGGAGATCCACGAGGCTGGCCTAAAAAAGCTGGCATTGGAGGCGGTAAATACGTTACAGGAGCGGACCTGCCAAAAAAAATATATGTACGTTGGCAGTCTCTGGTTGAGCCGCAAACCTACAAGATGGAAATTGATATCTCTGACTCGACCAGGGAACTCATGCGTCAGGGTGAAAAGGTATTTTGTGCGGCGGACGGAAAATGGATTACCGGATATCGTCAATCAATTACAGTCCACCTCGCTCCCGGAGGAATTGCTAAAGTCTGGGTCGCCGGCCCCTGCATGACCTCCGTCGAAGTGGCAAAGATTAAAGCCGAGATAGACCCTCGAGGCCCCTACGAGGGTAAGTCTGGAGGAGAATATGACTCTCTCTCCAAGGAATCCCAATTCTATGTCGAAAAATTCGGCGTGCCATACAACTCATGGTAGCGCTGTAAGGGACCGGAGGGTCGAGAAGCATCGTGAGCAAAATAGGAAAAAACCTCGAAAATCGCGTCGAAGAATTGTCATTTGAGCTTTCGGACGGTACACCTGTGGTCAAACTTGGCTTGATCGCAACACTTTACTTCAAGAATGGATACACAACAGAAGTTAAAACATCTGTAATGGATTGCTTCCGTGCTTTTTATGAAGAGTTCGGCGCCCACTTGAAAGGGCAGATTAAAGATAAGTACACAAAGCTCACTCAACAAAACCTTGAAAAAAACGTAGAGAAAACGATACGCACCGGCCCAAATGAGCAGTACGAATGGCAACTTACTAGCGCCGCCAGTATTTATGAAGCTGAAGAGTACGGAATATCAACCATGAACAGCCGGGAGTTGCACGGCGACCATGCTCAATCTTATATAAAAATCGTACTACCTTGGCAACTTATAACCACCGAAGAAGGGTTATCTCGATATAATTACTGGATAAACTTCCTGAGCTCGAAAGTCAACGCCGAGCACGGATATGGCGGATTATCAACAATCCTTCCTTATGATTTCGATAGCTATTTGCCAATGGAGTTTGAGCTTGCTCAACGGTATCTAGGGCTGGACGTTGACTCAATGCCCCATAGTTTGACTATTCATTTGATCGACTTTATCAAAGGGGTGAACTGGCAAACTGTGCTAGGAGAGACCTTTGTGCAGAAACTTGGGGGAGAGGATGTTCTGCGCCAGGAGCTTGAAGGACACGGTGATATTTCTATAGAACGATACGGTCATGGCTTGATTATCCGTGCGGGACATTATCCTCAACTCGGTGCAATCGAGGACGGCGCACCATCCTCTTACTTGGCCGTCAACAAAATAGTTAAATCACTGCGCATCCCTGCTCCCAGTCAGTTGCATAATTATTCGCCACATGGAAATTGTTTCGAAAAAGACAGCACGGCACATTGGTATGCTCGATTCGACGGAGAAGTCAAGAATTACTAAATGCTAAACGTGCCGTTTCGATCCAGAATTGGTCGCCCACTTTCGATCTGATGCCACCAAATGAGACTTTCCGTGGACCGACTCTTAAAAGCCATCAATGAGCAAGCCCACAACTTGTCGATTGAGCCGCCGGACGCCTTGCCGACAACTAAACTTGGGCTGATTGCCACTCTGTATTTTAAAGAGGGGTACAGTCTCAAAAAAAAGAACAAGATTAATAAATGCTTCGCTAGATTCCATGAAGAATTTGAATCTCATTTAAAAACCATGGTTTATCGGCGCCGAAAAAAGCTTACAAATGATAATTTCACAAAGGCACGTGAAAGTATTCTTCAAACTGATCCGGATGATCAGTTCAGCTGGTTCATAGGTAGCTCGAGCAGCCCTGATGAGGCCGACAGCTATAGCATGTCAATGCTCAATTCATTTGAAGTGCACGGTGATAAAAAACGGTCATTTATAAAAATTGTATTGCCGTGGACTTTCTTAAATGAAGAAAAAGGCGTGGAGCGCTTCCAAGATTGGATCACTTATCTTTGTGACCAAATTGGCGCGGAGCATGGATATGCAGGTCTCTCAAGCATTCTGCCTTACGACTACCATAGCTATATGCCAACAGAATACGAATTAGCGAAGCGTTATCCTGGCCTGCAAGTCGATTCGATGCCTCATTCGTCTGCAAGGGAACTGCTTGGTTACATTAAGGGAGTAAATTGGTTCACGATTGTAGAAAACGACCTTATCGAACGATTGGGTGGGGAATCAACAATTAGAAAGTCTTTCAGCGGTCGCGGTGACATAAATATTCTCAGCTATAAAAAAGGACTGATCGTTCGAGCAGGAGAGTGGCCTGAGCTTGGTTCCTCTGAGGAGTATCTCCCGGCAGCGTATGTTGCGGTAAACAACATTTTCAAGCCTCTACGTATACCAGTTCCGGATCAATTACATAGCTACTCACCCTATGGAATTTGCTTTGAGAAAGAGAGCACTGATAAATGGTATGCGCGCTTTGACCGTAATGACGACATGACCACTCCTTCCCGTATAGAGTCGAACCAGTCATGCACAAAAGAAGGTTACTGGTTTACCCCGGCAAAGCCAAACTCTCGTAAATACTTCAAGCTGGGAGAGCTAATGCCTAAAATTGATAATTCGGTTTGGGGCGATACGCTTTGGTATTGGTCAGGTGAAGACTAAGCCCATCCCCTACCCTTCGCTTAGATCTGTTTCAGGATCTGAGCGAAGTGTACAAAGAGAATTCTGCCTTGACCTTACAGACGAATCGATCCATAAGAGCCATAAAACTTTCCATCACAATCTTGTAAATGACGGACGAAAGTTTTGATAAAAATATGGCACATTAGATTCGCATAAGTTTAGTCGCCAAATGAAAAATAGACAAAAATTCTTTAATGAAGCCCACTACAACAACTTCTTAAAAGAGCATGACGATGCTGTCGAGCTTTTAAACACGACTAAATTCAAGTCCGACAGCCCCGAAGGTGAAGCGACACTTCGCTCAAGATTCGCTCAACGTTTAGCACTTCGAAAGCTTACAGCCATGTATACAGCAGGCGAAGAAATCTCTTCGCTGATTCCACCATTGGAATATCTGATTGAAAAATATGAAATCCGGCAGGCGGCACTAGCGGTATCGGAACAATCCCCAGAAATTTCACCGTTAGCAATAGACGACTGGCCACACGAATATGAAGAGTGCGTGCAAGTCATAGGTCTCTGCATCCTATTGCATCGCACAGACCTGCTAAATCGCTTTGTTAAATTGATAGACAATGCGGGATATGCTGGCGACGACACATTATACGAAGATTTACTCTGTAAAATATTGCCTGGCAGAACTGATGTAGACCAATGGTATCACGATGTTTATTCACCGCTAGTACAAGCCATATATGCAAAAACAAAAGAAGAGGCTACAAATTTTCTGCAAAGATACTGCAATCAATGGTATTCGGCCTTTGAACAAGCACCTTGGCATGATACTCACCTGCAGGGTGAAGAAGGAAACTACGTTGGATACTGGGCATTCGAGGCTGGAGCTATCGCCTTTTTGTATGACATAGATGACAGCAAAATCGATCATATGATTTATCCAAAAGACCTCGTCATATACGCCCGAAACCAGAAAACCACGAAAAAATCGCAGGTTGGTGCTTGATGATGCATAGAAGACAACAGTATTTGAGCGAAAAACGCTATCAAAATTTCTTCAACAACAAAGAAAAAACAACAGCATTTTTTGAGAAAAACACATTTCAAGCAGACTCAGAAGATCAAGAAAAATCTCTTCGAGCCCGACACTTCCAAAAATTAATTTTTAAAGAAATACTCATTCGCTATACAGCGGGAGACGAGATAAACAATCTCATCCCACTGATGGAAAGCCTCATAAACAGCTACGAACTACTACAGAAGAAATTAGCAATCTATGAAGGGACCCCCAACATAACACCATTGACAATTGATGACTGGCTAGACCAATACGAGGAGTGCGTCCAAGTTTTTAGTCTATGCATACTTCTTCACCGATCTGACTTGCTAAAGCGCTTCGTTTCGCTTATCGACTCCGCAGGCTATGGCGGTGATGACACATTGTATGAAGACCTACTTTGCAAACTATTACCTGACCGATACGATGTTGACCGTTGGTATCACGACGTCTATACACCTCTAGTCCTCGCTATTTACGAAGAGGATAAAAGAGAAGCCTCAAATCTGTTAAAAAAATACTGCGAAAGTTGGTATCCAGCATTCAAACAAGCACCTTGGCATGACTCTCACAAACAAGGCGATGAAAGTAGCTACTGTGGATATTGGGCATTGGAAGCAGGAGCAGTAGCGTTTCTTTACGGCATTGATGATCGCGATATAGACCACATGGTTTACCCGAAAGAACTGGTTGAATACGCAAGAAATCATCAAGTATCCAATAAATTTCAGGTTGCTCGCATAGACGCTGGTCAACCATGCAGTAAAGCAGGATTCTGGTTTACTCCGGCTGAGGCAGATTCTCGCCGTTACTTTAACCAAGGCGAAATCATGCAGAAGTATAAAAACTTAGCTTGGGAAGACACTATCTGGTATTGGTCAGGAAATGAATAAGCGGATCTCCGATTCGCTTAGGTCTGTTTTCATGTTTTGAGCAAAGCACACAGGCATTATCTTGCGGACAAAAGAGAAATCCTATGAACTCACTGGAAAAATTGACCGAGCGTGCATCCGACCTGACATTTGAATTACCGGATAGTACACCGGTTATCAGATTGGGACTGATTGCGACTTTTTACTTCAAAGAGGGCTATTTACGGCAGAGCAAAGAAGCTGTCATGCAGTGTTTCGCACGTTTCAAGGAAGAGTTTGGCCAACACCTAAAAGGTCAGTTCGATAACCGTTACAAAAGACTAAATGGTACAAACTTTAATAACAAAACCTCAAAAATTCTCGACACGGGCCCAAATGAACAATACGAATGGCACATCAGTAGCGCCACTAAAGCTAACGAAGCTGCCGAGTATAGTCTAACCGTACTGAATTCTTTTGAAGTACATGGTGATCAAAGACGCTCATTTCTAAAAATGACGCTACCATGGAGTATATTAAAAGAACCCGATGGTGCGGCACGTTATAAAAACTGGCTTGTTTACTTAGCTGATCAAGTTAAGGCTGAACATGGGTATGGCGGACTTTCCAGCATCCTACCGTTTGACTTCGATAGCTACTTGCCCATAGAGTTCCAATTAGCCCAGCAGTACACCGGCCTTGAAGTTGATTCTTTGGCAACTAATTTCAAACGAGAACTCCTCGATCATATTAAAGGTGTTAACTGGTATACCGTCGTAGGCGATCGATTTGCTGAACAATTGGGTGGCGTAGATGCAATCAGTTATATGTTTAGCGGTCGCGGCGATATAGAGGTAATGAAATACCAATACGGTTTGATAGTTCGCGCCGGTGAGTTCCCGGACTTGGGCCCCATAAATGAACCATTGCCGGCGGCCTATGTAGCAGTGAATCGCGTTTTTAAACCGCTACGGATCCCTGCGCCGAATCAATTGCATACATACTCGCCTTACGGAAACTGCTTCGAAGAAGACAGCACCGCCCGCTGGTATACTCGTTTTGATCAAGATGATAACGATTCGAAATGAAGCATCGAGAACCATCGTGAGTTAAATAATGAAAAACCTTGAACAACGCGCCGCAGGTTTGTGCTTCGAACTTCCCGATGGAACGCCCGTTGCAAAACTGGGTATCATCATCACTTTATACTTTAAAGAAGGCTACACAGCAGGAAAAAAACTGAAGATTATTGATTGCTTTGGAAAATTCAATGACGAATTTGGAGCACACCTTAACGGCTTACTTCAGGATAGCTACAAACAACTGACCTCGGAGTCACTAAAAAAAGCATTCACCAAAATTCGCTCATCATCTGGTAATGAACGGTGCGAATTGCACCTAACGAGTGCGTCGAGCACTAAAGAAGCTGCGGATTATGGGATATCCGTGCTTAATTCTCGCGAAGTTCATGAAGACAGCGACCGCTCGTATATAAAACTAGTTCTCCCCTGGGACTTCATTGCATCAGACGAGGGGCTGACCACGTACAGGACCTGGGTAAAATACCTGTGCAACCAAGTCGAAGCAGAGCATGGTTACGGTGGATTATCCACGGCACTTCCGTTCGACTATGATAGTTATATGCCTATCGAGTATGAACTTGCACAAAAATACACCGGCCTGGATGTTGATTCAATGCCTCACAGTTTGGCCTCCGAGCTTATCGACCATATAAAAGGTGTTAACTGGCAAACTATAATCGGAAATTCATTTATTGCGAACCTTGGCGGGGAGCCCGCTTTGCGCCAGAAGCTAAGTAGCCGTAGCGACATTGATTTTGTCAACTATGACAATGGACTGATTATTCAAGCAGGTGAGTACCCGCAACTCGGCGCCGAAGGTAGAGATGAGCTCGATGCTTACATCGCAGTAAACAAAATATTAAAGCCAGTGCGTATTCCAGAACCGGATCAAATTCATCATTACTCTCCTCATGGAAATTGCTTCGAGGAAGAAAGTACCAAGCGATGGTACGCCCGCTTTGATCGGGAATGAATTATCGACTACCCATTTCGCATAGAGTCAATTTAATAAGATATAGACTAATAACATGAAACAGAGACAAAAATTTTACAGTGAAAATCACTTCAGCATTTTTATGAGTGCACATGACGAAGCTCACGATTTTTATCGCACAAGAAAATTTAAATCAGACTCGCTCGAAGAAGAGGAAATGCTTCGTTCCAGGTTTTTCCTGAGGCTGACCTTGAATAAGCTGTTAGCGACGTACACGGCGGGAAGAGAGATATCCGAACTTCCTCCACTGCTCGAGGATGTGATCGAAAAATACGAAATATATCAGGACAAACTGGCAAAGAACGAACAGATTCCTGAAATATCACCGTTGGCGATTGGCGACTACCCCTACCAATATGAAGAATGTGTTCAAGTTATAGGGTTTTGTATTTTATTACATCGCACAGACCTCCTAAAACGATTTGTAGTGCTAATAGACAACGCGGGCTATAAAGGTACCGATACGCTCTATGAGGATTTGCTTTGCAAGGTTCTACCTAGCAGATATGACATAGACCAGTGGTTTCACGACGTTTATTCACCCCTGGTACAGGCGATTTATTCGGAAACGGTAAAAGAGGCTACCCTACATCTTAAAAATTATTGTAGCCATTGGTATACGGCGTTCAAACAAGCTCCTTGGCACGACACTCATCATCAAGGGGAAGACGGTAACTATGTGGGCTATTGGGCTATCGAAGCAGGAGCAATTGCTTTCCTGTACGACATAGATGACAGCAAAATCGACCATATGGTTTACCCAAAGGACTTGGTCAAGTATGCACGAAACAATAAATCGACCGCTTGACCTATTAAATAGCTCACTGAGCGCTTAAAAATTCCAGGCAGGCTTGAATTTTACAACCAAGGAAGAAACGTGAACAAAAGGCAAAAATACTATAGCGAAAGCCACTATAGAATCTTCTTGAAGGAGTACGAGGAAGTTGTAGAGTTTTGCAAAAACAATAAATTTGAATCAGATTCTCCCGAACAAGAAGAGTCGCTTCGAGCACGCCATCTTCAGCGCCTTCTGCTTGACAAAATCTTCGCCTGCTATACGGCGGGAGAGGAAATAGAAATCCTCATTCCGTTGCTTGAGGAACTGATAGAGAAATACGAAATACGGCAGAACACGTTATCTATTTATGAACAGGAACCCCAAATATCCCCGCTTGCTATAGATGACTGGCCGTATCAATACGAAGAGTGCGTCCAAGTAATAGGCTTGTGTATTCTCCTGGACCGCACCGATTTATTGACGCGATTCGTAGTTTTGATTGATCAGGCGGGGTACGTCGGGAGTGACACCCTATACGAGGACCTATTAAGAAAAGTGCTGCCAAACAGACATGATGTTGACCAGTGGTTTCACGACGTCTACACCCCCCTGATACAAGCCATCTACATGGAGTCTAAAGAACAGTCCGCACAGCGACTGAGAGAGTATTTCAACCAATGGTATGAAGCTTTCATTCAAGCCCCTTGGCACGACACACATTTGCAAGGCGAGGATGGTAGCTATGTGGGCTATTGGGCTATCGAAGCAGGAGCAATTGCTTTCCTGTACGGCATAGACGACAGCCAGATCGATCATATGGTCTATCCAAAAGATCTGGTGGAATACGCCAGACGCAAGGCAAACACGTAAACTCTGCCCTCCCCCAGAAAACGGATTTCGGATTCAGCACCATGGAATTGCAATACACCATCACCCCCGAACACACACAGTCCAGAATCGGCAAACTGGTTGAGCAGGAAATACTCAAGGATGATCAACTGAGGGCCAGCCTACTTGGCAAACTGGCTCGCATTGAGGATCGTCTGCTCGCGCCGGTCTTGTTTTTGCTCGGGCTGGTTGGCGGCATTCTGGGCGCTTATTTCCCGGCGCGCGAGTTGAGCCCGGAGAAGCTCATCGCCCTGGTGTTCTTCACCGTGGCATACGTGTTGTGCTGGCGGTTCTTCTCCGAACGCCTTCTAAATCGCTTGCGCAAGCGGATTGCCGCCAACCGTGCGAAACCTCGCAAGCCTTTTCATAAGGTAAACCTGCGCCTGATCGAATCAACGGTACGTGCCCGACTCAAGGCTGCTGAAGGCGCTTATCGCCTGGAATTCGATGAAGATGGTTTTACCTTGTTCTTTACCAAGGGCAAAGGCGCCAAAGGCAGACTTGCGTGGGATCAGATTGTGCGGCTCAAGGTAACACCCGACTTCTACTCCGTTGCGTGCGCAAAACTGGACAGCAAGGGCAAGGCCTATCACATCCCCAGACATAGCGAGGTGATGGACGTTGACTCGTATCAGCAGGGTTTGGAACTGTTTTTGAGCCGGATACCTGTTTCCGCATTTGACGACCAAACTTCAATGGTGCGAAATATGGGTACTTCCCTTGACTCAACAGGGAAAGTTCAGCAGTGAATATACGCCAACATCCTTTTACTAAAACCCATTACGAAAACTTCAAAAGAGAGCATGACGAGGTAATTGTTTTTTTTGAAACAAACACCTTTCAGTCCGATTCAGCAGAGGAAGAGGCGTCGCTGCGCGCCACATACTTCAAGCAACTAGCATTTGACAGGCTTTTGGCAGCATATACTGCTGGGGAAGAAATCTACTCCCTTATCCCGCTGCTTGAAGATCTGATAACAAAGCATGAACTCAGGCAAGCCAAACTCGCTGAATACCAGCGGACACCTGATATATCTCCACTTGCAATAAACGATTGGCTTGACGAATACGAAGAGTGTGTTCAGATCATTGGCTTTTGTATCCTATTGCATCGTACCGACCTGCTTAAGCGCTTTGTAGAACTAATCGACAGGGCGGGCTATGCTGGGGACGATACGTTATACGAAGATCTGCTCGTCAAATTACTTCCTGATAGACACGATGTAGATCAATGGTTCCACGAGACATATTCACCATTGATTCTGGCTATTTATGCAGAAAGTAAAGGGGAAGCATCAGAGTATCTAAAAAACTATTGCGCCCAATGGTACGCCGCATTTCAGCAAGCCCCTTGGCACGACTCGCATTTACAGGGCGAAAATGGAAATTACGTAGGATATTGGGCTATTGAAGCGGGTGCGATTGCCTATTTGTATGGCATTGATGACAGCCAGATAGACCATATGGTTTACCCAAAGGATCTGGTTGAATACGCTAGATCGCATGCTCCAAGCGCATAAACTTCAAACGCACTTTCGTCACGGACTTGACACTTGAATAGCAGACAAAAATATTTCACTACGGCTCGATATGAAAGTTTCAAATCCTACTTCGAGGAAGAGTTTGAGTTCTGGAAAGACAAGCTGTTCACGGCTGACTCTCCGGAGCAGGAGAAGTCTCTGCGAGCCAGAAATTTTCAGAGCCTGCACCTCCAGCACATTTTGATGCTTTACACCGCCGGAGAGGACATACAAAGCCTGATTCTTCCTTTGGAAACCCTGATTGCCAGTTACGAAGAACTGCAAAAATATCTGGCCATTTACGAGCAAATTCCCAATATCACGCCGCTCATCATCGATGACTGGCCCGACGAATACGAAGAATGCCTGCAAGTCATCAGCCTGTGTATCCTGCTGCACCGCACTGACTTGTTAAAACGCTTTGTCTCTTTGATCGACAATGCGGGATACGCCGGCATAGACACGCTGTATGAGGATTTGCTGACCAAGGTTCTGCCTGGGCGATTGGATATCGATCAGTGGTATCACGACGTCTCCACGCCGCTCATTCAGGCGATTTACGCTGAAGACAAGAGCGAAGCGTCGCGTTTTCTCAGTGAATACTGCAATAACTGGTATTGCACCTTTGAACAGGCGCCATGGCACGACACGCACCTTGACGGTGAAGAAGGCAGTTACGTGGGCTATTGGGCTCTGGAAGCGGGGGCAATTGCTTACCTGTATGGCATAGACGACAGCCAGATAGACCATATGGTCTATCCGAAAGACCTGGTCGAGTACGCAAGAAGCCATAAGCCGACCACTCGCAATAACGTCTATGAAATCGGCCCCATCAAATGAACAAGGTGTTTTACCTATTACTAATCACGCTGATGTGTCGCCCGGCGTGGGCAGGCTCGCAGAAAACGCTGTTGACCTGCCCTCTTTCGGACGGAACCAAAATAGCGTTGCTCGCCACTTCCAATGCAGACGGGCAGCGCCTGTTTGTGAAATTCGACGGCAAAATCGAAACAGCCTTTACGGACATGCCCGATGAGGACTTTGTCGGTGACGTGATGTTGGCAAAGTGCACAGGCGCCACTTTGATTTTTGCGTTGAACTACGGATCGCCTTATACCAAAGGGGTCGTCTTGCGCAAAGGTCCAGTAAGCAGCGTGCTGGAGCGTATTGATTTTGCCGAGAAGGCCTTGCCGCGTTTCTTGTACTTGAGCGCTGAACAGATGCGTCTGGTCATTCCCAACGAAGGATACGAGGTGCCCGAGAAGTACATCGTCTATGACTCTTTCGCAAAGAATGGCCAAACAGATGAGCCGCAAGGGTTTGATGTCTTGCCCGATCCGGGTGAATTCACAGTGATCGATCTGAAGTAGTTTGCATGGACAAGGAAGATCCCCGCATGCGTAAGCGCCAAGCGTTCCTGACTGACTCTTACTATCAAAAATCCATCCGGCTTTATGACGAAACCGAGTCCCGCTGGATGGGCCAAACCATGCAGGCTGACAGCCCCGAGGAGGAGCAGGCACTGCGTACGGCTTATTTCAAGGAAGCCGCGTTTAACGCTTTGCTGATCAGCTATACCGCAGGTGAGCCGATTGCCGCTTTGCTGCCGCGACTGGAGAAGTTGGTGGATTGCTATGAAATCCATCAGCGGGCGCTGGCTCTGGACGATGGTGCCAATGTTTCGCCTTTGGCCATTGATGACTGGCCGGATCAGTATGAAGAATGCGTTCAGGTCATCAGCTTGTGCATTCTGCTGCGGCGCACCGATTTGCTGGCGAGGTTCTGCACCCTGATTGATCGGGCTGGCTACGCAGGCGAGGACACGTTGTATGAAGATCTGTTGCGCAAGGATTTACCCGGCCGGGCAAACCTTGATGAGTGGTACCACGATTTGTACACCCCGCTGATCAGGGCGATTTACGCGGCAGATGCCTCAGAGTCCAGTGAGCTGCTTCGGCAATATTGCGAAGGTTGGTACGCCGGGTTTGAAGAGGAGCAAACCAACTGGCATGACAGTCATCTCGACATTGAAGACGATGACGGTAATTACGTCGGTTACTGGGCGTTCGAGGCCGCCGCCGTTGCTTTTCTGTATGAGATTGATGATCGCCAGAACGATCATTGGGCTTACCCGAAGGACTTGGTCGAATATGCGCGGCACCGGCAATCGACTGAAGTGACTCCCCGCTGAAGTGGCCTCATAAACAACTCAGCCTGCCCTCTTTCGATGGCAGGCTTTTTTGAGCGAAAAACTCAGACTGGCGCCTTCCAGTTCAACATCAGCTGTTGCGCGACTTGCAGCAAGTCGTTGCCATCCTGGGTCAGCAGGTACAGCGCGTGGGTGATGTGCGGAATGTCTTGCACGTCTGCGTGTTTGAAACAGAGGCAATGCAAGGTTTCGAGCAGGTCGGCCGAGGCGCGGACGCGCTGGACGGCGGCTTCGAGGATGTCTTTGGGATTGGCTTCGGTGTCGATGACCAGGGGCGCGCTTTCGGTGACGCCGCTGTTGAGGGGGATGTAGCGTTTGGGAGACGGAATAATAACTGGCATAGATGATTACTCAACTGTATTGAAGGTAACCGCCAGCACTGTGACCAAACAGTAGGGAGGCGGCCATGTACAGGCTTGGTCAACCGAGAACAGTTCAAACTCAGCTCGCCCGAAGGCGTCCTGCACACAGCCGCCACAGCAATGCACTACACGGACATAGATGTCCGCGGCGCAAATGATGGCACATATGCAATGAACTCTTCTCAGGTGACCAAACCCGAATCGCTGATTTTGCAGCGACGCCAAACCATAACCGCCCCACTCCAGCCACCGGAAGCAGACAAGGCATCGGCCCTTGTAGGAATACGCCATCCGTCCCGCAGAAATCGCCCTGCCCGCTGACAGCCGGCGTTCAGGTGGGTTAACCATCGCTTAACGCCGCGGTCAAAGACTCTACCTGACCGCACGCTCGCAGCCGTTGGCTGACGCCCAGTGCGGCAAGTTCGGCCAGATCCGCGTCGAACTTTCTTTGCGTCGCACGGGAGTCCTTTCATGAACATTCGTCCTTTCCTGCTCACCACCGCCCTCGCCTGCACCGCGTTCGCCGGGCTGGCCCAGGCCAACGACACGTCCACCACGTCCAATGCCGTGCCGTACCAGTACGGCATGCCGCTGCATGTGGCGAAGGTGGTTTCGATGACCGAGCCTTCCACGATGCAGTGCAAGGTCATTACCGCCGACATGAAGTACATCGACAACACCGGTAAACCCGAGGAGATCAGCTACAGGAAAATGTCTGACGCGTGCAACTTCCAGAACTGACAGAAACGTCTGATTTGCGGCTTTGCGGTAGGCGTGAAGGGTTTTGCGGAGTTATGCTCGGGGCCCCTCCTCACTGCCGCAAGGATTCGCCATGCAGTTGTCGTTTCGCACGTTGTCGACTTTCACTTCTTCGTTGTGTTTTCTGCTGGCGCTGGTCTGGGGCTTGGTGCCGGACATGTTGTTGGCGATCTGGAGTATCGAATATTCCGAGGGGGTCGGATTTGTTGCACGGCGCAGCGCGGTGCTGTTTGCGGCGCTGGGTGTGATGTTTTATCTGGTGCGCAGAGCGCCGGTGTCGATCGCGCGCAATGCGTTGAGCAACGGCTTTATCGTCGGTTGTTTTGGATTGGCGGTGCTGGGTTTCGCAGAATGGCTGAACGGCCACGCCGGCCCCGGGATTTTGCTCGCGGTGCTGGTCGAGTTCGCGCTGGGCCTTGGTTTCGTGCAGGCCCGGCGCGTGACGGTCGAACTGGGTGAAACGGTCGGTTAAACGGCTCGGGAGCGGGGACTGTAGTGGTGTGGCGTGGCTTGTTGCGCCAGATCCGAGCGCAGCCCGGCGATCAGTTCGTTGATTTCGCGACAGCCGTTGAGGTGGCTGGCGTCGATGCCGCTGACGTGCAGATCAACTTGATCGGTCTGGTGATCGCCGAAGACCTTGACGGTCATCGACAAGTCCGGCGACAGCGTGCATTGGCAACGTTTAGGCAGAAAACTGCTTTCAATGATATTGCGTAGTTCCAAGGCAGACAGAAACATGATGAACCTCTCCTTATTGATGAAACTGCCAATCAACTTTTCACGTTGACCGCTTTTGCTGCCCCTGCACGGGTGTGTCCCCGCTGTTTCCCTGGTGCAACAAACGGTTGTACTGCGAAATGCCCATTGGAGTGTAGGCGCCCGAATCCGGTGCGCTGCACCATAGAGACGCATAAACCATGCCTTTCATCGGATCGTTTTGACCCTCGTGAAATCAAGCACTTGGCGAACTGGCCAGTATTGGGCCAGTTGCAAATTGCAAGAAACGCCCCTCCAGGCCCTGCAATTTGCAATTCGTCGTCGGTTTGCATTCACCGCCAGTGACGGTAAGAATGCCCGTCAATCACACTACACCCGCAAGGAGGCTTCCATGGGTTCTTTCCGTGCTTACGCGACCACCGGCCTGATCATCGCCAGCCTTTCCACTGTCGCCCACGCAGCGAAACTGGAAGATGTCGCGCCGTATCCCAAGGCTGAACCGGGCTTCACGCGCCAGGTCATTCATCTGCCCAAGCAGGATCAGGAAGAGAACTTCCAGGTCGAGATTCTCGCGGGCAAAACTCTCGAAGTGGATTGCAATCGCCAGCGTCTGGGCGGGGTTCTGGACGAGAAAAACCTCGAAGGCTGGGGTTACTCGTTCTACCGACTGGAAAAGGTTATTGGCCCGATGAGCACAATGATGGCCTGCCCGCCCGGCTCGCAGAAGAAACGCGCGTTCGTGCCGGTCGTCGGCGACGGTTTCATGCTGCGGTACAACAGCAAGTTGCCGGTGGTGGTGTATGCCCCGTCGGACGTCGAAGTGCGTTATCGCATCTGGTCCGCCTCGGACAAAGTCGGCACCGCCATTCAGGAATAATCTGAACAAGGAGCGTCATCGGTGATTACCTGCCACGTCAGATACGTGATCGACCCTTATCAACTGGCCGAATTCGAGGCCTACGCCAAGGCCTGGCTCGGCATTGTCGAACGCTTGGGCGGCACTCATCACGGCTACTTTCTGCCGTCCGAGGGTGCGAGCAATATCGCCTATTGCCTGTTCAGTTTTCCGTCGCTGGCGGATTACGAAAGCTACCGGCACATCGCACTGACCGACCCGGAAAGTACTGCGCTGGTGCAATCACTGGTCGAGAAGAAGTTCATCGTCAGCTACGAGCGCAGCTTCCTGCGCCCGATGCTGCCCTGATCGCCATTACGCGGGGGCGCCGCACACAGCGGCGCGCTCGGCAACGTGTCGCAAACTGTCGAAGTTGATGTTGGCGCCGGAGTCGATCGCCACGAAGGTCTGACCGCGCACAGCGGTTCGCGCCACGTATTGCTTGATACCGGCCACGGCCAGGGCGCCGGAAGGTTCGGTGATCGAGCGGGTATCGTCGTAGATGTTCTTGATTGCGGCGCAGAGGTCGTCGTTGCTGACGGTTATCACCTCATCCACGCAAAAGCGACACACTTCAAATCCGTACTCGCCGATCTGTGCCACGGCCACGCCGTCGGCGAATGTGCCAACCGTGGGCAGCACCACCCGTTCGCCGGCTTGCAGGGCCGCTTTCAGGCAAGCTGAGTGCTCGGATTCGACGCCGATGATGCGCACGTCCGGGCGCAGATATTTGACGTACGCCGCGATCCCGGCGATCAAACCGCCACCACCCACCGGGACGAAGATCGCGTCCAGCGCGCCTTGATGCTGGCGCAGGATCTCCATCGCGACGGTGCCTTGGCCGGCGATCACGTCAGGGTCATCGAAGGGGGAAACGAAGGTGCGGCCGGTCTCTTCGGCCAGTTGCAGCGCATGGGCGAGTGCGAATGGAAAGCTCTCGCCGTGCAGCAGCGCTTCGGCGCCGCGACTGCGCACACCGAGGACTTTGAGTTCAGGCGTTGTCGAGGGCATGACGATGGTTGCCGAGATGCCCAGTTCACGTGCCGCCAGCGCCACACCTTGAGCATGATTGCCGGCGGATGCGGTGATCACCCCGCGTGCTTTCTGTTCAACACTCAACTGCACCAGTTTGTTGTAGGCGCCACGGATCTTGAAGGAGAACGTCGGTTGCAGGTCTTCGCGTTTGAGCAGGATGCGATTTCCCAATGCTTCGGACAAGGCTGGCGCAGCCTGCAGCGGCGTACGCACCGCGATGTCGTAAACCGGCGCGGCGAGGATCTTCTTCACGTAGTGCTCAAGCAGGGTTTGCGGGTCGTTCATCATCGTCTCCTGACTCACCTCCACTGCCGCGACTCCGACAGGGGAAGGTGTTTTTCGTTAAAACCCGGGAGACAGAAAGTAAAAACCCGCCTCTAGGGCGGGTTGGGTGCTGCAGTCGTGAGCTAGCCCGCCAAATGAGGAATGGCGGTAATAATGCTTGGCTGGCAGCGCAATACGGTGGAAGTCATGGACTGGAAATTAGCCCGAGCCCAGCCGGCAAGTCAATGGTCAATTGTGCGTGGCGAATGTAGGCTGGCGGTTCAGCTCATCACTTCAAGGAATGAACGCATGATGTCGATCGCCCTACCCCTCACGGCGCTGCTCGCTTTTACCGGTTACACCATTTCGGTGATGCTCCAGGCTGAGCAGTCGCTGATCGACTTCGGCATCAGCCTGATGTCGCGACCGGATACCGCGCAGGTGGTGATCGATCTGTACCTGCTGGCGACGATGGCCGGGGTGTGGATGGTCAAGGACGCCCGGTCGCTTGGCCGGTCGGTTTGGTCGGTGGTGCCTTATCTGTTACTGACAGCGGTTTTTGTGTCGATCGGGCCGTTGTTGTATCTGGTGGTGCGTGGGGTTCGGGAGCGCAGGAAAGTTGTTGATACACCTCAGTTGAGCTGATCCGGATTGTGGGTTGAAGCTGAATCAGTCTTCGGGAGCAAGCGCCTTCCCACAGGGAATAGAGTTGCACCGGTAAGTCGTTGGGTTAATGAAGCTGTCAAGCTGTGAGTACCTGTCAACTCTGACAGTTATGCCGCCAGTCCTGATGCAGTAGTTTGAACATTCACCGGGAGTTCACTCCCGCTTGTTCATGCATCAGGAGCGTTGACGATGACCGGATCAAACTCAAAAACTGACAATAGGTTTACTGCTGAGGTGAATGGGGGTGGACGCCCGCTGTTCAGTGCGGACAAGACGGAGCTGTCCCTCAAGTGGCGACCAGATCTGGGTTCCTATTGGCACGGCCACGGCGGACAGCTCATCTCGCAGCCAATTGATAATCAAAATGCATACCTGAATGTGTACGTCCCAGAGGATGCCACGATTGGCACCCACGAGATAACCAAGGATGGCAAGGATTATCGAGCAAGCTATGCCCTCGGCAACCCGGGTGATATTGACGAGTACCCAGCAGTATCAGGTGAACTGATCCTGAGCGTTGTGCCGACTGCTGGCGATGATCGGCTAGAGGGTACTTTCTGGTTCAAGGGCGTTCATGAAGATGGACGGCAGAAAGTCGATGTCACGAGTGGCGAGTTCAAATTGACTGCTCAGACCGCTTCCACACCTTCAACCTCAAAATCTGAGTAACACCGTCATTGAGGCAACCGTGTGCCCATCGCGGCCCGTTTGCCTCAGCCATGTTTCACCGCAACAAATGCGGCGGTTTCGTACGGCACCGTTACCACGTCTCTACCGCGCAGTGCCGGTTCCGATGCGATCAAGTCGCGAATCTGTTCGTCGACCTTCGCCCGCTGTGCCTGCGGCAGCGCGGCAATGAAACTGGTAGAGCGCACACGATTGAAAATCACGTCTTCCGGCGAGCCGGTGTGCCCGTGGTGAAACTGCTGCAATTGCAGTGGTCCGAACGCTGGATGCGGAAACGCCGTACGCCAGGCACCGGTGTAATAGCGCGGCGTATCGCCTTCCAGGGCATTGACGATGGCGTCGAGTTTCGGCACCCAACTGGCTTGTGGGTCGCGCAAGTTCCAGATCAGTCCCAACTTGCCGCCGGGCTTGAGCACGCGGGCGATTTCCGTCAGCGCCTCGGCACTGGCGAACCAGTGAAACGCCTGAGCGCAAACCACCGCGTCAACCGAGGCGTCCGGCAGTGGCAAGTCCGTCGCCGTGCCACTGACCGCCAATACCTGAGGCCAGGCTTCAGAGAGTTTTTCCAGCATCTGCGCCACCGGTTCCACGGCGATCACTTGCGCCCCGGTCGCCGCTAGACGTCCGGTGAACTTGCCGGTGCCGGCGCCCAGATCTATCACTGTTTTATGTCCATCAAGGTTCAGCGTGGTTGCCAACCAATCGCTGACCTGCGGCGGATAATCCGGCCGCCCTTTGACGTAGGTGTCGGCAGCGGTTTTGTAGCCGGCGGCGGAGTGATGGAGCTGATCTTTCATGGCAATTCCCCTTGCGGCAAAGCTTCGGATCAACGGCGGACGCTGACTAGCATAGCGTTTGAATTTACGCCTGCCCTGAACAGTCACTGACAATGCAATGAATAAAATTTCACCCTGTGGTGTTCAAAGTCAGACATAACCCTCTGTGGAGCCTTGCCCATGACTATCCGTTCCGTTATGTTCGCCGCCCCGTTGCTGCTGGTCGCTGCCCTGTCCAGCCATTTGGCGTTTGCCAATGGCGATGAGGACGAGCCGGTCAAGAAGCCCGAATGCCCCAAAGGTCAGGTCTGGGACAGCAAAACCCAGAAATGCGTGTTGCAAACCAGCCGCCTGCTGCCCGACGCCGACCGCACCGATTATGCCTACCGCCTCGCCAAGGACGGTCGCTACGAGGAGGCACTGGCGCTGCTCGACACCCTGCAACAACCGAACACCGCCAAGGCTCTCAACTATCGCGGCTACGCCACGCGCAAACTGGGGCGCACCGACGAAGGCATCGGCTATTACCTGCAATCGGTAAAACTTGATCCGCAGTACGCGCAAGTCCGCGAATACCTGGGCGAGGCTTATGTAATCAAGGGTCGCGTCGACCTCGCGCAGGAGCAGTTGCAACAGATCAAATCGATTTGCGGCACATCTTGCGAGGAGTACCAGGATTTGGCTGAAGCCATCAACGATTCATCGAAAACCTGAGCATTTATAAAGGACAGCCATCATCGTCAGCGATCAGGCATTCAGAGCAGAACTGGGACAGCATCTAGCGCGACTGTGGCGCTACGGTTTGTTGCTGTCGCGCAATCGGCATGTGGCCGAGGATCTGGTGCAGGCGACGTGCGTGCGGGCGCTGGAGCGTTCGGCGCAATACGTCGCCGGCACGCGCATGGATCGCTGGCTGCTGAGCATTCTGCATTCGATCTGGCTCAACGAAGTGCGCGCCCGCCGCGTGCGCCAAGGTGCCGGACAGGTCGATGCCGACGGGCAACTGGCGTTCGACGGTGAATACGCGGCGCAGACCCACGTCATGGCGGCGCAAGTGATTCGCCGGGTCGATGCATTGCCGGAAACCCAACGCGAAACGGTGTATCTGGCCTACGTCGAGGGCCTTTCGTATCGCGAAGTCGCCGAGATTCTGCAGGTGCCGATCGGCACGGTAATGAGTCGTCTGGCCACCGCTCGGCTGAAACTCGCCGAATACCCGCCGTTGCAAGCGGTGCCGAAGACCACCGGAGGAGACCACTGATGAACCCACCTTCGGATGAGCAATTGGTGGCGTATCTGGATGACGAACTCGACCCGGACAATCGCCATCGGCTCGACGCCGCCATCGCCGAGGATCCGCTGCTCAACTTGCGCGTGCAGTGGCTGAGCCGCAGCAGCCTGCCGTACAAAAATGCTTACGACGAACTGGCGCAGCAAGCGCCGCTGGATCGCCTGCAAGCTCGGCTCGATGCAATCCCCTCACCTGAAACGCCGGGATTGAGCCGGCGCTGGTTTATCGGTGCGGCGGCGGCAACATTGGTCGCCGCAGGTGTGCTGGCTGACCGCTTGGTGTTGGGTTGGCAGGCGCAACAAGCGCATAACTGGCGCGGTTTGGTCGGCGACTATATGGCGTTGTACGTGCCGCAGACCCTCGACCATCTGCCAACGGATGAGGCAACACTGCGTTCGCAGTTGCGTGCTGTCGATGCACGCCTTGGCCTGAATCTTTCAGCTGACGGATTGAAACTGCCAGGCGCCGAATTCAAACGTGCGCAAGTCCTCGAGTACGACGGCGTGCCGATCGCGCAGATCGTCTATCTGGATGCCAGGCACGGGCCATTGGCGTTATGCGTGACACGCTCGAACAGCGGCAGTCAGCCCTTGGCGCACGAGCGTCGGCATGAGATGAACGTGGTGTATTGGACCGAGCGTGAACATGCCTGGATGCTGATCGGGCATCACCCGTCGGCGGCACTTGTGCAGATGGCAACGCTGTTGAAATCGCGCGCCATCGGCTAGTGCCTCGACAGGCAAGTTCCAGCCAACGGAACTCGCCTCAGGGGATCAGACATCCACTTTAAAGGTGTCGAGGGTGAACCAGTCGGGTGTTGGGCTATGGAGTTCAAGTCGTGAGATTCCCGGCGCATCAAAAGCAACATTGACCGGTGTTCCAAACGACGAGCCTAACGGCTGACGGCCCAGCAGTGACCCGTTGCTGGCGTAGTAAGCCACCGTGCTGTCCTCATAATTCACGCTGAGATGGAAGAAACTGATTCGCGAACAGGCGTTCTTCAATTTGATTTCCACCACTTGCGCAGCCTGGCCGAACGCATCGCGGCCGATGCTCAGAACCTGCCCCTCGATCTGGCCTGGGAAAGATTGGCCGATCTCGGAGCGAGGCATGATCGCGCACTCGCCATCACCGGATTTGAAGGTGATCTGCATAGTTGGCGTTTCCATGATCTCGCCCCGTCTCGCCGTCTGGTCGGGTACACCGGTGAAATCTTCCAGTAACCTCGCAGGCGAATTCAGCACGGTGAAAGCCGGCGACTCGAACGCCACTGCAGCCGATTCGTCGTTGAGCCCGTCAAAGGCTACTTTTAACTCCATGCGCAAGCTTGATCCCGGTTTAAGCTTCGCGAGTTCGCTGCGGGGCAGCGCGTTGTCCAGCCCGCTGGCTATTTCAGGCTCTGTCACTTGAGCAGCCTGGGCAATGATAATCGGGTAATCATTTCCGTTGCGATCGGTGCCGTGCAAACAAAACCAGCGTAACTGCCCCACCGCCATGGACGGCCAGACCGCACATTGCGCTTGCGCACCGGCGGGGAAATCACCCAGATCGAGCACGCCGTTCCTGGCTTGAGGAATGGTGGGTATCGGCAGCCGTGGATCCCGATCCTCGATCCGCTTGATTGTCACGTCACGATGCGCGGAGGGTTGAGTGGTCGCGCCACGGAGCAACTGCCACGCAAGTTGCACTGTCTTGCCATGACTGGCCGCGAACACCGGAGACGCAATCAGGAAGTTGGCCCGGTGATTCTTGTTGAAAGCGCTCGCCGCAAATGCCGGCGAACCCAGCCCGGCGGCACCCTGGATCAACAGCCGTGCCTTGTCCCCGGGTTTGTCTTCGAGGTATTCCACTCGCGCTGTTACGCCGTCAGGCACAGCCAGAGGATCAATCACGTAACCGGAGCCCACAAGCACAGGCGCCAAAAGGTCCGTAGCGGGTTCACCGATAATGTCGACTTTTTGCACGTATGACCGGTCGAGCTCGCTCCCTTGGCTCACGCGCTGATAGCTGAACACTGCGTGCCCCTTCGCGGCACCGGCAAACGCTGCGTAAGGCAAAGGAATCGAGTAGGAGAACGGCGCGTTCTTCACCAGTTCCTTAAATGTCAGGTGCTCCAGCAACGCTCCGTCCTCACCATAGAAACGCCCCGTCAAGCGGATCTCATCGTCTCTGAGCCAGCTCCGCGATACATAGATTTGTGCGGTTGCCGGTTTGCCGGCCAGTTTTTCCAGCTCGATGATGCTGGCGTCATCGTCAGGATCATTGGGGTCTTCAGTGATGATCGGCGGGTCGTACCAAGTGCCATCGAGGTTGACGTACAGGTACTGGCTGGCCGAATTCGGGCTGTTGACATCCGGGCTGTTCCCGACACGATCGAGCACCGTGTAACGCAACTCGAAACGCGGGTTGTCGCCGCCAGCGCGAAATGTCGCCTCATCGATGGTCATCTGGATGGGCAGCTGTCGATCCGCTTCATCCGCACTGACCGCATGGCTCAGGGTTTTACCATTGCAATACAACACAACGGTGTCGAACGCTCTCATCAACGGGTAGGCGACTCTGACATTGACACCTGCACGCGCCCGGTCGGGATCGACACCTTCATCCAGTGCATCCGGCGGCACTTCAAGCATCAGCTCCGAATGGCCCTCCTCCTCAGGAAACCGATCAACATTCCCCGGACGCTTGTCGTGATAAATAACGGTCAATGGCGCTGACGCCTCAACCTCCAGTCCCCCTCGCTCCAAGGCGTATTCGAGGACATTCAGTGGGGTCTTCCACTTGCCCAGCGCCACGTACACGATCACACGTAGCGTCGCCTCGCCGGCGGCGATGATTGCCGACGTCACCCGCTCACCGTTCAGTCGAACCACGTAGACGTCACCGTCCTGGGCGGTGGACGCTGGTTCGATGAAAACCTTTACCCCTTGCGGGTAAAGATAAGTCAGTGCCAGCGGCAGTCCGGCGTCAGCATTTTCAGGCCCGAGGACCGGCTGAGTCATGCCGGGAATACGTGGTTTAACAAGGGTCTTGGCGTCCATAGCGGTTATCCTTTCTGGAACAGGACTCCAATGCGATGTCGGAACAGGAGTCGTGATATGCGCATGAGACACGCATTGCCCGTGTTCGCCTACTGTCAGATCTGACAGGTAAACCGCATAATTCAGCGCAAATCGCTACCGCTGGTCGGAATGCGCGGAAACATCCCGCCCGAATTTGCCGAACAGCCATTTGGCTGTATAGGAAAACCACTTCTATGCTGAACACGTGATTTCCAAGGAGGATCCACCGATGTCCGTTTCTTCTCGCACTGCATTATTGGTGATCGACGTTCAAAACGATTTCGTCCCCGGCGGCCGACTGCCGGTGCCCGAGGGTGATCAGATCGTACCGCTGATCAACAAGCTCTCGCGCCAGTTCAAACAGGTCGTCATCGCCCAGGATTGGCATCCGGAGGGGCACGCTTCTTTCGCCTCCAGCCACCCCGGCCGCAAACCCTACGATGTGATTCAACTGCCATACGGCGAGCAAACGCTCTGGCCTGAGCATTGCGTGCAAGCAACCGGCGGTGCCGAGTTCCACTCGGGCCTGGACCTGCCCCACGCACAACTGGTCATCCGCAAGGGCTGCAACCCTGACATCGACAGTTATTCGGCATTTCTTGAGGCCGATCGGCGCACCACCACAGGGCTGTCCGGTTATCTGAAAGAGCGCGGAATCGACACTGTCTACATGGTCGGTCTGGCGCTGGATTTTTGCGTGATGTTCTCGGCGCTGGATGCGCGGGCGGCGGGGTTCAATGCCTTTGTGGTGCTGGACGCCTGCCGGGCGATTGATATGGACGGTTCATTGGCGGCAGCGATGGACCGGATGCAGAGCGCAGGAGTCCACTTGATTCAATCCACCGAAATTTCCTGACACCCACCCTTTCCCTGTGGCGAGGGAGCTTGCTCGCGCTGGGTTGCGAAGCAGCCCCCTGCGTTCTTGCAATCAAATCGCGGGGGCTGGTTTTACGACGGCTGCGCCGCCGAGCGGGAGCAAGCTCCCTCGCCACGATCAGACGGGCGTCGGCAACCACAATCTGAACCGTGCGCCACCCAACGGCGAGGACTCGACTGTCAACGTCCCGCCCTGCGCTTCCAGGGCCCGGCGGCTTATGGCCAAGCCGAGGCCGAAACCACCGGTGGCGCGGTCACGGCTGCGGTCCAGTCGATAGAACGGCTCGAAAATCCGCTCGCGTTCATCGTCGGGAATGCCGATGCCGTCGTCGTCCACCCAGATTTCACAACCGCCCGCATTGACCTGCACGCCGATCTGGATACGCCTTTCGCAATAGCGCATGGCGTTGCGCAGCAGGTTCTGGATCGCCCGCGCGGTCAGACGCGGGTCGAGGGAAAAGCGTTCGAGCTGACCGTGCAGCAGCACGTCAATCACGATGTCCGGCGACTCCAGCTCTTCATCGACACTGCCCAGAATGCTGTCGATGAACTCATCCAGTGACACGTCAACCTGTTCCGGCAACTGCGCCGGATTCTGCAAGCGACTGTACGAGAGCAGCTCCAGCACCAGCTCATCCAGCTCGCGAATATGCGCGACCAGGCCCTGCAAGCGTTCGCGGCTGGCGGCCGGCAAGTCGTCGGACAGCGCCAGCGCCAGGCCGAAGTCCAGACGCGTCAAGGGCGTGCGCAGTTCGTGGGATACCGCGTTGAGCAGGTCGCGTTGCTGGTTGAGCAGGTTCTCGATGTCACCGGCCATGGTGTCGAACACATTGGCCAGACTGCCAATGTTCGAACTCGGGGCGATTTTCGTGCGTTCGCTCAAATGGCCTTTACCGAAGCGCTCAGCCGTGCCTTTGAGGCGCTCCAGATCACGCCAGTGCGGGCGCAACCAGATCAACAGGCAGGCGAGCAGCGTTGCGCCGATCAATACGTTGATGCTCCAGTACAACAGATTGACGTCCATCGGGTCGGGCGGCACGACCATTTGCACCACGGTGGTGTCGTCCAGCGGCGTGACCGCGAGCGTGCGCCAGCCCCAGTCGCCGATGCGCACGATGTTCTCGCCACGACGCAGACGCTCACCTTCTATAGCGCTGAAGTCAGCATCGTCGATACGCGCAAGGACGATGTGCAGCGGCTGGAAGTCCTTGTCCATCGACGCCGCCAGCGCTGGCCACTGGTCGTGCGGCACCGCGCGGAACTGCTTGGCGATGAGCGATTGCAGGCCCCGGGAATAATCAAGGTTGTAGGTGACAAAACGATCGCGGAACGCCATGACCACCAGATCCGGCACCAGATAGATCGCGGCGCTGTACGACACAATCGTCACCAGATACAGGCGAAACAGGATGCGAAACATCAGCTCAGCATTCCCATTCGGAGCGGCTGAACAGGTAGCCCTTGCCCCACACCGTCTTGATCTTGCGAGCTTCGCCAGCGTGGTCGTCGAACTTGCGCCGCAGCTTGGAAATCGCCACGTCCACCGAACGGTCGGTGCCGTTGAATTCGATGCCGCGCAGGCGTTGCAGAATCTGGTCGCGGCTGAGCACTTCGCCGGCGTGTCGTGCCAGCACCACCAATAAGTTGTACTCACCGCTGGACAGTTCGACCGGCTGATCACGCCAGGTCACGGTACGTTCGGACAGGTCGATGCACAGATTGCCCATGACGATACGGTCATTGACCGTCAACGGTTCGCCGAGGCTGCTGCGGCGCAACAGGGTGCGCACCCGGGCCAGCAGCACGCGCGGCTCGCAGGGTTTGGTGACGTAATCATCGGCGCCCATTTCCAGGCCCAGCACCTGATCGTGGCTGTCATCACGGGCGGTGAGCATCAGGATCGGCAGCGTCGCTGAGTCGGCACGCAGCAAGCGGCAGACTTGCAGCCCGTCGAGGCCGGGCAGCATCAAGTCGAGGATCACCAGATCCGGTGGACTGACCCGCGCCCGTTCACGCACATGGTCGCCACGGCCGATGACGCTGACGGAATAACCGTTGCGCTCCAGGTAGCTGGAAATCAGTTCGGCGAGGGCGGTGTCGTCTTCGACCAAGAGGATGTTGGGCATGGGTGATCCAGAAAGTGCTGTGGCGACGGGTCGGGCCTCATCGCAGGCAAGCCCGCCCTCACAGAGACTTTGATGTGAACACCACCAATCACTGTGGGAGCGGGCTTGCCCGCGATAGCGATTTATCTGTCGCAATAAATTTCAAGGGCTTAAGGATATACGCCCTCGCCCTTCCCTGAGTAAAACCCTTACACAATTTCACACAGCGCCTACAAAGCTTCACCGCTACTCTCGGCGACTGCCCGTAGGATGCGGGCATCAATATTGGGGGTAGTAAATGTCGAACAAACTGCTGGCCGGGCTCGGCCTGATTGCCATGGCGCTGACGCTGAGCGCCTGTGACTCTTCTTCGAACGCCGAAGAGCAGGCACCGCCAGCCACTGTGCGCACCGAGACCATCGAAGCCCGCCCCCTGTCGATCAGCAGTGAACTCAGCGGCCGCATCGCCGCGCCGCGCATCGCCGAAGTGCGCGCCCGGGTTGCCGGTGTGGTGTTGCAACGCACCTATCGCGAAGGCAGCGACGTAAAAAAGGGCGACGTGCTGTTTCGCATCGACCCGGCACCGTTCAAGGCTGACCTGGACAGCGCCGAAGCGGCGTTGCGCAAGGCCGAAGCCAATGCGTTCCAGGCAAAGTTGCAAGAGCAGCGCTACGCCCAGTTGATCGACGACAAGGCCATCAGCGCTCAGGACTACGACAACGCCCGCGCCAATGCCCGGCAAACGGCGGCCGATGTCGCCGCCAACAAGGCCGCCGTGGAGCGGGCGAAGCTGAATCTGGGTTACGCCACCGTCACTGCGCCGATTTCCGGGCGCATCGGTCGCGCGCTGGTCACCGAAGGTGCGCTGGTCGGGCAGAACGAAACCACGCCGCTGGCGCTGATTCAGCAACTCAACCCGATTCACGCTGACCTCACCCAGTCGACCCGCGAACTCAATGAACTGCGCCGCGCCTTCCGTTCCGGGCAGTTGCAGGAAGTCGGGCAGGATCAGGTCAAGGCCACGCTGATTCAGGATGACGGCAGCCTCTATCCGTTGCCGGGCAAACTGTTGTTCAGCGACATCACCGTCGACCCGGGCACCGGCCAGATCATTCTGCGCAGCGAATTCCCCAACCCGGATCTCGACCTGTTGCCCGGCAGCTTCATCCGTGTGCGTCTGGAACAGGCCACGATTGCGCACGGGATCACCGTGCCGCAACGCGCCGTGCAACGAGACAGCGCCGGCGTCGCCCAGGTGCTGACTGTCGACGAGCAAATGCGCGTTGCCGAGCAGCCGGTGCAACTGGGCGCGGTACAGAACAATCGCTGGATCGTCACCGGCGGCCTGAAACCGGGCGACCGCATTGTCATTGAAGGCCTGCAACACGCCCGCCCCGGCGAGAAAGTCCAGATTGACGACACCCCTCTTCCACTTGCCCAGACCTCTGGTCAGTAAGCAGGACGCTTTTATATGCCGCAGTTCTTTATCGACCGCCCGGTGTTTGCCTGGGTGGTCGCGCTGTTCATCCTCTTGGCCGGTGCGCTGGCCATCCCGCAATTGCCGGTGGCGCAGTACCCCGATGTCGCACCGCCACAAATCGAAATTTATGCCGTGTACCCCGGCGCTTCAGCGCAGACCGTCGATGAAAGCGTGGTCAGCCTGATCGAGGAAGAACTCAACGGCGCCGATCACCTGTTGTATTTCGAATCGCAAAGCAGCCTGGGCAGCGCCACGATCAAAGCCACGTTCCAGCCGGGCACCAACCCGGAACTGGCGCAGGTCGATGTGCAAAACCGCCTCAAGGTGGTCGAGTCGCGTCTGCCACAAGCGGTGAATCAGCAGGGTTTGCAGGTAGAAAAGGTTTCCTCCGGCTTCCTTTTGCTGATCAGCCTGACGTCCAGTGACGGCAAGCTCGACGACGTCGCGCTCAGTGATTATCTGGCGCGCAACGTGATGAACGAGATCAAGCGTCTCGACGGTGTCGGCAAGGCGCAGTTGTATGGTGCCGAACGGGCCATGCGCATCTGGATCGACCCGCAGAAACTCATCGGCTTCAACCTGACCCCGGCTGACGTCAACGCCGCCATCGTCGCGCAGAATGCGCAGGTTTCGGCCGGCAGCATCGGCGACTTGCCGAACCCGTCCAGCCAGGAAATCACCGCGACCATTCTGGTCAAAGGCCAGTTGTCGACACCGGAAGAGTTCGCCGACATTGTGCTCAAGGCCAACCCCGACGGCTCTACCGTGCGCGTCAGCGATGTGGCGCGGGTCGAGATCGGCAGCCAGGAATATCAGTTCGGCACCCGCCTCAACGGCAAACCGTCCACCGCTGTTGGTGTGCAGTTGTCGCCGGGCGCCAACGCGCTGAGCACCGCGACACTGGTGCGGGCGAAGATGGACGAACTGTCGCGCTACTTCCCGGCCGGCGTGGAGTACAAGATTCCCTACGACACTTCGCCCTTCGTGAAGGTCTCGATCACCAAAGTGGTTTACACCTTGGGCGAGGCGATGTTGCTGGTGTTTGCGGTGATGTTCCTGTTCCTGCAAAACGTGCGCTACACGCTGATCCCGACTCTGGTGGTGCCGGTGGCGCTGATGGGTACTTTCGCGACCATGCTGGCACTGGGTTTCTCGATCAACGTGCTGACCATGTTCGGCATGGTGCTGGCCATCGGTATTCTGGTGGACGACGCGATTGTCGTGGTGGAGAACGTCGAGCGGATCATGGCCACCGAAGGCCTGTCACCCAAGGAAGCCACGCGCAAGGCGATGACGCAGATCACCGGTGCGATCATCGGCATTACGCTGGTGCTGGTGGCGGTGTTCATTCCGATGGCCTTCATGCAGGGTTCGGTCGGGGTGATCTACCAGCAGTTCTCGCTGTCCATGGCGACGTCGATTCTGTTCTCGGCCTTCCTCGCCCTGACCTTGACTCCAGCGTTGTGCGCAACGCTGCTCAAGCCGATCGGCAAAGGTGAGCATCACGAGAAATCCGGATTCTTCGGCTGGTTCAACCGCCGCTTCGAACAACTGACCAATCGCTATCAGGGCTGGGTCGGTTACGCGCTGAAACGCACCGGGCGCTATCTGCTGATTTACGTCGTGTTGCTGGTCGGCCTGGGCCTGTGCTTTGCGCGTCTGCCCTCCTCGTTCCTGCCGGTGGAAGATCAGGGTTACACCATCACCGATATTCAGCTGCCGCCGGGCGCGACCAAGAATCGTACGGTGGCCGTGGCTGAACAGCTTGAGGCACATAACGCCAGCGAGCCGGGAATCAGCGACAGTGTGGTGATTCTCGGTTTCAGCTTCTCTGGCAGTGGGCAGAACGCAGCGTTGGCATTTTCGACGCTGAAGGATTGGTCGCAGCGCGGCAGCGATGATTCCGCCAGCTCGATTGCCGACCGCGCCAATATCGCACTGAGCGAGATAAAGGACGCCATGGCCTTCTCGGTGCTGCCGCCGCCCGTGGACGGCCTCGGCACGTCGAGCGGTTTCGAGTTCCGTTTGCAGGATCGCGGCGGCCTCGGTCACGCGACGTTGATGCAGGCACGCACGGAATTGCTCGCGGCCGCCGAGAAAAGCCCGGTGCTGATGAATGTCCGCGAAAGCGCACTGGCCGAAGCGCCGCAGGTGCAACTGGAAGTGGACCGCAAACAGGCCAATGCCTTGGGTGTGTCGTTTGCCGAGATCGGCAATGTGCTGTCCACCGCTGTGGGCTCGGCGTACATCAACGACTTCCCCAATCAGGGCCGGATGCAGCGTGTGGTGGTGCAGGCTGAAGGCGATCAGCGCAGTCAGGTCGATGACTTGCTGAAAATGCACGTGCGCAACAACGCCGGAAAAATGGTGCCGCTGTCGGCATTCGTCCAGGCCAAATGGATTCAGGGCCCGGCGCAATTGACCCGTTACAACGGTTATCCGGCGATTGCGATCTCCGGCGAGCCAACGCCGGGCCATAGCACCGGCGAGGCCATGGCCGAGATTGAACGTCTGGTCGCCCAAGGCCCGAAAGGTCTCGGGCAGGAATGGACGGGCCTGTCGTTGCAGGAGCGTTTGTCCGGCAGCCAGGCGCCGATATTGCTCGGCCTGTCGCTGCTGATCGTGTTCCTGTGTCTGGCCGCGTTGTACGAGAGCTGGTCGATTCCGACTTCGGTGTTGCTGGTGGTGCCGCTGGGTGTGCTCGGTGCGGTGCTGGCGGTGACGCTACGCGGGATGCCCAACGATGTGTTCTTCAAGGTCGGGTTGATTACCATCATTGGTCTGTCGGCGAAGAACGCGATCCTGATCATCGAATTCGCCAAGAGTCTGTATGACGAAGGCCACGACCTGATCGACGCCACGCTGCAAGCGGCACGCCTGCGTTTGCGGCCGATCGTGATGACTTCGCTGGCGTTCATCCTCGGTGTGGTGCCGTTGGCCATCGCCACCGGCGCCAGTTCGGCGAGCCAGCAGGCCATCGGCACCGGGGTTATCGGCGGGATGATCACCGCGACGCTGGCGGTGATCTTCGTGCCGGTGTTCTTCGTCGTGGTCATGAAACTCGTAAAACGCTTCACCAAGCACCACTAACCCCTGTGGGAGCTGGCTTGCCAGCGATAGCGATGGGTCAGCCAACATCAATGTTGACTGTGCCGCCGTCATCGCTGGCAAGCCAGCTCCCACATGGCTAAGGTGTCTGAACCATCCTGGCCCTCGAGTCCCCATGCGCTTCCTCGCCCGCACCCATCCTCGCCTTTCCGCCGCTGCCCTGCTCGGCCTTGCCACAGGTCTTCTGGCCCCCGCCGACTCCATCGTCAGCAAAATCCTCATCGGCTGGAACGCAGGCGTCTGGACTTACCTGATCCTGATGCTCTGGCTTACTGCGCGTTCCAAGGCACCGGACGTCAAACGCATCGCCGAAGTCGAAGATGAAAACGCCGGTCTGGTGTTGTTCGTGGTGTGCATCGCCGCGCTGGCCAGTCTCGCCACCATCACCTTCGAACTCGCCGGCAGCAAGGATCTGGAAGCCTCTAGCAAACTGCTGCACTACGGTTTCACCGCACTGACCGTGATCGGCTCATGGTTATTGATCGGGGTGATCTTTTGCGTGCATTACGCCCGCCTGTATTACACATGGGATGGCAAGGAACCCGCGTTGCGTTTTTCCGAAGGCCTGACCACGCCCAACTACTGGGACTTCCTGTATTTCTCGTTCACCATCGGCGTTGCGGTGCAAACGGCCGATGTCGGCGTGGCAACGCGGGACATGCGCAAAATCGTGTTGGCACAATCGTTGATCGGCTTCGTGTTCAACACGGCCATTCTGGGTTTTTCAATCAATATCGCGGCCGGCTTGTTCGGCTGACGAGCGCCTGATCCCGTTGCCGCCCGTCGGCACTTGTGTCGAGCGGAACGATCATTCACTTGACGAAAGATTTGATTCTGGTGTTTCCTGAAACCGGTTTCAGTCACATGTAACGACTGACGCCCTATAAATCCAATAACAAGGTTTCACACCGTGAACGACTTTTCCGCCGCCCAGCGCAGCCGCGTGACCATGCTCGATGTCGCCGAACGCGCCGGTGTTTCCAAGGCCAGCGTCTCGCGTTTCATCGGCGATGACCGCGCCCTGCTCTCCGATGCCATTGCCTTGCGCATCGAGCAGGCGATTGCCGAACTGGGCTATCGCCCAAACCAGATGGCCCGCGGCCTCAAACGCGGGCGTACTCGCTTGATCGGCATGCTGGTGGCCGACATCCGTAACCCTTATTCGATTGCCGTGATGCACGGGGTGGAAACCGCCTGCCGTGCGCACGGCTACAGCCTGGTGGTGTGCAACACCGACCGCGATGACGAGCAAGAGCGTCAGCATCTGGCCCTCCTGCGCTCGTACAACATCGAAGGCCTGATCGTGAATACCCTCGGCCATCACCGTGACGAATTGCATGAATTGCACCGCGAGATGCCGCTGGTACTGGTGGATCGCAAGGTCGACGGGCTCGACAGCGACATTGTCGGACTGAACAACCCGCAGGCCGTGGCAATGGCCCTCGCCCATCTTGAGCAGCGTGGCTATCGCGATGTGCTGCTGGTCACCGAACCGTTTGACGGCACCAGCTCGCGGATCGAGCGGGTCAGCAGTTTTCAGACGCAGGTTGCGCAGCGTTCCGGGTTGACCGGGGCGGTGCTGGAAACGGGCGACGATCTGGCCATTCACCTGCAAACTTTTTTAAACACTCCAGGGCCGGGGCCGAAAGCGCTGTTTTGCGCCAACGGTGTGGCGGCGCTGGCCGCGACTCATGCCTTGCGCAAGATCGGCTCGCAGTTGTTTGAGGATATCGGGTTGATTGCCCTGGATGACCTGGACTGGTATCCGTTGGTGGGCAGCGGGATTACGGCGCTGGCCCAGCCGACGCAAGAGATTGGCGCGCGGGCGTTCGAGTGTTTGCTCAGGCGACTGCGGGGAGATGATGAGGCGGCGCGGGTGCTGGATTTTGCGCCGGTGCTGGTTGAGCGTGGCTCGACGCTCGGGAATTTTCGGTGATTGATCGAGCGCCATTGCTGGTAAGCCAGCGATGAGGCCCAAAAGAACACCATAGAAACATCTAAAAATTTGAATAAAAATGAAACCGGTTTCAGAGGTAAACAACAATGAATAAACCTGCCGTTTCCATCAGCCTGTCCAGCTACGGCGCCGAGCTTGTGCGCCAGCGCGGGCAAGACTTTTTTATCGATGTGCTCGCCGCTGCCGGCGCCGATCGCATTGAATGGCGCGAAGAACTTCTAACCCGGGAAAACCCCGCGCAATTGAGCGAAGCCACCGCCGCGCTGGGCCTGCAAAGCATCTATTCGTCGCCGACCGAACTGTGGCTCGCCGGCCAGTCACGCGCTAATCCCGAACTGATCACCGCCCTGCAACACGCCGAGGCGTTCGGTTCAAAGTGGCTGAAAGTCTCGCTCGGCTATTTCACCGATAACTCTGATCTGTCAGCCCTGAAACAACTGCTCGACAGCAGCCCGGTGCAACTGCTGGTGGAAAACGACCAGACCTTGCACGGCGGCCGCATCGAACCGTTCCAGCGCTTCTTCACGGCGGTGGAACAGCACAGCCTGCCGATCAAGATGACGTTCGACATCGGCAACTGGCAGTGGCAGGACCAGTCCGCCGCCAACGCCGCCCGCCTGCTCGGTCGCCATGTCGGCTACGTGCACTGCAAGGCTGTGGCCCGGCGTGCCGACGGCAAATTGGTGGCGGTGCCGCCGGAAGTCAGCGACCTGCATCTGTGGGAACAACTGCTGCGGCACATGGCCCAAGGCGTTATGCGTGCGGCCGAGTATCCGTTGCAAGGTGATGATCTGGTCGCGTTGACCCGCGAACACGTCGCCACCCTCGCCCGTCTCGGCCAATCCCGTCTGGAGCCTGCCCATGTCTAAGATCGATATTCTGTCGTTTGGCGAAACCATGGCGATGCTGGTGGCCGAGCAATGCGGTGATCTGGCGCGGGTCGAGCAATTCCACAAGCGCATTGCCGGTGCCGACAGCAACGTGGCGATCGGCCTTTCACGCCTGGGTTTCGATGTCGCGTGGCTGAGCCGAGTGGGTAACGATTCGCTAGGCCGTTTTGTCGTCGACACCTTGACCCGCGAAGGGCTGGATTGCTGGCACGTCGAGGTCGACAACCAGCATCCGACCGGTTTCCAGTTCAAATCCCGCACCGACGATGGCAGCGATCCGCAGGTCGAGTATTTCCGCCGCGGTTCGGCGGCCAGTCATCTGTCGCCGCAGTCGATCAATGAAAGCCTGCTGAGCGCCCGGCATTTGCACGCCACCGGGATTCCGCCAGCGCTGTCGGCCTCGGCGCGGGAGATGTCGCTGGAGCTGATGACGCGCATGCGCCATGCCGGACGCAGCGTGTCGTTCGACCCTAATCTGCGCCCGAGCCTGTGGGCCAGCGAGCGCGAAATGATCAGCGAGATCAACCGTCTCGCCGCCCTCGCCCACTGGGTCTTGCCGGGCTTGAGTGAAGGTCGTTTGCTCACGGGTTTCGAAGACCCGGCGGACATCGCCGCGTTCTATCTCGATCAGGGCGCCGAAGCGGTGGCGATCAAGCTTGGGCCGCAGGGCGCCTATTACCGCACGCAACTGGATCAGGGCTTTGTCGCCGGCGTGCCGGTAGCCCATGTCGTCGATACGGTGGGCGCGGGTGACGGCTTTGCGGTGGGGATGATCAGTGCCCTGCTGGAACAGCAGAGTTTTGCCGAGGCGGTGCAACGGGCGAACTGGATTGGCAGTCGGGCGGTGCAGAGTCGCGGGGATATGGAGGGGTTGCCGACCCGATCCGAACTCGTTGCTGAATTTGAACACGCCATCGCTGGCAAGCCAGCTCCCACATTGACCGTGGTGCAGACAAAACCTGTGGGAGCTGGCTTGCCAGCGATGAGGCCCTGACAGACCAACGCTTTATTGAACCTGCTGCGACAAAAACAACAAGCTCAGGAGCAACACCATGACAACTGCAACCCTCGCCGCCCGCCGCTGGTGGTACATCATGCCGATCGTGTTCATCACCTACAGCCTGGCGTATCTCGATCGCGCCAACTACGGCTTCGCCGCCGCATCGGGCATGGCCGCCGACCTGATGATCACGCCGGGGCTGTCCTCATTGCTCGGTGCGCTGTTCTTCCTCGGCTACTTTTTCTTCCAGGTGCCGGGCGCGATCTACGCGCAAAAACACAGCGTGAAGAAGCTGATTTTCGTCAGCCTGATCCTCTGGGGTGGCCTGGCCACATTGACTGGCGTGGTCTCCAACGCCTATTGGCTGATCGTCATCCGCTTCATGCTCGGCGTGGTCGAAGCGGCGGTGATGCCGGCGATGCTGGTCTACCTGTGTCACTGGTTCACCCGTGCCGAACGCTCGCGGGCCAACACCTTTCTGATCCTCGGCAACCCGGTGACCATGCTGTGGATGTCGGTGGTTTCGGGTTATCTGGTGCAGCATTTCAGCTGGCGCTGGATGTTCATCATCGAAGGTCTGCCGGCGGTGCTTTGGGCGTTTATCTGGTGGAAACTCGCCGATGATCGTCCGGCCCAGGCCAAGTGGCTCAGCGAGCAGGAAAAGCACGATCTGGAAAGTGCCCTCGCCGCCGAACAGGTGGGCATCAAAGCAGTGAAGAACTACGCCGAGGCGTTTCGTTCGCCGAAGGTGATCATTCTGGCGTTGCAGTTTTTCTGCTGGAGCATCGGCGTTTACGGCTTCGTGTTGTGGCTGCCGTCGATTCTCAAGGCCGGCGCGCAAATGGACATGATCGAGGCCGGCTGGCTGTCGGCATTGCCCTATCTGGCGGCGGTGATCGGCATGCTCCTGGTCTCGTGGGGCTCGGACAAACTGCAAAAGCGCAAACGCTTTGTCTGGCCGCCGCTGTTGATTGCCTCGATTGCCTTTTACGGCTCCTACGCGCTCGGTGCCGAGCATTTCTGGTGGTCGTACACGCTGCTGGTGATCGCCGGCGCCTGCATGTATGCGCCTTACGGGCCGTTCTTCGCCATCGTTCCGGAGATCCTCCCGGCCAACGTCGCCGGTGGCGCGATGGCGCTGATCAACAGCATGGGTGCGCTCGGCTCGTTCGGCGGCTCGTATCTGGTCGGTTATCTGAACAGCTCCACCGGATCGCCGGGTGCTTCGTACCTGCTGATGAGCGGCGCGCTGCTGCTGTCGGTGGTGCTGACAATTTTCCTCAAGCCCGGCGCCAGTGATCGCGTCGTGGCCAAAGCCGTTGCCACGCGTGCCGTGCCGGCGCATTCCTGAAGAGACTTTTGCCATGAAAAAACACGTCGTGCTGTACAAGAAACTCTCGCCCGCGCTGATGGCGCGGCTGCAAGCACAGTTTGATGTAACGCTGATCGACAGCCTCGACGCCCAAGGCCTGATGCAACTGCGCGATGCCCTGCCCCGCGCCCACGGCTTGCTCGGTGCCAGCCTGAAACTCGACGCCGCGTTGCTCGATCTGGCGCCGCAGCTGGAAGCGATTGCCAGCGTCTCGGTGGGCGTCGATAACTACAACATCGACTATCTGACCCGGCGCAAGATCCTCCTGACCAACACCCCCGACGTGCTCACCGAAACCACTGCCGACACCGGTTTCGCCTTGATTCTGGCCACGGCCCGGCGTGTGGTGGAATTGGCCAACATGGTGCGCAGCGGTCAATGGCAGCGCAATATCGGCCCGGCCCATTTCGGCACTGATGTGCATGGCAAGACACTGGGCATCATCGGCATGGGCCGGATTGGCGAGGCGTTGGCCCAGCGCGGACATTTCGGTTTCGGCATGCCGGTGCTATATCACAGCCAGTCGCGCAAACTGGCGGTCGAAGAGCGGTTTGCTGCGCAGTACCGCAGCCTTGAGGAGCTGTTGCAGCAAGCCGATTTCATCTGTCTGACCTTGCCGCTGACCGCACAGACCGAAAGCTTGATCGGCGCTGAGCAGTTTGCGCTGATGCGCCCGGAGAGCATTTTCATCAACATCTCGCGGGGCAAGGTGGTGGATGAGGCGGCACTGATCGACGCGCTGAGCCAGCAACGGATTCGTGCGGCTGGGCTGGATGTGTTCGAACGTGAGCCGTTGAATCATGACTCGCCGTTGTTGCAGTTCGACAATGTGGTGGCGACGCCGCATATGGGCTCGGCGACCCATGAAACGCGGGAGGCGATGGCGCGCTGTGCGGTGGAGAATCTGCTGGTGGCTTTAGCTGGCGATAAACCTGCGAATCTAGTGAATCCATTGGCCTGGCAGGGCTGAGATCTGCATGGCCTGAGCTGGCCTCATCGCTGGCAAGCCAGCTCCCACAGATTCTTCAGTGTTCATCAAAACCCTGTGGGAG
>NZ_JBYSZA010000021.1:0-9217 GCF_058786735.1 Pseudomonas sp. FW305-7
TCCCTTTCCCCCTCGCCCCCTTGGGGGAGAGGGTTGGGGTGAGGGGGTAAAGATCTCAGCCACAAAAAAGCCCGCCCAGGTTCACACCTCGGCGGGCTTTTCATTGCAGCGATTATTATGCGGCGCGTTGGGCCTTCTCTTCCTCACCCAGACAGGCTGCGGCGGTGAACAAAACATCGGTGGACGAATTCAACGCCGTCTCCGCCGAATCCTGCAACACCCCAATAATGAAACCAACCGCGACCACCTGCATGGCAATCTCGCTCGGAATACCGAACAGGCTGCACGCCAGCGGGATCAGCAGCAGCGAACCACCGGCTACGCCCGACGCACCGCACGCGCAGATCGCCGCTACGACGCTGAGCAGGATTGCGGTCGGGATATCCACGGCAATGCCCAACGTGTGCACGGCCGCCAGGGTCAGCACAGTGATGGTAATCGCCGCACCGGCCATGTTGATGGTCGCGCCCAGCGGGATCGACACTGAATACGTATCTTCATGCAGGCCCAGACGCTTGCTCAATTCCAGGTTGACCGGAATGTTCGCCGCCGAGCTGCGGGTGAAGAACGCGGTGATGCCGCTTTCGCGCAGGCACTGGAGGGTCAGCGGGTAGGGATTGCGACGCAGTTTCCAGAACACGATCATCGGGTTCATCACCAGCGCCACGAACAGCATGCAGCCGAGCAGCACGGCCAGCAGATGCGCGTAACCGATCAGCGCGCCGAAGCCCGAGGTGGCGAGGGTCGAGGCGACCAGGCCGAAAATGCCCAGCGGTGCGAAGCGAATCACCACGCGTACAATCAGGGTCACGCCATTGGACAGGTCACCCAGCACTTCGCGGGTGGTGTCACCGGCATGCCGGATCGCGACCCCCATGCCGATCGCCCACGCCAGAATGCCGATGAAGTTGGCGTTCATCAGCGCGGTCACCGGGTTGTCGACCACGCTCAGCAGCAGGCTTTGCAGCACTTCGGCGATGCCGCCCGGTGCGGTCACGGCAATATTGTCGGTCGACAGCACCAAGTGCGACGGAAACGCCATGCTGGCAACCACTGCGACCACCGCCGCGGCGAACGTGCCCAGCAGATACAGAAACAGAATCGGCCGGATATGGGTTTCCTGGCCGTGTTTGTGATTGGCAATCGAGGCCATCACCAGCACAAACACCAGAATCGGTGCCACGGCTTTCAGCGCCGAGACAAATACCTTGCCGATAAATGCAGTGCTTTTCGCCGCATCCGGGGCGAACATCGCCAGGGCGATACCGGCAATCAGACCGATCAGGATCTGCGTGACCAGGCTCAGGTTCTTGAGGCGGTGCAATAGAGAAGGGGAAGAAGCGGTCATAACGGCATCTCTGATTTTTTATAGGGTGCAAGGCTGCGCGAAAGCGGTGGCAATATCAGGGGCAGGCCACCGTCACGAGCCGAAAGGTCTGACGCAACATCAGCGCTTTTAAACACGACGCTGAATAGGCTGTTCGTTTTTCAGGGCGCGGACTTTATCACAGCGTAGGCTTTATCCTTCAGGGCTGTGACGATCTGCCACCCGACTGACCGTCAAGATCGGCAGGTTTGTGCAAGTCAGTCTCGAAACACTCTGTTAAGATTCTCCATCCTCATTTTCAAGTTCTGCCAGCGGGCCTTACGGTCAACGCTGGTGTCGTCGTTTTGCTGGAGTTTCCCATGCTGTTGCCCATCCTTCTGTTGTCTGCCGCCGGCTTCACGGTGCTGACCACGGAGTTCGTCATCGTCGGCCTGCTGCCGTCGATTGCCCGCGACCTTGAAGTCACGATCCCGCAGGCCGGTCTGCTGGTGACTCTATTCGCTTTTACCGTGGCGATGTTCGGCCCATTCTTGACCGCGTATTTCGCCCGCTTCGAACGGCGGAAACTGTTTATCACCATCCTGATCATGTTCGGCCTGGCCAATACCGTGGCCGCGCTGGCGCCGAACATCTGGGTAATGGCGATTGCCCGCTTGATCCCGGCACTGGGGCTGCCGGTGTTCTGGGCGCTTGCCAGTGAAACGGCAGTGGACATCGTCGGCCCGGACTATGCCGGTCGCGCCATCGCCAAGATCGGCTTCGGCATTGTCTGCGCCACGGTGTTCGGCATTCCGGTCGGCACGCTGATTTCCGACGCATTCGGCTGGCGCAGTGCTTTCGGCATTCTCGCGGTTATCGCGTTTGCCAAGGCGCTGTTGTTGTTTGTCTACCTGCCAAAAACCGATCTGCACCAGCACCAGGTCAGCTTCCGCTCACAGTTCAAGATCCTGCGCAGCCCGTTGATGATTGGCCACATCCTGCTGTCGATTCTGGTGTTCAGCGGCATGTTTACCGCTTACACCTATCTGGCCGACATTCTTGAACGCCTGGCCGGATTCAACGGCACGGTGGTCGGCTGGTGCCTGATGGGCTTCGGCGCGGTGGGGCTAATCGGCAACTCCTTGGGCGGGCGTGCCGTGGACCGGCATCCGCTGGGGGCGTCGGTGTTGTTCTGTGCGTTCATGATTGCCGGCATGGTGTCGCTGGTGCCGAACATTCATTCGCCGTTGGGCTTGGCGGTGGCGATGGGCATCTGGGGCGTGACCCAGGCGGCGCTGTTCCTGGTCAGCCATGTGCGTCTGATGAAAGCCGCGCCAGAAGCGCCAGCCTTTGCCGCCTCGTTGAATATCGCCGGGGCCAATCTGGGGATTGGCCTGGGCGCCATGGTCGGTGGCCGGGTCATCGACAGCGCAGGTCTAGGCTTCCTTGGCTTTGCTGCCGCCGGGTTCATTCTGCTGTCGGTGTTCCTCGCCATGGTCTTGATGACGCTCAAGCCGCGCGAAATGTGCGCAGAGGCGTCATAACGCGGTAAACAGCTCGCGTCGGGCACCTTCGGTAATCGCAACGATGCCGGGGTGCTTGACCTTGCGCTCCACCGAAATGGCGTAAAACGACTCGGTCACGGCATCGGTCTGGCCAATCAGCTCGACGCCATACTGGCGCCTCACCTCATCGGCAATCACGCTCGGACCGATGAAAATCCCGCTGCCGGATTGGCCGAATGCCTGCATCAAGGCACTGTCATCGAACTCCCCAACGATTTGCGGCTGGATCTGCTGCTCGGCAAACCAGCGCTGTAAACGGCTGCGCACCACGGTTTCCGCCCCGGGAATCAACAGTGGCGCGCCGTGCAGGCTGCGCGGAAAGTCCTGCCCGTAACGCTCGGCGAGTTCGGCGGTGGCGAAGAAACTGATCCCGCACTCGCCGAGCTTCTGGCTGTAGCCCTTGATGTCGAGGTGCGACGGCATCGGACTGTCGGAGATCACCAGATCGAGACGTTGAATCGCCAGATCCGCCAGCAAGCGTTCGAGTTTGTCCTCGCGACAGGTGATGCGCAGCGGCTCGTTCAGCTCCATGGTCGGCGCGATCAGGAGATAAACGATGGATTTTGGCACCACATCGGCAACGCCGACGCGGAACAGGATCTGCTGTTCGTTGGGCTGGGCGCGCAGCATCAACTCCAGTTCGCCGCCCAACTGAAACATCTGCTCGGCGTAGGGCAGGGCCTGGCGCCCGGCTTCGGTGAGTTCGAGCTGCCGGCCCACCCGTTTAAACAAATCGATGCCGTAAGTTTGTTCGAGCAGGGAGATCTGTCCGCTGATGGTCTGCGGTGTCAGGTTCAGTTGCTCGCAGGCACGCACGATGCTGCCAGTCTTGGCCACCACCCAGAAGTAATGCAGTTGTCGGTAATTGAGCATCGGTGCGTCCCTGGTGTGCGGATTCGTAAAAAACGAAGTATAGCCGCTGAAAATACGAATTTTCCTGAAGTGTTTGTCTCCCTAGAATGCCCAGTCATCGACGGCCGGTCTGTGACCCTGTCTGTTCATTCGAAGGAAGCCCCATGAAATACACACTCCCAGCGTTGTTGTTTACGTCTTTACTGGTTCTGACCGGTTGCGATCAGGCCGAGAAAAGCGCCCAGCAGTTGATGGGCAAAGCCGCCGAAAGTGCCAAACAGGCCATCGACGACACCCACAAAGCTGCCGAACAAGCGCTCAGCGATGCCACCGGCGGGCTGATCGAGAAAAAAGAAACCCCGGAAAAAGACTCGGAAAAATCCGAATCTTCCTCCAAGACCATCTAATTCGTCTTACACAGAGTCAGGACTGACCCATGGAATATCTGTTAGAACTCGCCGCCAGCCCCACCGCCTGGGTTGCTTTGGCCACACTGGTGGTGATGGAGATCGTGCTCGGCATCGATAACCTGATCTTTATCTCGATCCTGACCAACAAGCTGCCCGAACAGCACCGGCAGAAGGCGCGCCGCATCGGTATCGGCATGGCGTTGATCCTGCGACTGGCGCTGTTGAGCACCATCGCGTTTATCGTGCAGTTGACTGCGCCGGTGATCGAAATCCTTGGCCAGGCCTTCTCCTGGAAGGACATGATCCTGATTGCCGGTGGTCTGTTCCTGGTGTGGAAGGCAACGACGGAAATCCATCACAGCATGGATCCGGCGCCGGAAGATCCGAAGTCGGCCACGTCGACGGTGACCCTGGGCTTCGCGGCCGCTATCGGCCAGATCCTGATGCTCGACATGGTGTTCTCGATCGACAGCATCATTACCGCGGTCGGCATGACCGAACATTTGCCGATCATGATCATCGCGGTGGTGGTCTCGGTGCTGGTGATGTTGCTGGCGGCTGACCCGCTGGCCAAGTTCATCAACGACAACCCGACGGTGGTGATGCTGGCCCTGGGCTTCTTGATCATGATCGGCATGACGCTGATCGCCGAAGGCTTCGGTGCCCACGTACCGAAAGGTTATGTGTATGCCGCGATGGCGTTCTCGGCGGCGATTGAAGTGTTGAACATGATGTCGCGCCGGGCTCGGCAGAAGAAAGTGGCTGAGCAGGTGTAAACGCTGAAAATGCAAAAACCGCCTGAGCTATTGAAGTTCAGGCGGTTTTTTATGCTCAGGAGTTGTGCTGCGCATCGGAGCCAACCCCTCACCCCAGCCCTCTCCCGAGGGAGAGGGAGCCGATCCTTTGTTGTTTTCAAACCTGAGTTCGACTCGATATTTCAGGTCGATGTACTTCGGATGAACAACCCGGTCAACTCCCTCTCCCTCTGGCAGAGGGCTAGGGTGAGGGGCTATCGCTTCAGTGCGCAGTCGCGTGGCGAACGCGTTGCTTTTCAACTTTTTCAATGGGCGTGGTGTGAACCGGAGGGTGATGACGCCGCGCAATCCGCAACACCCCCCAAAGCATGGCGGCGGCAACAGCCAGCCAGCCGGCAATCAACATTACGATGGTCATGGTCAGGCTCATCAGTGCCTCCTCTCGCCCTGCATCGGGCGCACACTTTTCAATTCGCTCTGTTTCAGTGACAGTCTAGTCAACGCCGTGTTTCAGGCTATTGACCAAAGGTCGGTGGTGACCAATCAGTTCGCTCTATGCAATCGATGCGTCTACGGTTTAGAGCTATACCGCAGCCGTTCGCGGCCCTATGATCGCTGGCGTTGCCGGAACACGATGACCGGTGTCTGAACAGAGAGTGACGATGGTCCAGGTATTTTCTCGAATGCGTGCGGCGTTGCTGGTCGCTGGCTGCGTGGCGGTGTTGGCCGGGTGTGCGGGCAGTGTGGCGCCAGAGGTCAAGCGCCTGCCGGAGCGGGTCGAGCTCAGTGGCACCTTCTATAGGGGTGAGGCCAACCAGTCCGGGCCGCAGGTGCTCGCCAGCCTGTTGTCGCAGCAAGGGATCGTGATCACCCCGGGGCTGCTGGAGAAACCACTGCACCTGCCCGGTGCCGAAGACAAGCTGCAAGAGAACATGCAGAACCTTGCCCGGGAATACGGCATGGTTGTCTATCCGCTGGACAAGAATCTGCCGGCCTTGCTGACACAGGTCGCCGCCGGGTATCCGGTGATGGTGCGCTTTAGCGAAGGCTCGGCATTCTGGGCCGAACCGCGTTACGCAATCCTTTCCGGCTACGACCGCAACAAACAGAAAGTGCTCCTGCGCGCCGGTATGAATCGCCGCGAATTGATGGGGTTCAGTGCCTTCGAGTCGGCCTTCGAAAAGTCTGGCGGGTGGGCCATCCTGATCCAGAAGCCCTCGCAGATCCCGGCAGCCGTTGATAGTCAGCGATGGCTGAAAGCGGCCGATGAGTTGTCCCGTGCCGGTCAGGAACCGGAAGCGGCGCAGGCGCGCAAGGCGCTGGCTGCGCACTGACGTTCCGTTCGTCATTTGCCGGGCACGACTGCGCCCGGCAAGTCTCCTACGCATATAGCCCGTTGTTCGCGGGTGAATCAGGAGGCGACATGACAGATTCCCCATCTCCGCAAGGCCCGCATTCTTCCGAGCATTCTTCAGGCGATGATCTCGGATTCGACCCGGACTCCCCGGATCTCGATGATCCGCAAGTCGATCCTGTGGGGCCCGCCAAGGCGCCCAAGGATGTACAGCCCGGTGAGGACAACAAGAAACCGTCCAAACCCTACGATCCGTTAGCCGATCTCAAACCTTGAGGTGAGGTGCGTATGAGTACCGATTCAAGCTTCGATGACCAAAAGCCCGATAGTGTGCCGACCACGCCGGAAGAGGGCGTCGATCCGGTGCTGGACCCGGACAGTCCGATGCGCGATCCATTGGCTCGGCCTCTGGTAGCACCAGGGCTTGCGCCGGATCCGAGCAAGGGCGATGGCATTCCTGATGACGACAAGATGCCACTGCCCAATGACTGATTCACAGACGAAAAAAAGCCCCGAAGATTCGGGGCTTTTTCTTATGCTGCGATTTACTTGGACGCTTCAACCACGCCGCTCTGGCGCGCCTTGAGGTTTTTCTCGGCTTTGTATTGCTGAGCCACCGCCGGAACACTGGCGCTCTTGCCGGTTTCCATCCAGCTGCGAATGCGGCTGGCATCGGCAAAATGCGTGTACTTGCCAAACGCGTCGAGAATCACCAGCGCAACCGGGCGGTTGCCCATCTTCGTCACCAATACCAGGCAATGGCCGGCGGGATTGGTGAAGCCGGTTTTGGTGATCTTGATATCCCAATCGGCCTTGTTGACCAAGTGATCGGTATTGCGGAAACCCAGGGTGTAATTGGGTTTGCGGAAAGAGACGGTTTTTTCCTTGGTGGTGGTGAGTTCACTGAGGATCGGATATTTGCTCGCGGCCACCAGCAACTTGCTCAGATCGCGGGCAGTGGAAACGTTGCGCTCCGACAGACCGGTCGGCTCGACGTAGTGGGTGTTGGTCATGCCCAGTGCCCTGGCCTTGGCGTTCATCGCCGCGATAAAGGCGACATATCCACCCGGGTAGTGATGCGCGAGGCTGGCGGCCGCACGGTTTTCCGAGGACATCAGGGCAATCAGCAGCATCTCGCGGCGCGGCAGCTCACTCTTGAGTTTGACTCGGGAAAACACGCCCTTCATTTCCGGCGTGTGGCTGATATCGACATCGATCCATTCGTCCATGTTCTGTCGGGCTTCAACCACTACCAATCCAGTCATCAGCTTACTGACGGAAGCGATCGGCACGATCACGTCAGGGTTGCTCGAGTAGATGACTTTGTTGGTCTGCATATCCATGAGCAGGGCGCTGCCGGAAGCGATCTTCAATGTCGAAGCGTCACGTGGGGCAGCGGTGGTTTCCGCAGCGTTGATCGTTGGCGTGATGAATGTGCCTGTAAAAGCAAAAAACAGGCTCAGAATCGAAAGACGAATTTTCACGCTGGCAAACTCATAAAGGTTGGATATTCCGTTAGTTTGTAACGGGTTATTTCTTAAAACCGGCGCATTTTAGGAGTATGGCTGAAGAACTGTCGATGGTTGTTTGGAAGACCTGAAAATCTCGTGAAAAGGCCTGAAAAAAGAGGGGTTTCCGGCGAACGGTTAGTGTTTTTTCTCAGGCATGAAAAACCCCGCACGGGGCGGGGTTTCGGTACTGCGAAAAATACGGTTTAAGCGTGCAGGGTTTCCGCTGCATAAAGCGTATTTTCCAGCAGGCAGGCGCGGGTCATCGGGCCTACACCGCCCGGAACCGGAGTAATCCAGCCGGCGCGCGGCAGGGCGGTTTCGTAGACAACGTCACCGACCAGTTTGCCGTCGTCCTGACGGTTGATACCGACGTCGATGACGATCGCGCCTTCCTTGATCCATTCGCCTTTGACCAGGCCCGGTTTGCCGGCAGCCACGACCACCAGGTCAGCGCGGCCGACGTGGCCAGCCAGATCCTTGGTGAAGCGGTGGGTCACGGTTACGGTGCAACCGGCCAGCAGCAGTTCCATCGCCATCGGGCGACCGACGATGTTGGACGCGCCGACAACGACGGCGTCCATGCCATAAAGATCAGCACCCGTGCTTCCCAGCAAGGTCATGATGCCTTTAGGCGTGCACGGGCGTAGCAGCGGAATGCGCTGGGCCAGGCGACCGACGTTATAAGGATGGAAACCGTCAACGTCTTTGTCCGGGCGGATGCGCTCCAGCAGTTTGGAAGCGTCCAGGTGCTCGGGCAGCGGCAGCTGAAGCAGGATGCCGTCGATTGCCGGGTCGTCATTGAGACGATCGATCAGATCGGTCAGCGCCTGCTGAGTGGTTTCAGAGGGCAGGTCGTAGGCTTGAGAGAGGAAGCCGACCTCTTCACAGTCTTTACGCTTGTGCGAGACATAAACCTGAGAGGCAGGATCGCTGCCGACCAGGATCACCGCGAGGCCGGGAGTGCGCAGGCCTTGCTGGCGACGCTCGGCAACTCGTTGGGCGATCTGCTGGCGCAGGCTGGCGGCGATCGATTTGCCGTCGATTAGTTGTGCAGTCATTGCGCGTGATTAACCATCGAGAGGGGAAAAAAAGAGAACGCATTCTCGCATGTCGAGCGGTGAGGGCAAAGGCGCTTGGTCAGCAAATTCCCCTAACTCCTTTAATTAAATGAATTTTTTTCAAAAATGATTTGACGACCTTCGGAGCGCTCTATACTATTCGTCGCACTTGTCGGGCACAGCCTAGCACTGGTTAAGAAGGTGAAGCGGAATCAAGGTTCTGCAACACTGGAAAGCACTTAGTTTGTAGTCCTTTAAGAGTACAGATTAATAAGGCGCCCGTAGCTCAGCTGGATAGAGCATCCGCCTTCTAAGCGGATGGTCGCAGGTTCGAGTCCTGCCGGGTGCGCCATTAGGCAGCTTTGGCACAAGTAGCGTTATATGGTGGGCGTAGCTCAGTTGGTAG
>NZ_JBYSZA010000021.1:9313-103393 GCF_058786735.1 Pseudomonas sp. FW305-7
GTAGAGCACGGGATTGTGACTCCCGTTGTCGTGGGTTCGATCCCCATCGTCCACCCCATATTTCGAAAGGCGCCAGATGTGACAGTCTGGCGCCTTTGCTTTAAAAAGCTTCATCCGCGGATGTGGTGGAATTGGTAGACACACTGGATTTAGGTTCCAGCGCCGCGAGGCGTAAGAGTTCGAGTCTCTTCATCCGCACCAATCAAAGCTTCATGCATGTCTTCGGGCTGGTGAGGTTCAACAAAGAAGTTGTTTGGCTTTTTTGTTACGCAATATGGTGGGCGTAGCTCAGTTGGTAGAGCACGGGATTGTGACTCCCGTTGTCGTGGGTTCGATCCCCATCGTCCACCCCATATTTCGAAAGGCGCCAGATTTAACAGTCTGGCGCCTTTTTTGTTTTTGCGGTTTCAAAAGCCGGCGCTTGCCGGTTTTCGGTCGCAGGGGCAGGGCGCTTCGTCGTATTTATGTTGCTCGATGATGCTGCACTGCTCGCCGGGCTTGCTTGCAAGAACGGCCGTCAAGGAGTGATGGGCAGTCCCTTCTATATATAGAAGAGGTCGGCGCAGAGCCTTGGCGTGATTGGTTGTATTCGCCTGTGGGACGCGCTGCATCTGTGCATCTATCCCTATAAATTGCCCGCTGTTTTTTTACCCGTTTTCAGTAGGGTGACTTCTTGAGTTTGACCCACTAGAATGCATGCCCTTGATTCTGGGGTCGGAAACGGCCGGCTAACGTCTGTGCAACGAGGAATATCCATGCAAGTTTCTGTTGAAAATACTACTGCTCTCGAGCGCCGCATGAGCGTCACCGTGCCGGCAGAGCGCATCGAGACTCAGGTCAACAAGCGTCTGCAGCAGACTGCCCAAAAGGCCAAGATTGCTGGCTTCCGTCCAGGCAAAGTGCCAATGAGCGAAATCAAGCGCCGTTTCGGTGCTGATGCTCGTCAGGAAGCTGTTGGTGATGTCATCCAGTCCTCCTTCTATGAAGCAGTGGTTGAGCAAAAGCTGAACCCGGCAGGTTCGCCATCGATCGAGCCTAAGTCGCTCGAAGCTGGCAAGGATCTGGAATACGTTGCTGTATTCGAAGTGTTCCCTGAGTTCACCGTTGCCGGCTTCGAAGGCATCACTGTTGAGCGCCTGAGCGCTGACGTGGCTGACGCTGATCTGGACAAGATGCTCGACATCCTGCGCAAGCAGAACACCCGTTTCGAAGTGGCCGATCGCGCTGCCCAGAACGAAGACCAACTGAACATCGATTTCGTTGGCAAGGTTGACGGCGAAGCATTCGCTGGCGGCTCCGCCAAGGGCACTCAGCTGGTGCTGGGTTCCGGCCGCATGATCCCGGGCTTCGAAGAAGGTCTGGTAGGTGCTAAAGCTGGCGAAGAACGCGTTCTGAACCTGACTTTCCCTGAGGACTATCAGAACCTGGACCTGGCTGGCAAAACCGCCGAGTTCACCGTCACTGTAAACACCGTTTCCGAGCCAAAACTGCCTGAGCTGAACGAAGAGTTCTTCGCTCAATTCGGCATCAAGGAAAGCGGCATCGACGGTTTCCGCACCGAAGTTCGCAAGAACATGGAGCGTGAACTGCGTCAGGCGATCAAATCCAAGGTCAAGAATCAGGTAATGGACGGTCTGCTGGCCACCAACCCGATCGAAGTGCCTAAGGCTCTGCTGTCCAACGAAGTTGACCGTCTGCGCGTGCAGGCTGTTCAGCAGTTCGGTGGCAACATCAAGCCTGATCAACTGCCGGCCGAGCTGTTCGAAGAGCAAGCCAAGCGTCGCGTAGTGCTGGGCCTGATCGTGGCTGAAGTGGTCAAGCAGTTCGACCTGAAGCCTGACGAAGCCCGCGTTCGCGAAATGATTCAGGAAATGGCTTCGGCTTACCAGGAGCCTGAGCAGGTCGTGTCGTGGTACTACAAAAACGAGCAGCAACTGAACGAAGTGCGTTCGGTTGTGCTGGAAGAACAAGTTGTGGATACTGTTCTGCAGAAAGCTAGCGTGACCGACAAATCGGTCTCTTACGAAGAAGCGGTCAAGCCGGTAGAAGCTCCAAAAGCCGACTGATTGTTTTTGCGTTAAGAAGTACACACATAAGCCAGCCTTCGAGCTGGCTTATGCGTATTCAAGACATAACTATTTGGGAGTGACTGCAGAGCATGTTCCGTAATTCGTATATTCAGCAGAACTCTGATATCCAGGCCGCAGGCGGCCTGGTCCCGATGGTTGTCGAGCAATCTGCTCGTGGCGAACGCGCCTATGACATCTACTCGCGCCTGCTCAAGGAACGAGTGATCTTTCTGGTTGGTCCGGTAGAGGACTACATGGCCAACCTGATCTGCGCGCAACTGCTGTTCCTTGAAGCGGAAAACCCGGACAAGGACATCCATCTCTATATCAACTCCCCGGGCGGTTCGGTGACTGCAGGCATGTCGATCTACGACACCATGCAGTTCATCAAACCCAACGTATCAACCACTTGCATCGGCCAGGCCTGCAGCATGGGCGCATTCCTGCTGACCGCAGGTGCTCCAGGCAAGCGTTTCTGCCTGCCTAACTCGCGTGTGATGATTCACCAGCCTTTGGGCGGTTTCCAGGGCCAGGCGTCGGACATCGAAATCCACGCCAAGGAAATCCTCTTCATTCGCGAGCGTCTGAACACGCTAATGGCCAAACACAGCGGTCGCACTCTGGAAGAAATCGAGCGCGATACCAACCGCGACAACTTCATGAGTGCGGAAGCTGCGAAGGAATACGGCTTGATCGACGAAGTGATCAACCAGCGCCCAGCTTAAAATAAGCAGCTCAAAATAGGCTTGGTCGGCTGGTCTGATCAGCGGCGGGCTTGAAAAAGCCCGCAATAGCCTTCATCTTGTGTTGCAAGCCTATCGGATTTGGATCGAACGAATGACTGACACCCGCAACGGCGAGGACAACGGCAAGCTGCTCTATTGCTCCTTCTGTGGCAAAAGCCAGCATGAAGTGCGCAAATTGATTGCCGGCCCCTCGGTCTTTATCTGCGACGAGTGCGTCGACCTGTGCAATGACATCATCCGCGAGGAGGTGCAGGAAGCCCAGGCCGAAAGCAGCGCGCATAAATTGCCTTCGCCTAAAGAAATCAGCGGCATCCTTGATCAGTATGTGATTGGTCAGGAGCGTGCGAAAAAGGTTTTGGCCGTAGCGGTGTACAACCACTACAAGCGCCTGAACCAGCGTGACAAAAAGGCTGACGACGTCGAACTCGGCAAGAGCAACATCCTGCTGATCGGCCCGACAGGCTCCGGTAAAACCCTGCTGGCCGAAACACTGGCCCGCCTGCTGAACGTTCCGTTCACCATCGCTGACGCAACCACCCTCACCGAGGCGGGTTACGTAGGTGAAGATGTCGAGAACATCATTCAGAAACTGCTGCAGAAGTGCGATTACGACGTAGAAAAAGCCCAAATGGGTATTGTCTACATCGACGAAATCGACAAGATTTCCCGCAAGTCCGACAACCCGTCGATCACCCGCGATGTTTCCGGTGAAGGCGTGCAGCAGGCCTTGCTCAAGTTGATCGAAGGCACGGTCGCTTCCGTTCCGCCGCAAGGTGGCCGCAAGCATCCGCAGCAGGAATTCCTGCAGGTCGACACTCGTAACATCCTGTTCATCTGCGGTGGTGCTTTCTCGGGTCTCGAGAAGGTTATCCAGAACCGTTCCACCAAAGGTGGCATCGGCTTCAACGCGGAAGTACGCAGCAAGGAAGAAGGCAAGAAAGTCGGTGAATCCCTGCGTGAAGTCGAGCCTGACGATCTGGTCAAGTTCGGTCTGATCCCTGAGTTTGTCGGTCGTCTGCCAGTCCTCGCGACGCTGGACGAGCTGGATGAGGCTGCGTTGATGCAGATCCTCACCGAGCCGAAAAATGCTCTGACCAAACAGTATGCCAAGCTGTTCGAGATGGAAGGCGTGGATCTGGAATTCCGTTCCGACGCACTGAAATCTGTCGCCAAGCGTGCCCTGGAGCGTAAAACCGGTGCCCGTGGGTTGCGCTCGATTCTCGAAGGTGTGCTGCTCGACACGATGTACGAAATCCCCTCGCAGTCCGAGGTGAGTAAAGTCGTGATCGACGAGAGTGTGATCGAAGGCAAGTCCAAGCCACTGTATATTTACGAAAACAGTGAGCCGACGGCCAAGGCAGCGCCGGACGCGTAAGCGTCCACCGCGTCGCAACAAAGAAGGGGCCTTCGGGCCTCTTTTTTTTTATGTCGTTTTTTACATCCGCTTTGCGCTTGTTTTTTTTCAAGGCAGCCCCCATCTTGGTTTCAAGCTTAATTCCATCTGATTACGGCCATATGGCCGCCGTAGAGGCGAAATCATGAAGACAACCATCGAATTGCCTCTCCTGCCATTGCGTGATGTCGTGGTTTATCCGCACATGGTTATCCCGCTGTTCGTGGGGCGCGAGAAATCCATCGAAGCCCTCGAGGCAGCGATGACGGGCGACAAGCAGATCCTGCTGCTGGCCCAGAGAAACCCGGCTGACGATGATCCCGGTGAAGACGCTCTCTATCGCGTAGGTACCATCGCCACTGTTCTACAGCTGCTCAAGCTGCCTGACGGCACCGTCAAGGTTCTGGTCGAGGGTGAGCAGCGCGGCACCGTCGAGCGCTTCAGCGAAGTCGACGGCCACTGCCGTGCCGAGGTCTCGCTGATCGAAGAAGTCGACGCCGCCGAGCGCGAATCCGAAGTGTTCGTGCGCACGCTGCTGTCGCAGTTCGAACAATATGTACAGTTGGGCAAGAAAGTCCCGGCTGAAGTCCTGTCTTCGCTCAACAGCATCGATGAGCCGGGCCGCCTGGTCGACACCATGGCTGCGCACATGGCGTTGAAGATCGAGCAGAAGCAGGAAATCCTCGAAATCATCGATTTGTCTGCCCGGGTCGAGCACGTTCTGGCGTTGCTGGATGCCGAGATCGATCTGCTGCAAGTCGAAAAACGTATTCGTGGTCGCGTCAAAAAACAAATGGAGCGCAGTCAGCGCGAGTACTACCTGAACGAGCAGATGAAGGCCATTCAGAAAGAACTCGGCGACAGCGACGAAGGCCACAACGAAATCGAAGACCTGAAAAAGCGTATCGACGCTGCCGGTCTGCCGAAAGATGCGTTGGCCAAGGCCACTGCCGAGCTGAACAAGCTCAAGCAAATGTCGCCGATGTCCGCTGAGGCCACCGTGGTGCGCTCGTACATCGACTGGCTGGTGCAGGTGCCTTGGAAGGCCCAGAGCAAGGTACGTCTGGACCTGGCGCGCGCTGAAGACATTCTCGATGCCGATCACTACGGCCTCGAAGAGGTCAAGGAACGTATCCTTGAATACCTCGCCGTACAAAAACGCGTGAAGAAAATCCGTGGACCGGTGTTGTGCCTGGTCGGTCCTCCGGGCGTGGGTAAAACCTCGCTGGCAGAGTCGATTGCCCACGCCACCAACCGTAAATTCGTGCGCATGGCCTTGGGTGGCGTACGTGATGAAGCGGAAATTCGTGGTCATCGCCGGACTTACATCGGTTCGATGCCGGGAAGATTGATTCAAAAGATGACAAAGGTTGGCGTACGCAACCCGCTGTTCCTGCTCGATGAAATCGACAAGATGGGTAGCGACATGCGTGGCGATCCGGCGTCGGCGTTGCTGGAAGTGCTCGATCCCGAGCAAAACCACAACTTCAACGATCACTATCTTGAAGTCGATTACGACCTGTCGGATGTGATGTTCCTCTGCACATCGAACTCGATGAACATCCCGCCGGCGCTGCTCGACCGGATGGAAGTGATCCGTCTGCCGGGCTACACCGAAGACGAGAAGATCAACATCGCAGTCAAATACCTGTCGCCCAAACAGATTGCCGCCAATGGTCTGAAGAAGGGCGAGCTGGAATTCGACGCAGAAGCGATCCGCGACATCATTCGTTACTACACCCGTGAAGCGGGTGTGCGTGGCCTTGAACGTCAGATCGCCAAGGTCTGCCGCAAGGCTGTGAAAGAGCACGCTCTGGAAAAACGCTTCTCGGTGAAAGTGACAGCTGATCTGCTGGAGCATTTCCTCGGTGTGCGCAAATTCCGCTACGGTCTGGCTGAGCAGCAAGATCAGATCGGTCAGGTGACCGGGCTTGCCTGGACTCAGGTTGGCGGCGAACTGCTGACCATCGAAGCGGCGGTCGTACCGGGCAAGGGACAGTTGATCAAGACCGGTTCGCTGGGTGATGTGATGGTCGAATCGATCACTGCGGCCCTGACAGTGGTGCGCAGCCGTGCGAAGAGCCTGGGCATTCCTCTGGACTTCCACGAGAAGCGCGACACGCACATTCACATGCCGGAAGGGGCGACGCCGAAAGACGGTCCTAGCGCCGGTGTGGGCATGTGCACGGCGCTGGTGTCGGCATTGACCGGCATCCCGGTGCGCGCCGATGTTGCCATGACCGGTGAAATCACTCTGCGTGGTCAGGTGCTGGCAATTGGTGGTTTGAAGGAAAAACTGCTGGCGGCCCACCGCGGTGGAATCAAGATTGTGATTATTCCGGAAGAGAACGTGCGCGATCTGAAGGAGATTCCTGACAATATCAAGCAGGATCTGCAGATTAAACCGGTTAAATGGATTGACGAGGTCCTGCAAATTGCGCTGCAATACGCGCCGGAGCCCTTGCCGGATGTGGCTCCGGAGATAGTTGCCAAGGACGAAAAACGCGAGTCTGACTCTAAGGAAAGAATTAGCACGCATTAATACGTTTTTGCCTGGGTGGCTTCCTTGACAGCTTTTTAGAGCCCTTGTTATAAAGCGGCTCTTAAGTGTCTGTAGGCCATTCAGCACTCGTTTTTGCTTTCACCAAAAAACTTAGAATCATCTCAAAATAGATATAAGGGGACTTAGAGTGAACAAGTCGGAACTGATTGATGCTATCGCTGCATCCGCTGATATCCCGAAAGCTGCTGCTGGCCGTGCGCTGGACGCTGTAATCGAATCCGTCACTGGCGCTCTGAAGGCTGGCGACTCCGTTGTTCTGGTTGGTTTCGGTACTTTCTCCGTGACTGACCGTCCGGCTCGTACCGGTCGTAACCCTCAGACCGGCAAGACTCTGGAAATCCCGGCTGCCAAGAAGCCAGGTTTCAAAGCCGGTAAAGCATTGAAAGAAGCTGTTAACTAAGTTTCAGGTTTTTACCCATCCGGGTCGGGGTCATGCCTGACTTGGCAGCGGAGCGGTAGCGCAGGTCGCTGAAACAGCTGCCTGTAACGCCGGGATCGAGGGTTCGAGCCCTGTCCGCTCCGCCAGTTACGAGAAGGCGCATCCTCGGATGCGCCTTTCTTCTATCCGGATTCTACCCACGCTCCACGGTTGCCTAATTTTGAAGTTCAACCGTTTCTGGGGGACGCATGCTGCAGAATATCAGGGACAATTCACAAGGCTGGATTGCCAAGACCATTATCGGAGCCATCATTTTGCTGATGGCGTTGACCGGTTTCGACGCCATTTTCCAGGCCGCCACTCACAAGAATGAGGCGGCCAAGGTCAACGGTGAAGAAATCAGCCAGAACGAGCTGAGCCAGGCCGTTGATATGCAACGCCGTCAGCTGATGCAACAGTTGGGCAAGGACTTCGATGCTTCTTTGCTTGACGAGAAAATGCTCCGCGAATCGGCCCTCAAGGGGCTGATCGATCGCAAGCTGCTGCTGCAAGGCGCAGAACAATCGAAATTCGCTTTCTCCGAAGGCGCGCTGGATCAAGTGATTCTGCAGACACCTGAATTCCAGGTCGACGGCAAGTTCAGCTCCGAGCGTTTCGACCAGGTGATCCGTCAACTGGGTTACAGCCGTATGCAGTTCCGCCAGATGCTGGCTCAGGAAATGCTGATCGGCCAACTGCGCGCCGGTGTGGCGGGCAGCGGTTTTGTCACTGACGCCGAAGTGATGGCATTCGCCCGTCTGGAAAAACAGACCCGTGATTTCGCTACGCTGAACATCAAGGCTGACCCGGCTGCGGTCAAACTGACCGACGACGAAGTCAAGGCTTACTACGATGAACACGCCAAGGAGTTCATGACTCCGGATCAGGTGATCATCGACTATGTAGAGCTGAAGAAGTCTTCGTTCTTCGATCAGGTCGCCGTCAAGGACGAAGACCTGCAGGCGGCGTATCAAAAAGAGATCGCCAACCTGTCGGAGCAGCGTCGTGCCGCGCACATTCTGATCGAAGTGAACGACAAGATCACCGAAGCTCAGGCCAAAGCGAAGATCGAAGAAGTCCAGGCGCGTCTGGCCAAGGGCGAGAAGTTCGAAGCGCTGGCCAAGGAGTTCTCGCAGGACCCGGGTTCGGCCAACAATGGTGGCGACCTCGGTTATGCCGGTCCTGGCGTCTATGACCCTGCCTTCGAAAAAGCTTTGTACGCTTTGGCCAAAGATCAGGTGTCGGAGCCGGTGCGCACCGACTTCGGTTACCACTTGATCAAACTGTTGGGTGTGGAAGCGCCTGAAGTGCCAACGCTGGCCAGCCTGAAAGACAAGCTGACCCGCGAGTTGAAAGCAGCGCAGGTCGAGCAACGTTTCGTCGAAGCGACCAAGCAACTGGAAGACTCCGCGTTCGAAGCATCTGACCTGGCTCAGCCAGCGGCAGATCTGAAGCTGACCGTGCACACCTCCAAGCCGTTTGGCCGTGAAGGTGGTGAAGGTGTTGCGGCTAACCGTGCCGTGGTCACTGCCGCATTCAGCACTGAAGTGATTGATGAAGGTGCCAACAGCACCGCCATCGAACTGGATCCGGAAACTGTGATTGTGCTGCGCTCCAAGGAGCATCTGAAGCCTGCGCAACTGCCTCTGGAAAGCGTGAGTGCGGCGATTCGCACCCAGCTGACCAAAGAGCACGCCAGCGCTGCTGCCAAGACCAAGGCCGAGAAGCTGATCGCCGATCTGCGCGATGGCAAGGCGCCGCTGGACAAGGCTGTTGAAGGGCAGAACTGGAAAACCACTGAAGCGGCCACTCGTGGTCAGGAAGGGGTTGATCCTGCTGTGTTGCAAGCGCTGTTCCGTATGCCGAAACCGGCTGCCAAGGACAAGCCGACGTTCAGCAGCGTGACTCTGCCGGATGGCAGTCTGATGATCGTGCGTCTGAATGGCGTTAACGAAGCGGCTGCGCCGACGGATGAAGAGAAGGTTCAGTACCGTCGCTTCCTGGCGTCGCGTGAAGGTCAGCAGGACTTTGCGGCGTATCGCAAGCAGTTGGAGAGTCAGGCTGACATCAAGAAGTTCTGATGTTTGACTGAGATTTGATAAGGGAGCCCCGGCCGATTGGTCGGGGCTTTTTTATTGGGCGGTTGATTGTTGGTGGATCCGTTGCTGTGGGTGTGGCTGATTAGGGTTCCGCCCTTACGGCGGGTCACTTTTTCCAGACGCCGAAAAAGTAACCAAAAAGGCTTTACCCTGACGTACGGCCCTCGCTGTGGCTCGGGTTCCTTCGCTCCGGGGTTCATCCGGGGCATCGCCTCCGGTTTGCTTCGCTGCACCTCCTCTCGATGTCCTCCCCGGATGAACCCCTCCGCTCAGCCTGCCGACGGGCCTTTTAAGATCAAGAGCGGTACTCGAGCTAACGCTCATTGTGTTGAGTGGTGAAGGTCAAAAGCGGTACTCGAGCTAACGCTCATTGTGTTGAGTGGGGCGGCATGCGCCGCGTTTTGGGTGTACTCATTTCTTTGTGGGAGCTGGCTTGCCAGCGATGGCGGCCTTTAGGCCGACCTGTTTCTGGCGGGTGAATCTGGTTTTAAACTGTGGGAGGGGGCTTGCTTCCGAAGGCAGTGTTACGGCCACTAATTTCTGGCGGGTATTCTCATGCTCTCTAGGAGCTGCCGAAGGCTGCGATCTTTTGACTTTGACGTTGTGATGATCAAAAGATCGTGGCCTGCGGCAGCCCTACACAGGGAATCTCGGCATCGCCGGGGGATATCCGGTCGGGTGTTGCGAGGGTATTTAAACCATTGAGCATTACGCCGCTCGTGGAAATCCATGGTGTCGGGCATTGGTAGCGGCATAGAAGGTCGAGACCAGCAGCACCGCGACGATCCACGGAAAGTGCTCGACCCCCACGCTGTCCAGCAGCAGTCCACCCGCCAGTCCACCTCCGGCTATGCCGACATTCCACAGCGTGACCAGCATCGACTGGGCGGTGTCGGCGGCGTCCTTCGCGGCTTTCGCTGAAGCGGTTTGCAGCAGCGAGGGCATGGCGCCGAATGCCAGTCCCCACACGGCTGTGGCGATGTAGACCACGCTTGGCGATTCGCGCCAGATGCCCAGGGCGATGGCTGCAAGCATGAAGAGGATTGCGCTGATCAGCACCAGTTCGCGCAGCCAGCGGTCGATCAGGCTGCCGACGATCCACAGGCTCAGTACTGACGCCACGCCGAATGCCAGCAACACCCGGTCGATTTCACCGCCCAATCCTGACGGTTGCAGGAATGGCGCGATGTAGGTGTACAGAAGATTGTGTGCAACCACGTAGGACAGGGTTACGAACAGCACCGGTCGCACGCCTGGCAGGGTGAAGACCTGACGCAGTGGCAGGCGTTTGCCGGCACGCTCGCCTGGGAAGTCTGGCACTTGCCAGCGTACCCAGATCACCAGCAGCACGGTCAATGCGGTCATGATTGCGAAGCTCAGACGCCAGCCAATCAGGGTGCCGAGCAGGGTGCCGGCGGGAATTCCCAGGGACAGTGCAATCGGTGCGCCGAGCATGGCCACGGTGATCGCGCGACCTTGCAGGTGTGGGGCGACCATTCGGCTTGCGTATCCGGCGAGCAGGGCCCAGAGCAGGCCGGCAAACACGCCGGCGATGAACCGTGCAGTCAGGGTCAGCCAGTACAGCTCAGACACGGCGGTAATGCTGTTGGCAATGGCAAAGCCGCCGATAGCGGACAGCAGCAGTGGTCGGCGACGCCAGCCGCGAGTGGCGATGGTCAGCGGTATGGCGGCGACGATCGAGCCGATGGCGTAGAGCGTGACCAGTTGCCCGATCAGCGCTTGAGAGACATTCAGGCCACTGCTCATTTGTGGCAACAGGCCGGCCGGCATGGCTTCGGTCATTACTGTGATGAAACCGGCGGTCGCCAGCGCCAGTAACGCGGCGAGCGGTAAGCGTTCGCCGGTTGCGGGTGGATTATCGAGCGTAGTGCAGGTGAGTGGTGCGTCGTTCATGAGCCAGCATCCCTGTGCAGAGTTGACGAGGGACACAGGGTAGAGCGCTGCGCATTGGCGAAAAACAGGTTATGGTTCCGAACATATCGGACATGGATGTCGTCAATGGAGGGTTGGTATGGATAGCCTGGGCAGTATTTCGGTGTTTGTTCAGGTCGCCGAAACGCGCAGTTTTACTGAGGCTGGCCGGTTGCAAGGGGTGTCGTCTTCGGCGGTGGGTAAAAGCATTGCGCGACTTGAGGCGCGGCTGAACGTACGGCTGTTTCATCGCACCACACGCAGTGTCACGCTGACCAGCGAGGGCGCACTGTTTCTCGAGCGTTGCCGCAAGATCCTCGCCGAGGTCGAGGCGGCTGAGTTCGAGCTGTGCGATGCCGCTTCGCAGCCCCACGGCAAGTTGCGGATCAGCCTGCCGCAGGTGCATGGGCTGGTGATGCCGGTCATGAACGAATTCATGACGCAGTATCCACAGATCGAACTGGATCTGGATCTGACTGATCGCATGGTCGACGTGGTGGAGGAGGGTTTCGATGCCGTCATCCGTACCGGCAAACCGCGTGATTCACGGCTGATGGCACGACCGTTGGGCGAGTTTCATATGGTGTTGGTGGCCAGCCCGGCTTATTTGCAGCAACGCGGTGTGCCACAAACCCCCACCGAGCTGGCGACTCACGCGTGTTTACGCCACACCTTCCATGCCACCGGCAAACTGGAGCCGTGGCCCTTGCGTAGAGAACCCTTCACCGCAGAGCCGATATTGCCGGCGCGGCTGGTCAGCACGTCCATTGAGGCCGTTGCCCACGCGGCATTCGCCGGCATGGGCATTGCCTGCCTGCCGGATTTCATGACCCATGAAGCCGTCGCGCAGGGACGCCTGCAGCGGGTGCTGGACGCGTATCTGGAGCACACCGGGCAGTTTTGGGTCTTGTGGCCGTCTAGCCGCCATGCCACCGCCAAATTGCGGGTTTTCATCGATCATTTATCGAGGCGACTTTTTCCCGACGCCGAAGGTCGATAGAGTTGTAACCGTTTTAAGACACTAATCCATACGCCGCGGGGTCACGATCTGTTGCACAATACGCCCCGGACTGTTTTCCCTCAGGATGTTCAATGTTGATTTCCACTCCCATGCGTGTTGTCGGGTTGGCGCTGTTGTTGACCGCTGTTGCCGGCTGTTCGAAAGACAAGCCGATGTATGAGCATGAAAACTTCGATGATTCCGGTACGTTCTCGCGCAATTATCCGGTGACCGACACCGCCAGTTGCGAAGCGGCACGCCGGGCGTTGCTCAGTCAGGGCTACATCATCACCAGCAGCGACCCTAAACTGGTCAGCGGTCACAAGAGCTTCCAGCAGACCGGCGAAACGCACCTGGAAATCAGTTTCAACGTGGTCTGTGCCGAAGATGCCAGTGGCAAGCATCACGCCACGGTGTTCGCCAACGCCCTGCAGGATCGCTACGCACTGAAGAAGACCAACAATTCGGCCAGTCTGGGTGTCGGTGTGCTCGGCTCGGTGTCGATGCCGATCGGCTCGTCGGACGATTCGATGGTCAAGGTCGCCAGTGAAACGGTGACGGCGCAGAAGTTCTATGAGCGCTTCTTTACCCTGGTCGAGCAGTTCTTGCCGGCAGAGACGAAGAAAGCGGCGCACATCGAGGAGAAACCCAAGACCGACCTGGGCGTACCTGAGCCGAAAGCGGCTCCGACGAATCTGACGCCGGCTGCTGAAACTGCTCCTGCGGCAGACCCGGCCGTGACCGCACCAGCGCCCGTAGAGACCGCCCCGGTCAGTTCCGAGCCGGTTGCGCCGCCAGTGGACGCTACGCCGATCACTCCGGCACCAAGCGCAGACCCTGCGCCGACCACGGAAACCATCACGCCACCGGCTAATCCGACGAACATCCCACCGCCGTCCGAGCCGATTCCGGCGTTGCCTGCCAACGGCCAATAGGCCAGAGCCGGGCACCCTCCTGTGGGAGCGGGCTTGCTCGCGAAAGCGGTTGATCAGTCACATCGATGTCGGATGTGCCGACGCTTTCGCGAGCAAGCCTGCTCTCACAGTGGTTTCAGGCCTTCTTGAAAAATCCCATGATAAATTCCTGACCGCCTGCTACGTTTTATCCATGAAGGTCGTGTTTCACTTTTCCTTCACACAGGCGCGATATGCTCGGGACACAAATGAAGAGAGCAGTAGGGGGAATACACGATGGACGACTATCAAGAAGAACTGCTCGAATACCAGGCCTTTGAGCTGGATCCGCCAGAGCCTGCGGAAGATGCGACCGAGCTTTGAGGTTTCAGGCTGTTTTGCGATGACTGCGGCGGAATTCGCCAGGCGTCTGGCTGCTCCAGCGCTTGAACGCTCGCTGGAACGCTTCGGCTGAAGCAAACCCCAGCAGGTAAGCGATCTCGCCGAACGCCAGTTCTGTGTCGCGGATGTAGGTCATCGCCAGATCACGCCGAGTGTCATTGAGGATCGCGCGAAACTGTGTGCCTTCCTCGGCCAGTTTGCGCCGCAAGGTCCAGGTCGGCAGCTTCAGGCGTGCCGCCACTTCCTCCAGATCCGGTTCCCGGCCACCGTTGAGCAACGGACCGAGCAATTGCGTGATGCGCTCGCGCAGGCTGCGGGTGCGGGTCAGTTGTTCCAGTTCCCGTTCACACAGTTGCAGCAAGTGCCGCCAGGTACTCGGGCAGTGTTCGGGGTTGCGCTGGGCGAGGCTGCTCAGGCTCAGGCGTAATTGGTTGCGTTCGGCGCCGAACTGAATCGGGTTATCTCCCAGGGTTGCATAGGCATCGCGATAATCCGGTTCATCGAATTCGATGTCGATGCGCTCGGCGCGCAATGGTTCGCGACCGACGCTGGATAACTGGTGCAACCAGCCAGCGATGATCGAGTCCACCACAAAGCGGTTGTAGGCGTTGTACGGGCTGATCGAATAGAAGCGCAACCAAGCACCGTTGGCGTCTTCGTGGAAACTCGACTGGCCGCGATAATTGGAACCGTACAACGGCTCGAAACGGATCAGGCAGCGGGCCGCTTCACGCACCGTCGGCGCCTGCGCGGCGGTCACACCGGCCAGTCCCGCCTGGCTCAATCGGCTGAGCTGGCCCATGCGCAGGCCTAATGCCGGATCTTCCGTCAGTTGAATCGCGCTATGGCCCAGACGCATATAACGCGGAATCGACAGCCGTGCTCCGGCCTCGGCCAAACGAGCGGCATCCAGACCGTATTGCTCAAGCAGCGGCTGGGGATCGGCGCCATGACTGCGCACGGCATCGGCGAGGCTATGCACGAAACCTACCGACAGATCCCCGAGGCGCATCGGTAGCGGCTTCATCATTTACAACCAGATATTCAGCAAACGGGCGCCACGGGCTTCGCCATCGGCGAACTGCTGACCGTTGCTGCTGAGAAAACTTTGACCGGAGCTCGACAGGTCCCAGAACTGCCCGCGCAGAAACACGCTCATGCCGGCAATCGCGCGGCTGCTGGGCGGTTGCGCGGTCAGGGTCAGGCGATGCCATGCCTGACCTTCGCTGACCTCACCGGGCTTGAGGCTGACCGAACTCGGTGTGCTCGAACCCTTATAGCCACGCCACGGCTTGTCCCACGTGCCATGGCCGAACACCTGCGCCGGTACCGCAACCAATTGCGCGCCTTGCTCGTCGAGTTTGCGATAGTTGTCCGGATACCAGCTGTCGCTGCCGATCAACACGCCGAGGCGCCCGGCCGGGGTGTCGACGACGTTGATTGTCTGTTCACCGGCCTGAATCACATCACGCTGATCGAACACCGAATGCATCTGCCGTTGCGGTTGGCCGAGGGGCACACCGTCGCGACCGAATACCACGCTGCTGTTATAGAGCGCGCCGCTGCCGGGTTTTAGCTGACCATCACGGATGCTGGGCTCGGGCAGCACGATCGAGCCGGCTACCAGCGTCACGTGAAACTCCTTGGCCAGACCACCGAACAAGGCCTGGTAATCCTTGGCCATGGAGCGCGACTTCATGCGCAGGTGCGCGTCGTTGACGCGGTCACTGCCCTTGGCGCTGAGCCAGGCGCGGGCGAATAACAGTGGATTGCTCGCCGCCAGCCAGTTCATCGCTTCGGCGAGGCTTGGCGCCTGATACAACTCATCTTTCTCGCCGCTGATCATCAGCCAGGTGCCGATGTGTTCCGGCAACACCACCACGGTTTTGTCGTTCAACAGGCCCTGATCCTGCGCTTGCTGCAGATAGGCCGCGAGTTTGCGGTGCAGGCGCTCGGGGCTCTGATAATCGGTAGGGAACAGTTCGGGCTGGATGCCGAGCAAATTACCACGGTCGGCCGGTGTGCCTTGGTCGACCGCCAGTTTGATGCGCAAGTCCGACAGGTAATGTCCCGCCGGCCGGTCTGCCGCCCACATGGCGTAGGTGGTCAGGGTGGCCACGATGGCCATGGAGAAAAACAGGTACAGAAGTTTGCGCATGAAAACCAACAACAGCCGGGTACAGGGTGTGGCGACTAGGGTAGGGCCCATGGCGCTGGTTGCCAAGGGGCGCTGCGCATTTTGATCATTAACTTGTCAGTTACGGTCATTGAGTGACAGCGATGCGACTCTTAGTCTGTCGAACATGACTGACGGGGGACGCAGAGCTCCCGCAATTTTTCCGTGATCGCTCGTTGTGGAGTTACCGATGACCACCGCTCATTACCCGCACCTGTTGGCCCCGCTGGACCTGGGATTCACCACGCTGCGCAACCGCACCCTGATGGGCTCGATGCACACTGGTCTTGAAGAGAAACCGGGCGGCTTCGAGCGCATGGCGGCGTACTTTGCCGAACGTGCCCGTGGCGGCGTCGGCCTGATGGTGACTGGCGGTATCGGCCCGAACGATGAGGGCGGCGTGTACTCCGGCGCGGCCAAGCTGACTACCGAGGAAGAAGCGCTCAAGCACCGCATCGTCACCCGCGCGGTGCATGAAGCGGGCGGCAAGATTTGCATGCAGATCCTCCACGCCGGACGTTATGCCTACAGCCCGAAACAAGTTGCGCCAAGTGCGATTCAGGCGCCGATCAATCCGTTCAAGCCCAAAGAGCTGGACGAGGAAGGCATCGAAAAGCAGATCAGCGATTTCGTCACCTGTTCGGTACTGGCGCAGACCGCCGAGTACGACGGCGTCGAGATCATGGGCTCGGAAGGTTATTTCATTAACCAGTTCCTCGCCGCGCATACCAACCACCGCACCGACCGTTGGGGCGGCAGCTACGAAAACCGTATGCGCCTGCCGGTGGAGATCGTGCGTCGCGTCCGCGAAGCGGTCGGCCCGAACTTCATCATCATCTTCCGTCTGTCGATGCTCGATCTGGTCGAGGGCGGCAGCACCTGGGACGAGATCGTCACCCTGGCCAAAGCCATCGAGCAGGCAGGCGCGACCATCATCAACACCGGTATCGGCTGGCACGAGGCGCGGATCCCGACCATCGCCACCAAAGTGCCGCGTGCGGCATTCAGCAAGGTCACGGCCAAGCTGCGCGGTTCGGTGAACATTCCGCTGATCACCACCAACCGCATCAACACCCCGGAAATCGCCGAGCAGATTCTGGCCGAGGGCGATGCCGACATGGTTTCGATGGCGCGGCCGTTCCTCGCCGACCCGGACTTCGTCAACAAGGCTGCCGAAGGCCGTGCCGACGAAATCAATACGTGCATCGGCTGCAACCAGGCGTGCCTTGACCACACCTTCGGCGGCAAGCTCACCAGTTGCCTGGTCAACCCGCGTGCCTGCCACGAAACCGAGCTTAACTATTTGCCGGTGCAGCAGATCAAGAAAATCGCCGTGGTCGGTGCCGGTCCTGCCGGGTTGTCCGCCGCCACCGTGGCGGCCGAGCGCGGCCATCAGGTGACCTTGTTCGATTCGGCCAGTGAGATTGGCGGCCAGTTCAACATCGCCAAGCGTGTGCCGGGCAAAGAGGAATTTTTTGAAACCCTGCGCTACTTCAAACGCAAGTTGCAGACCACCCATGTCGAGGTGTGCCTGAACACCCGTGTCGACGTGGCGAAACTAGTGGAAGGCGGTTATGACGAGATCATCCTCGCCACCGGTATTGCGCCGCGTGTGCCGGCCATTCCGGGCGTCGAGAATGCCAAGGTATTGAGCTATCTCGACGTGATCCTTGAGCGCAAGCCGGTCGGCAAGCGTGTCGCGGTGATTGGCGCTGGCGGTATCGGTTTCGACGTGTCGGAATTCCTTGTCCATCAAGGTGTGGCCACCAGCCAGGATCGCGCCGCGTTCTGGAAGGAGTGGGGCATCGACACTCACCTTGAGGCACGGGGTGGTGTCGCCGGGATCAAACCTGAGCCACATGCACCGGCCCGCGAAGTGTTCCTGTTGCAGCGCAAGAAAACCAAGGTCGGCGACGGTCTGGGCAAGACCACCGGCTGGATTCATCGCACAGGTCTGAAGAACAAGCAGGTGCAGATGCTCAACAGCGTTGAATACCTGAGCATCGACGACGAAGGCCTGCACATCCGTATCGGCGAAACCGGCGAGCCGCAGGTGTTGGCGGTGGACAACATTGTGATCTGCGCGGGCCAGGATCCGTTGCGTGAGCTGCACGACGGGCTGGTGGAGGCCGGGCAGAACGTGCACCTGATCGGCGGTGCGGATGTCGCGGCCGAGCTGGATGCCAAACGGGCGATCAACCAGGGCTCGCGTCTGGCGGCCGAACTCTGATTTCCCAGGCCTAGCGTGCCAATGGCTATCGCGAGCAGGCTCACTCCTACAGGTGGACGCATTTCAAATGCAGGAGTGAGCCTGCTCGCGATGGCTGCTTATGAGCGACTAGAATGCTGGCTCTGTCCAGATCGAATCGCCGCTCATGTTTTTGCCTCCCTCCGATTGGCTGTCCCAAACCCCCCTCGAACACCTTCATCTGGACTGGCTCACCGCCGCCAATGTTGAAGTGGCGATCCTGCGCCTGGATCAGATCGATCCGCTGATCAGCGGCAACAAGTGGTTCAAGCTCACCGAGCATCTCAAGGCTGCCGAACGGGCCGGTGCCGAAGGCATCATCAGCCTCGGCGGCGCGCATTCCAATCATCTGCATGCACTAGCGGCGGCGGGCAAACGGCTAGGCTTCAAAACGGTCGGGCTATTGCGTGGGCATGCGCAGGAAACGCCCACGGCGAGGGATTTGCAGGCGTTCGGCATGCAGCTGCATTGGCTGGGTTACGGCGGTTATCGGGCGCGGCATGAACCGGGGTTCTGGGCACCGTGGCAGGCGCAATATCCGACGCTGTTTGCGGTGCCAGAGGGCGGCGGTGGATTGCCTGGGGCGTTGGGTTGCGCGGCGCTGAAGGTTCAGGTGGACGCGCAATTGGCGAATCTCGGCTGGAGCGATTACCACGGATGGTGGCTCGCATGTGGCACCGGAACCACTTTGGCGGGGCTGGTGCTGGCGGAGGCGGGTGCGCATCCGGTGTATGGCGCGCTGGCGGTGCCGGAGGATCATGGGGTGGCGCCTCAGATCAAGGCAGTCCTCCACGAAGCTGGAATGGCCAATACAGGGTATGAATTGATTGATGCCAGTCGTGGCGGTTTTGCCAAGGTCGATGCTGGGCTGCTTGAGTTTATCGACCGTAGCCAGCAGGCGAGCGGTATGCTGCTGGAGCCGCTTTACACCGGCAAGGCGTTGCTGGCGCTAAAGAGCCACGTCGAGGCGGGCAGATTTGCCCGCGGCACTCGGCTGATTTTCGTGCATACCGGCGGATTGCAGGGGCGACGGGGATTCGACCGCGTCCCCTGATTGCAGCGTATCTCTGTCATGAGGGGATTTATTGTGGCGAGGGGATTTAGCGAAACGTCGCACCGCCCCGATGGGCTGCGAAGCGGCCCCAAAACTTCAATACGCGGTAAATCAGGAGGACCAGTTGTGGCTGAATTGGGGTCGCTGCGCAGCCCATCGGGGATAAATCCCCTCGCCACAGAGAATCCAGCATGCCTCCAAAAGCGTTTCAGCCGCGTTTGGGCATCATCCGCAACAGCGTGTTATCCCTCACCACGTAATGGTGGTAGATCCCCGCCAGCGCGTGCAGCCCGATCAGCCAGTAACCGATAGTGGCGATCAGCACGTGCCAGCCTTCCACTTGTTTGGCGAACGCTTTGTCCTCACCCACCAGCAACGGCAGATCAAACCCGTAGAACATCACCTGATGCCCTTCGGCGCTGGTGATCAACCAGCCGAGAATCGGCATGCTGATCATGAACAGGTACAGCGCCCAGTGCATCAGCCGAGCCAGCACGGTTTGCCATTGCGGCGAAGCAGGAAAAATCTGCGGGGCGGGGCCGACGCTGCGGGCCAGCAGGCGAAACCACACCAGCACGAACACGGTCAGGCCGAGCATGTAGTGGGCTTCCTTGATGAGCGTGCGCCCTCCACTGCCCTTGGGGAACAGGCCGCGCAATTCCATGCTGGCGTACACCAGCACCAACAACACCAGCATCAGCCAGTGCAGCAGAACCGATACGGTGCTGTAGCGAGATTCGGAGCTTGTCCACGGCATACGGTGTTTCCTCACAGATCAGCGTCGAAAACGGCCGTTCTTGAGCGACGGCATGCTTTAACTGTAAACCCGATGGGTGGTTTTTGCCTTGAATGAACGATTTTTTAATTGTGCGTTGCCGGGCGATGTATTTGGGGTTTGGCTGAGAGAAGGTGAAGGGGCACTTAATTAATACCAAGTATCATTGGTTGTGTCTGTGTGGATAAGTTGGGTGTAACGGTGTGTTGTTTATATTCTGTATTTGACTTTGTCTTGTGTGATTTTAGTGTGCTGGTTAATGTTGTTTTCAGTTCCTGAGTGTTGTTGGTTTGCCAGGGAATTTATTGTTTGTTAATTATTTATTTAATTAGGTGCGCCATGTTTACGAGCAAAAATCAAAACGCATATGTTGTAAAGAAGGCAATGGCCAGGAAGCCTGTTCCCAAGCCGCAGCCCGGTCTCAAGCCAAGCCCGATCAGCAAACCGGCGCCGGTCAAACCCGTTTCGCCAGTCACATCACCGGTGAAACCAGTAGCGCCAGTGAAGCCGCCAGTAAAGCCCGTCGCACCGGCAAGCCTGTTGCACCGGTCAAGCCGCCGGTCAAGCCTGTTGCGCCGGTCAAGCCGCCGGTCAAGCCTGTTGCGCCGGTCAAGCCGCCGGTCAAGCCTGTTGCGCCGGTCAAACCACCGGTCAAACCTGATGCGCCGACCAAGCCACCGGTCAAGCCAGTCGATACCGTTACGCCGACCAAGCCAGTAGCGCCCGGCGAAACTACCGCGCCTGTAAAAGTGGAAAGGCCGCCAATGCCATGGCCGACCATCAACTTCAGTATTGACCCCATTGCTCTGGCGACACTTGTGATCAATCTGGGTGGAGTCCTTAACAAGGATGGCTCGACCTCGCTGCCCGATGGCAGCCTGATCGATGCGAATCAAACTTCGCTGAAGGGCCCGGACGGTGTTATTCACCATCAGGATGGTCGCGTCGAGTTTCCCGATGGGCGGATTGTCTGGTCGGATAATACGACTGAATACCCGGATGGGCGTGTTGTTTGGGAAGATGGAACAGTGAGATTTCCGGATGGCAGTAAACGGTATCCGGACGGCCTGGCTTTCGATGCAAATAATAAATTGATCTCGGAATAAGCTAACGGAAGTTGACGTGTAATAAGTCGTGACTGCTTACATCGTAGTCACTAAAAACACCGCGGACTTGATTTGAAGTCGGCGGTGTTTTTTATTTGGCACTTACACGGTTTGTGGCATTTCGCCCCGAGCCAGACGCTTGTTGATGTCCGCGATTACTTCCGGCAGATCGCTGATGGTGTCGATCATGTAATGCGGGCGCGAACTTTCGAACAACGCGTGGATGCGCTTGCGCTCGCTGGCCAGTTCGTCGCTGCCCAGCGCACGGAAACCGGCGTAATCAAGCCCAAGCGCGTTGCCGGAACAGATCAGCGCCACGGTCCACATCCCGGCGCGACGGCCTTCGAGGATGCCCGGGACGGTGTCGTCGATTTTCACGCAAGCGGCGACATCGTCAATACCCAGGGCAATCACGTTGGCCAGTGCCTGCGCCGGCCATGGGCGACCATTGGGTACTTCGTCGGTGGCGACTACGTGGTCGGCGACGTAGCCGTTGCTGGCGGCCAGCGCCACGACTTTGTCCATCACCTGTTTCGGATAGCCGGAGCAGGAACCGATCTTGATGCCCTGTTGGCGCAGGTTGGCAATGGTCTCCAGCGCGCCGGGAATCAGCGCCGAGTGCTCGGCGATTTTCTCGATTTGCAGGGGCATGAAGCGGTTGTAGATGGCGGTGACGTCATCGTCGGTCGGGGTGCGGCCGAACGCTTTGCGATAACGCTCGGCGACTTGTGGCTGATCGCACAGAGTGCGGATGTGATCCCACTTGCCCATGCCCATTGGCCCGCGGGCTTCTTCGATGGAGACTTGGACGTCGAACTCGGCAAAGGCTTCGACGAAAATCTGCGTGGGTGCGAACGAGCCGAAATCGACCACGGTGCCGGCCCAGTCGAGGATGGCGGCTTGCAGCTGGGTTGGGTTGGTGTAGTTCATGGCAAAGATTCCTATGAGAACAAGCTATTCAAAAGGTTCGGCGATCCTGTGGGGAGCGGGCTTGCCCGCGATGGGGCACTTTCAGTCGACATTTATGCTGAATGTCATACCGCTATCGCGGGCAAGCCCGCTCCCACAGGGATCAAGTCGGATCAGATGTCGAGGACTTCCATCTCGCGCAGTACTTCGCCCACTGCCGCGACGGCCTGGCGCATTTCGTCCGGGCTGACGTGACCAATGCAGCCAACGCGGAAGGTTTCGACCTGGGTCAGTTTGCCGGGGTAGAGGATGTAACCCTTGGCCTTGACCCGTTCGTAGAAATCCTTGAACTGGTAACGCGGATCTTTCGGTGCATGAAACGTGGCGATGATCGGCGCCTGAATGGCCGCCGGCAGGAAGCTGCGCAAACCCAGCTTGCCCATCTCTTCCATCAGGGCCTGACAGTTGGCGACGTAGCGCGCGTGCCGTGCCGGCAGGCCGCCTTCTTCGTTGTATTGCAGCAGGGCTTCGTGCAGCGCCGCGACCACGTGGGTCGGCGGGGTGAAGCGCCACTGTCCGGTTTTTTTCATGTAGGCGTGCTGGTCGAACAGGTCCATCGCCAGCGAATGCGAATTGCCGGCCGCCGCAGCCAGCGACTCTTTGCGAGCGAAAACAAAACCCATCCCCGGCACGCCTTCCAGGCATTTGCCGGACGCGGCGATCAGCGCATCGAACGGCACGTGCTGCGCATCCACCGGCAGTGCGCCGAAGGAACTCATGGCATCGATGATCAGACGTTTGCCGTGTTGCTGAACAACCTGGGCGATCTCTGGCAACGGATTGAGGATGCCAGTGCTGGTTTCGCAGTGAATCAAGGCGACGTGGGTGATGGAGACGTCGGCGCGCAGCAGACGATCGACGTCAGCAGCGGTAGTCGGTTCGTCTTCAGCGGTTTCGAAGGTACTGAAATATCGGCCGAGCACTTCGCAGATCTTCGCCAGACGCTTGCCATAAGCGCCGTTGATCAGCACCAGCACTTTGCCGTCGCGTGGCACCAGTGTGCCGATGGCCGCTTCAACCGCGAAGGTGCCGCTGCCTTGCAGGGGCACGCATTCATGGGTCGCGGCGCCATTGAGGATCGCCAGCAGTTGTTCGCAAAGGCTGGCGGTCAGTTGATTGAAGCGGTCATCCCATGACCCCCAGTCGACCATCATCGCCTGGCGGGTGCGGGCCGAAGTGGTCAACGGGCCGGGAGTGAGCAGGATGGGTTCGGCGATACTCATTCGTGTGTCCTCGGATTGCGCTGGGGTATGAAGCTACGGGGCATACGTTGCAATTCGCCGTTGCATCAATCAAATTGTTTGTTGTTATGCCAACCATCAGTGAGAGTTATTCATGAATCTGTTCCAGCTTCGCGCCTTTGATGCCGTGGCCCGTGAGGGCAGCTTCACCCGTGCCGCCGCGCGCCTGTTTATCAGCCAACCGGCGGTCACCGGACACATCAAGGCGCTGGAGGAGCACTACCAGATCACCTTGCTGCGACGCACTGCGCGACGGGTGGAACTGACGGAGGAGGGCACCAAACTGGCGGCCATTACCCGGGCGATGTTCGGGCTGGCGGAAGAAGCGCAGACGATGCTCGAAGCCAACCGGCAATTGCTCACCGGGCGGCTGGAAGTGGCGGCGGATGGCCCGCACATGGTGATGCCGATGCTCGCCAGTCTGCGTGCGCGCTATCCGGGGATCACGGTCAATCTGCGCTTGGGCAATGCGCAGGAAACCCTGGCGGCGCTGTTATCCGAACACGCCGACGTGGCCGTGCTGACCGAAGTCGAACCGCGTAAAGGCCTGCATTTGCAGGCGCTGAGCGAGTCGCGGATTTGCGCGTTGGTGCCGGCAGGGCATCCGTGGGCGGCGCGCGCTTCAGACGTGAAACTCAAAGAGCTGGATCAAGTGATCATGGTGCTGCGTGAGCCGAGTTCGATTACCCGGCGCACGTTTGACCAGGCCTGTACGCAGGCGTCGATCCAGCCGCGGGTGTTGCTGGAACTGGACAGCCGCGAGGCAGTAACGGAAGCGGTGGCGGCGGAACTGGGGGTGGGCGTGGTGTCCTCGGTGGAAGTCAGCCATGACCCGCGAGTGGTAGCGATTCCGATTGTTGGCGAGGGACTGGTCAATCGGCACATGATCGGCTGCATGGAGCGGCGACGGGAGTTGCGCTTGATTCAGGCTTTTTTTGGTCTCGCACCAGTCTGATACACCGTGGCGCATTCATCGCTGGCAAGCCAGCTCCCACAGGTTTTTCTGGTGTACACAAAATGTGTGAACGGGCTGAATCCCTATGGGAGTGGCTTGCCAGCGATGGGGCAGGTCCTGATTACACAAGACTCTCGCGGACCATCTCCAGGAAAGTCGCCACCACCCGCCGCGAACTCTGCTCGCGCAAACACACCAGTGTCTCGGTCAAGCGCCGGGTGCAATCGATGATCGGCAATGCGCACACCCGCGAATCCGCACCAAACTCCGCCGCCGACACCACCCCGACACCAATCCCCACCACCACCGCCTCGCGTGCCGCTTCCCGGCCTTCGACCTGAATGGCCGGGCGTATGCGAAATCCGGCCCGGGCCATTTCCTCTTCCAGCGTCTGCCGCGTCACCGAACCATGTTCGCGCAACACCAGCGGCGTGTCGTCGAGGTCCGCCAGACAGATCGACTCGCGTTCGGCCCACGGATGATTGCGCGACACGAACGCCACCATCGGATCGTTGCGCAGTGGCACGCAGAGCAAGCGCTCATCACTGACATCGCGGCCCAGCAGCGCCAGATCGGCCTGATAGTTGAACAGCCGAAACAGTGATTCATCGGTGTTGCCGGTCTCGATCTTCACGCTGATCCCCGGATAGCGCTCGCAAAATCGCGCGATCTGCGGCAGCACATGCACCGGCGCATCCACCGCCAGAATCAGGCTGCCGGTCTGCAAGGCCTGGGACTCCTGCAACAATTCCTGTGCTTCGGCTTCAATCACAAACAGGCGCTGGGTGATCGCCAGCAAGCGCTCGCCCAGATCCGTCAGGCGTACCGAACGTTTATTGCGATGAAACAGCAGAACGCCGAAGCGCTCTTCCAGTTTGCGCACCTGGTCGGAAATCGCCGGTTGCGTGAGGAAAAGCCGCTCGGCGGCTTTGGTGAAGCTTCCGTGTACGGCCACGGCATGAAACGCTTTGAGCTGAGCGTGGGAGACAGACATGGTGGCTCCTGATTAAACGGTCAGTAACAAGCTGAGCTTATGTGTGAAATACGATAAATCGATTTTATTTATTAAACAGTAATTGCTTTGATCCGCTCACGCCATCGCTGACTGCCCGCTCGGACAGCAGGGTTGGCGATGAGCCTGCGTGTGCAAAAGCAGGACTCATCTGACCGGTATCGCCATAGGGATGGGGTGATATCGCAGTGCTCAACAATAAAAAACACAGGCGTTTACTCAACGATTCTGCCGGCACACTCACACCCTGAGGTCAGAACCACCATGAACAAGCACATCGGCACCATTGCGCGTTGGCGCATGCAGATTTTCGCGATCACCTGGCTTGCATACGCCGCTTTCTACTTCACTCGCAAAGCGTTCTCGGTGGCCAAACTGGGCATCGGCGAAGACCCGACGTTCATGCTCGACAAGATGGCCATGGCCAACCTCGATGCGATCTATCTGGCGGCATACGCCATCGGCCAATTCACCTGGGGCATGCTCGCCGACCGCTTTGGCCCACGGGTCGTGGTGCTCGGTGGCTTGCTGATCTCCGCGGCGGCGGCGCTGGTGATGGGCAGTTTTGCGACGTTGCCGATCTTCGCCACCTGCATGTTGATCCAGGGGTTGGCGCAGTCCACCGGATGGTCGGGCTTGTGTAAAAACCTGGGCAGTTTTTTCCCTTCCGAGCAGCGCGGGCGCGTGCTCGGGTTGTGGAGTTCCTGCTACGCCTTTGGCGGTCTGGTGGCGTCGCCATTCGCCGGTTGGTGGGCGTACACGCTCGTCGGTACCTGGCACGCGGCGTTTATCTCCAGCGCGGTGGTGGTGGCGGTGGTGGCTGTTCTGTTCTTTATCTTCCAGCGCGACAAACCGGAAGACGTCGGCCTGCCAGCGGTGGAACCGGAGCCGGAACTGAGTGCTGAAGAGGCCGAAGCCAACAGTAAACTCAGTGTGTGGGAGCCGTTGAAGGAGATCCTGCGCAACCGCACGGTGCTGGTGCTGGGTCTTGCGTATTTCATGCTGAAACCGGCGCGTTACGCGATTCTGTTGTGGGGGCCGGTGATCGTTTTCGAGCAAATGCCCAGCGTCGGCAAGGTTGGCGCGGCGATCATTCCCACGTCTTTTGAACTGGCCGGGTTGCTCGGGCCAATCATGATCGGTCTGGCTTCGGACAAACTTTTCGGCGCCCGGCGCATGCCGGCCTGCGTGCTGAGTCTGTTGGCACTGACCGTGACGCTGGCGTTGTTCATGGGCGCGTTACACACCGGCAGCGTGTTGCTGGTGGTGGCGCTGCTGTTTGTCATGGGCCTGACCCTCTACGGCCCGGACTCGATGATCAGCGGCGCGGCCGCCATCGACTTCGGCAAAGCCAAGGCGGGCGCCACGGCGGCCGGATTCGTCAACGGCTGCGGCTCGGTCGGCGCGGTGCTCGGTGGCTTGCTGCCTGGGTACTTCGATTCGGTGACGGTGTTCATCGTCTTCGCCGGTTGCGCGCTGTTCTCGGCGCTGGTGCTGATTCCACACTGGAACAGCCGCCCGGTTGGCCTGATGGAGCCGCGCGCCTCAATTCCCAATTGCCGGCTGACGATCAAACCGCTGCGTACCTGAAAACCCTTGCCTCGTGGCCTGCTGCGGCGTTCGCGGCAGGCTGTGCCGTGGCCCACTGACTGGAGAAAACCCATGAGACCGTTTTGGCTGGAGCAGGCCTTGCAGGCCGATACGTCGGCGACTTGCCCACCTCTGCAAGGCGAAGTCCGCACCGATGTGTGCATCGTCGGCGGTGGTTACACCGGGTTGTGGACGGCGATCATGCTCAAGCAACAGAACCCCGAACTCGATGTGCTGTTGATCGAGGCCGACATCTGCGGCGCCGGCGCCAGTGGCCGCAATGGCGGCTGTGCGCTGTCGTGGTCGGCCAAGTATTTCACCCTCGAGCGCTTGTTCGGTGTTGAGGAAGCAGTGCGCCTGGTCAAGGAGTCCGAGCGCAGCATTCATGCCATCGGCGAGTTCTGCGAACAGTACGGCGTCGATGCCGAATACCGTCTCGACGGCACCTTGTACACCGCGACCAATCAGGCGCAGGTCGGCTCGACAGATGCAGTGATCGCGGCGCTTGAGCGCAACGGCATCAACTCGTTCAGCCAACGTCCGGTCGCCGATGTGCAGCGCATGGCCGGGTCGAGCAAGCATCTGGAAGGCTGGTTTTCGCCAGCGGCGGCCAGTGTGCAACCGGGCAAACTGGTGCGCGGATTGCGCCGGGTGGCGTTGCAATTGGGGGTGAAGATCCACGAAAACACGGCGATGACCGGCCTCGAAGAAGGGCGCCCGGCGCGGATCCAGACGGCGAACGGCAACGTCATCGCCGACCGTGTGGTGCTGGCGATGAACGCGTGGATGGCCCGTGCCTTTCCACAGTTCGAACGCAGTGTGGCGATTGTCTCCAGCGACATGCTGATCACCGAACCGCGTCCGGATCTGTTGCAGGACATCGGTTTGACCAGTGGCGTCACCGTACTCGACTCGCGGATTTTCGTGCACTACTACCACAACACCGCTGACGGCCGGATCATGCTCGGCAAGGGCGGCAACACCTTTGCCTATGGCGGGCGAATGCTGCCGGTGTTCGATCAGCCATCGCCGTATGCGGGCTTGCTCAAGCGCAGTCTCGGCGACTTTTTCCCGGCGTTTGCCGAAGTAAAAATCGATGCGACGTGGAATGGGCCCTCGGATCGCTCGGTCACCGGTTTGCCGTTCTTTGGCCAGATGAGCAATAGCGGCAATGTGTTTTACGGCTTTGGTTACTCCGGCAGTGGTGTCGGCCCGTGTCACATGGGCGGGCAGATTCTCGCGTCGCTGGTGCAGGGCCTGGATAACCCGTGGTCCCGCTCACCACTGGTCAACGGGCCGCTGGGGTATTTTCCGCCGGAGCCGATCCGCTACCTCGGCTCGCTGATGGTGCGCAACGCCATCCGCCGCAAGGAGCGCGCTGAAGATCATGGCCGGCGCCCCCGGCATCTGGACGTACGCCTGGCGAAATTTGCAGCGGCGGCGGGCAAGGCCGACAAGGGCTGACGGCGCCTACAGGGAGTGCGGCTGATTGAGCAGCCAGTCGAGCAATAAGCTGTCGTCGTGCAGGGGCGGTGTTTTGTGCGGCGGCGGATTGCGCTGGGTGCCCAGGCATAGAATCGGTCGGTCCGGATCGCCATCAAGAAAACTCACCCATACCTCACTGCCTGCACAAGGCAAGTCATCGGGCGCCACTCGGCCGTTGGCTCGGGTCATGGCGACAGGTAGCCAGATTGCATCGCTATCGGCGGTTGACGATGGTTGCGCAGGCCACAATCTGACGGCGACGCGCCCTTGTTCATCGAGTCGCGCCGGATGCCCCGTCGCGCCAAGCACTTGCGCCAGATGATAACCGGCGATGCCGGGGCGCGGTTGTTTGAGCGGCGGGCGGAAGTCGCTTGACCAGGGTTGAGCGGTGAAGTCGTTGTGATAGCGATGTTCGCTCGGACGCGGGTCAAGAATCGATGGGTGCTGACCCTGGTGGCGGATGGAGGTGATCCGCCATTGTTCGTTGAAGCTGTTGATCGGGTGCTCCGTCACCTGCAGCAAATGTCCGCTGAGTAAACCGATGCAGTCGCTGCGACCATTGATCGAACGGTGCTGACAACGTTGGCGCTCCAGGTGGCGACGACTGCGTTGTTCACTGTGGCGTTGTTCCAGTGACGGCAGGGTTGCTTGCGCATTGGCCGGGGTCTGATTGGCGGCCGCTTCTCTGCTTGCCTGCGGCCCTCGATTGCGCACGGCATGCAGTGTCGCAATGGGCGCGGCGTGGTGATGCTGGTACAGCGCGCTGACACTGGGCAACGGCACTTGCGCATCATCGGTGAACGGCAGCAGCGCCGGTTCCTGCGGCAGGCTCAAGCTGTCATCGGCGAACACGACAATGTGACTGTCCGCCCGGTGTTCAAAGTGATAGTGGATGCCTTCCTCTTCGCAAAGCCTGTGCAGCAGCGCCAGATCGCTTTCGTCGAACTGGATGCAGAACGGCCGTGCCGGGTAGTGGCCCACGGTCATTTCAATCCGATAGCCATCGTCAGGCAGGGTATTTTCATCGAGCAACTGCTGCAGGATCTGCGGCACGCTCAGTTGCACGAACACACGCCGTTTGCTCGGTTGCGCCAACTTTTGCAGGGCTGGCACCACGACAAGTCGGTAGCCGATCCGGTGAGTACCGCGGTGTTCGCAACTGGCACTGCGGACCACGCCGTGAATCCCATGCTGGTCGTTCAGGCGCAGAAACACAGGTTGCTGCAACAATGCGCCCGGCGTCACGGCGGGCGCCAGGCCAATCAGTTCGATGTCGAAGCGATAGGGCTGGTTGAGCGCTTCCTCGCCGTGAAAGCGCAATACCGGCAGGCACAATCCGCTATCAGTCAGGGTGAGGGTGAACGGACTTTCCTTGTCATTGAGCATTCGCACAGGCTCTGTCAGGCAATACGGGTCTCAGAGGGTACGAAACCCCAGCGCGGAATGGTTATGTCAAAGGGGTTTTTCAGAATCGCCCTACAAGCTCTGGTGAAGAAGTCGATTCCACATAGGATTTTTTTGGTCGATTGCCGACTTTAGGCCGTATAAACTGGCCGGCACGCGTCGGCCAATAGATGTCTCGGCGCCACAGATCAAGAGAGTGAGTAATGGGCGCACAGTGGAAGGTTAAACACAAAGAAGCGGCAGCCAACGCCAAGGGCAAAATCTTCGGCAAACTGGTGAAAGAAATCACCATTGCTGCCCGCAACGGTGCCGATACCACCACCAACGCACACCTGCGTCTGGTGGTCGAACAGGCCAAGAAAGCCTCGATGCCGAAGGAAACCCTGGATCGCGCCATCAAGAAAGGCGCCGGTCTGTTGGGCGAAACCGTGCAATACCATCGCGTGACCTACGAAGGTTTTGCCCCGCACCAGGTGCCGCTGATCGTCGAGTGCGTGACCGACAACATCAACCGCACCGTCGCGGAAATCCGCGTGGCGTTCCGCAAGGGCCAGTTGGGGGCTTCGGGCTCGGTGGCCTGGGACTTCAACCATGTGGGCATGATCGAAGCGTCGCCGGACACCCCGGACGCCGATCCGGAAATGGCCGCGATCGAAGCCGGTGCCCAGGATTTTGAACCCGGTGAAGAGGGCGCGACCCTGTTCCTGACCGATCCGACCGACCTCGATTCGGTGCAGAAAGCCCTGCCGGAACAAGGTTTCACCGTGCTGTCGGCCAAGCTGGGCTACCAGCCGAAGAACCCGGTCAGCGGCTTGAGCGATGAGCAGATGGCTGAAGTTGAAGCGTTCCTTGAAGGCCTCGACAACCATGACGACGTGCAGGATATGTTCGTCGGTCTGGCTGGCTGATTTGTTTCAAAACTGACCTGTGGCGAGGGAGCTTGCTCCCGCTGGGTGGCGAAGCCGTCCCAAAGCGACGACTGCTGCGCAGCCGAGCGGGAGCAAGCTCCCTCGCCACAGGTGTTGTATGAATCAGAGATTTTGCAATTGCTGCACGACCTCATTGAACCCCGGCCGCGCCAGCACATCCGCCTGACAGCAGCGCTGCTCCAGTGCTTCCAGCACCGCACGCCGTTCATCGCTCAACCCTGAGTCGATCCGCGCCAGCAGTTCCCCAAGCAAAACCCCGAACGCCCTTACTTCGATGCGTTGCAGCGCACGCGTTTCGAGGTTGTCCGTGGTGGCATGAAACGACGCCGCGCCGAAATCCCCCAGTAAACACTCACCCTGATCGTTCAACAGAATGTTGTGTCCATAGAGATCGCCGTGGGTGATGCCTTGCTGATGCAGATGCTCGGCCGCCGCAGCGATGCCCTTGGCAATGCTCAGCGCCACCTCGGCAGTGAAGCGGCAATCCTCGGCATAGACATCCCGCGAGCATGACACCAGGCTCGGCAATGCCGCGAGGTTGCGAAAGCTCGGATCAATCAGTTGCATCACCAGACCCTGTTGGCCGTCGGGATGGCCATGAATACGACCTTCCACGCGAATCAGATTCGGGTGCAATCCTGCGGTGATGCAGGCGTTCATTTCATGCAGCGGTGAGCCGTCGCTGGTCATCTCGCCTTTGTACAGTTTCACCGCGACCGGCTGCTGCGAGCCGTCGGCGCGTTGCCAGATCGCCCGGGAAATCACCCCGGAGGCGCCTTCGCCCAGTTGTTGCTCCAGACGCAGCGCCGACCAGTCGATCAGCGGTGTGGCTTCAAGGGCGGCGGCATCGGCCTCGGTTTCCAGCGGATTACCCGCGTAGGCCAGCCACGTCAGGCTCGGCAATGTCAGCAGCGCCGGGGGCAACTCGGTGAGGCGGTTGGCGGCGATGCGGATCAGTTCCAGGCGATGACAACCGCTTAAAGATGCGGGCAGCGATTGCAGGCGATTGCCCGCCAGCATGAGTTTTTGCAGGTAAGGGCGCTCGCCGAGTTCGTCCGGCAGGGTTTCGATGCAGTTGTCGGTGAGGATCAGCCAGCGCAGTAAGGGCGGCAGCGCTGCGCCGGGCACCTCGACGATGCGGTTGGCCTTGAAGCCGATCATGCTCAGCGCTGCGCATTGGCCGAGGCAGGCTGGCAGTTCGGTGAACTGGTTGTCGGAGCAGAACAGCACACGCAGCCGGGTCAGGCGGTGCAGATCATCCGGCAGGCTGCTCAAGGCGTTGCCGCTGAGATTGAGCACCTCAAGGGTGTCGGCCAGGTCGAAGATCTGCGACGGGAACTCGGTCAGGCCACAGGCCAGATCCAGCCGTTTAATGCCCGACAATTCGCCGGCGCGCAATTGAGCAAGGGTATGCATGAAGGTATTCGCAATAGAGGGTCGCTGAGAATGGGCGACATGATAACGGCAGATGCCTGCCCGGCGCAGACCCGAGTGCGAAACTGCGCTGAAACCCTACAAGTGGGCTGCGGTGGTTGTCAGGTGCTGCAACTGGCCCAGTCGGCTGCGGGTGCGGGCCAGGTCGATGGCGTCGCCCGCCAGGCTTTCGTGCAACGGCAGTCGACTCAGCAATGTCAGGTGTTTGTCCTGGTCGTACAGCACGTCGATCACGTTGATGAAGCGTTGTTGTGTGGCGATCGAGCACCCGTCCAGTAGCGGCAGGTGGTCGATGATCCAGTGGTCGAAACGCCGACACAACTCCAGATAATCCACCACGGCCGTCGGCTGTTCGCACAGATCGGCGAAGGTAAAAACCACACGTCGATCGTCATGCAGCCGCGCCTGAAACGGCCGATTGGCGACCACTAACGAAATGGCTGGCGCATTCTCTGCTGGCAGACTCAAGGCCTGACGCTGCGCTGACGTGGCTGGCCACACGTACTGGCCCTGAGTGAACAGTTGATGCGCATGGTTGTGCGCCAGAGTGCGGTAGTCGTGCGGGCCGCCCACTTCCATGACCTGCATGCGTGCGTTGATCAGCTCGATCACCGGTTTGAAACGCGCGTGATAGAGCGGATTGGGCAGCAAGCCTTGAGGCGGATAGTTGGAGGTCAGCAACAGCAGAATGCCGCGCTGGAACAACGCCTTGAACAACCGCGTGATGAGCATCGCATCGCCAATGTCATGCACGTGAAACTCGTCGAAACACAGCACCCGACAGTCCTGCAACAGCTCGTCGAGGGTGATGGCCAAGGCATCGTCCTCCCGGCGATGGCGGAACATGCCCTGATGCAGTTGCGCAAAGAATTCATGGAAATGCAGGCGCCGCTTCTGCGTGATTGGCAGTGCCTGAAAAAAGCCATCCAGTAACCAGCTCTTGCCGCGTCCGACCGCTCCGTGCAGATAAAGGCTCTGCGGGGTGTGCGTTGACGCGCCGAACAGCAGGCTGGCCTGCTGCGCCATGCAATCGATCACTCGCTGCTGGGCATGGCTGAGGGTGTAGCCCTGGCTGCGGGCCTTGTTGCCGAAGTAATCGCGGATCGACTGCGCACTGGCGTCATGCCCCGCGCTGGCGGGCAGGCCTCTGCCGAACAGGCGGCGCAACGCCGGCCAGCGCTGGGTCAGGCGTGATCGTTTCGGTGGTTGGGCGGGCACGCTGCGTCACTCCGAGTCATCAATCCGGCGCCCGGGAGCGCGGCGGCACAGTGTAACCAGACGTGCAACGGACGCTCCAGTGCCGTCGCTGGAAAGTGGGCGGTCAGTGAACAATATTGTGCGGCCCGTACAGCTATTTTCAGCGAGATGATTCGGCCTGTTGCCAATCTTTCGAAACATATCCCGTTCTGTCCATGGATCCAATCGACTGGCGCAATCGCCGTCCGTTGCTAACCTGAAACACAGTAACGACAACGCAAGTGATCGCTGACAAGGAACCGGGCAGTGAATCTACGGGTGGTCATGGGCCTGCTGGGTGCGTGTGTTGCACCCGTGTACGCGGCGGATCTTCAGGTCGAGGTACGTGTCGATGTGCAGCGCGGCTGCCAGTTGATCGGCCAGCAGCGCGAGGCCGGTATCGAGCAGCTCGGCGTGCTTGATTTCGGCAGTACCGCGCGCCTCGACGACCCGGCCGGGCCACTCGGAGCGGCCTTGACCAATCAACGGCTGCCGCGCCTGGAATGCAACCCGGACACGCCTTATCAGTTGCGCGTCGATGGCGGTTTGCACGGCGGTGTCGGGGAAGTCCGTTACATGGCCGGGGCGGCTGACAGCAAGCCGATTCCGTACCGCTTGTATCAGGACGCCGCGCGTCGTGTGCCACTGGTGGTGGATGTACCCGTCAGCGGTCGAGTGCCGGACACGGGCACCGTGGAGCTGCCGTTGTATGCGCGGATCGAGCGCCTGGCGGAGGTTCCGAAGGTCAGTCGTTATTCGGACCTGGTCAAGGTGACGGTGACCTGGTGATCGCCAGGTTGTGATTGGCAATCCGCCGGATGCGGATTGTGCAAGGAAGGTGTTCAGCAATGAACGTGGTGGTTGAGCCATTCCTCAAGGAGCAGGGACGGACACAATGACAGGCAAGTACTGGATGGTCGTGGCGGCAGGTACGCTCGCGTTACTCGCTGACGACGCACAAGCGGCGGTGAGCGGGCAGATTCATGCGCGGCTGATCCTCATTGCCGGCTGCGAAGTGACCAACACCAGCGACCCCGCCAGCCCGGTCAGCGATCTGGGCAAGCTTGACTTCGGCCTTCAGGGCCCGACCTGGAACGCACCGATCAAGGCCAGCCTCGATGGTGACAGCAGTGGCAGACTGAATGTCGCCTGCAACCCTTCGGTCACCGGTTTCACCGTCAGCATCGACGGTGGCGCCCATGGTGACGGCAACACCCGGCGCCTGAGCAACGGCCGCCAGACCATTCCCTATCAGTTGTTTCTCGATGCCTCCGGCAGTCAGAGCTACAGCATCGGTCAACAACACAATTTCGCTGTCACCAGCGGTGCGCAGATACCGATCCCGGTATTTGGCTCGGTGGTGGCGAATACCCGCGCGGTCCCGGCAGGTGTCTATACCGACACCCTGACGGTGACGCTCGACTGGTAACCCCGTAGAGGACGGAAACCATGCGTATGTATGCATCAAGGATAGGTTTGTCGTTGCTTGGTCTGGCACTGTTTTCCAGTGCCCATGCCGCCACCACTGTCACCGGCCAGATCACCTCGAGCCTGATCCTGACCAGCAGCTGTCAGGTCAACGGCGCCGGAGGCTCCACCGGTCTGAACTTCGGTGCGTTGAACTTCGGCACCGCCAACAGCCTGTTCACCACGGCCACCGGGCAAGTGCTGGGCGGTGGTGGCGGGGCGTTGTCGATTCTCTGCTCCAGTGGCACCACACCGACGGTCAAGGTCCGGGCGGGCTCCCATGACGGCATGTCACCGGGGGGGACGCGCGCGCTGTACGACGGCGTCGCCAATTATGTGCCGTACGACTTGTACACCGACGCCGGGCATTCGCAGCTGTTGGCGATTGACGGCACGATCAATCTGGCCGCCAGCACCGGCGTGGCGCAAACGGTGAATATCTACGGTCAAGCGGTGGGCAAGGCCGGTTTGCCGGCAGGGACCTACACCGACACTGTCGCTGTTGAACTGACGTTCTGATGCCATGCGCCGTCAAGGCTGCATCGCGCTGCTCCTGCTTTGTGCGGGCAGTGCGCCGCTGCCGCTGACCGCTGCGACCAGTCAGAGCTTTCAGGTCAGCGCCACGGTCACGGCGGGGTGTCTGGTGGTCGGTGGGGTGTCGAACTATGGCGGGCTGAATTTCGGTTCACGTTCGGCCCTGGCCACCGGCACGGTGCAGGTCGCGCTGACCGGCGGTGTGCAATTGCAATGCACACCGGGGGTGACACTGAACATGAGCGTCGATGGCGGTCAGTACAACAGCAGCGGCCGGCACATGCAGATCAACAGTGGCAGCGCGCGGGTGGCGTATACGCTGTTTCGCGATGCGGCGTACAGCCAGAGCCTGGGCATCGGCCAGAGCGTGGCGGTGGCCTATAGCGATGCGAACAACATCAGCCTGCCGATTTACGGTCAGGTGCAATTGCCGGGCAATCAGCCTGGGGGGACGTACAGCGACGTGTTGCAGGTGCAACTGTCGTGGTGAGGCGAAGGCTGGATTGCCGACAAGGAGCAGGTCTATGGGGTCAGTTACATCACGGCATTCGTTGGTTCAGTGCGCGATGTTGGCGCTGGTCATGCTTGGGACCGGCAACGCGCTGGCGGCCAGTTCGGTATTGATCTGGCCGATTGACCCGGTGCTGGAGGCCGATCAGCAGGCCAGTGCGTTATGGCTGGAGAACCGCGGCAACGAAACCGCCAATCTGCAGATTCGCGTGTTCAGTTGGAGCCAGAGCGGGTTCGAGGAGCAATACCAGAATCAACGCGACGTGATTGGCAGTCCGCCGGTGGCGAAGATCGAGCCGGGGCAAAAACAACTGGTGCGCCTGACCCGCACCAAAGACGTGCCGCCGGGGCAGGAACTGGCTTATCGAATCATCATCGACGAAATCCCGTCCGCACAACCGGCCTCCGCTGACGGCGGCAAGACCGCCGCTGCCATCCGCTTCCAGATGCGCTATTCGGTGCCGCTGTTTGCCTACGGCGCGGGGCTGTGGAGCAAGGAGGACAGCACTCGCCCGCGAGATCCCAAAGGCATCGGCCTGCCGCAATTGAGCTGGCGCACGGTGGCCGTGGAGGGGCGGCCATATGTAGAGGTGCGCAATCAGGGCGCGGTGCATGCGCGATTGACCGACGTGGCGATCAAGCAGGGCGGGCAGAGCAAGCCATTGGCCGAGGGACTGCTCGGTTATGTGTTGCCGGGCGCGGTGATGCGCTGGCCGGCGCCAGGTGCTGCGGCGGCTGATTCGGCGTTGCAGGTACGGGTCAATGGGGCGCCGCAGGTGCAGAGCATCAGCCCGGCACGGTAGCCGGACGAAGATTTTTTAGCTGTGCTTTTTGTGGCGAGGGAGCTTGCTCCCGCTGGGCTGCGAAGCAGCCCCAAAACAGATGACTGCAGTGTCTCAGTTAGATTTGGGTGACTGGTTTACGACGGCTGCGCCGCCGAGCGGGAGCAAGCTCCCTCGCCACATGGGTTGGGTAGTGTCACTGAGATATGAGTCTGGCTAGGGAAGTATCAGGAGGAATCAGTCCATTGACGGACGTAAAGCGCGTATGAGCCCAGGATGGGCTCGCCGTATTCAGCGTCCGTTGTGGCTCATGACCGGCGCGTGTTGCCTGGTGTTCGTTCAACCATCCGGGGCCGGTGAACTGCCGCCGCCTCCCAGCGGCATGGAGGCCGTCAGCGATGCACAGCTGTTTCTCGAACTGGTGGTCAACCAGATGAATACCGGACGTGTGGTGGCGGTGGATCAGCGCGACGGGCGGCTGTTTCTGCCGAGCACGGCGTTACGCGAAACCGGCATGAAACTGCCCGACGGTGTTGGCGCCGAAGTCGACCTCGACAGCCTGCCGGGGCTGCACAGCGATTACGACAGTGTCGGCCAGCGCCTGCTGCTGGATGTGCCACCGGAGTGGTTGCCGGAGCAGTTCATCGGCAATCGTCAGAACTACCCGCGCACGCCGGCACTGAGCAGTTTCGGCGCGCTGTTCAACTATGACCTGTACCTCAACGATACCGACGATGCCGGCACCTACCTGGCGGCGTGGAACGAGGTGCGGCTGTTCGACAGTTGGGGCACGTTGTCCAATACCGGGCAATACCGGCGCACCTTGTCCGGTGATTCGCTCAACACTATGAGCAACGGTTACCTGCGTTACGACACCACGTGGCGTTACTCCGATGACGAGCGAATGCTCACCTACGAGGCGGGCGACGTGATCAGCGGCGCGCTGCCCTGGAGCAGTTCGGTGCGCCTGGGGGGCGTGCAATTCTCCCGCGACTTTGCCGTGCGCCCGGATCTGGTGACCTATCCGCTGCCACAGTTTGCCGGCGAGGCGGCGGTGCCATCCTCGGTGGATCTGTTCATCAATGGCTACAAATCCAGCAGCGCCGATCTGCAACCGGGGCCGTATACGCTGACCAACATTCCGTTCATCAACGGTGCCGGCGAAGCGGTGGTGGTGACCACGGATGCACTGGGGCGGCAGGTGTCGACCACGGTGCCGTTTTATGTGACCAGCAGTTTGCTGCAAAAGGGCCTGAGCGACTTTTCTGTGGCGGCCGGTACCTTGCGTCGCGACTACGCGCTGAAGGATTTCAACTATGGGCCGGGCGTCACTTCCGGCAGCCTGCGTTACGGCGTCAGCGACAGTTTTACCCTGGAAAGCCATGCCGAAGCCGCGCAAAACCTGACCCTCGGCGGGCTCGGCGGTAACCTGCGCCTGGGCAATTTCGGCGTGCTCAACAGTGCCATCAGTCAGAGCCGTTTCGACGGAGACGGTGGCGAGCAATTGAGCCTCGGTTATCAGTACAGCAATCAGCGTTTCAGCTTTTCTTACCAGCGCCTGCAACGCCACGATCAATACGCTGACCTGACCGTGGTCGACAGCCCCTATATCAGCCTCAGCCGCCGCAGCGAACAGGCCACGCTGAGCCTCAACCTGGATCGCTGGGGCAGCCTCGGTGCCGGTTATTTCGATGTGCGTGCCGCCGACGATTCCCGTACGCGCCTGCTCAACCTGAGCTGGAGCAAACCGTTGTGGCGCAACAGCAGTTTTTATCTGTCGGCCAACCGCGAGATCGGCGACAGCAACTGGGCTGTGCAGGCGCAACTGGTGATCCCGTTCGATCTGCGTGGCAGCCTGGCGATCAGCAGCGAGCGCAGCAAGACCGGGCAAACCCAGCAGCGCGTCAACTACAGTCGCTCGGTGCCGACCGAGGGCGGGGTCGGCTTCAATCTGGGGTACGCCAAGGGTGATGGCGCCGATTATCGCCAGGCCGACGTGACCTGGCGCCTGCAATCGGTGCAGTTGCAGGCCGGTGTGTATGGCACGTCCGACGCCGAAACCCGTTGGGCCGATGCCAGTGGATCGCTGGTGTGGATGGACCGGCAGGTGTTTGCCGCCAACCGCATCGACGATGCCTTTGTGGTGGTCAGCACCGATGGTTTTGCCGACATTCCGGTGCGTTACGAAAACCAGCAGGTAGGCCAGACCGATAAAAACGGTCATCTCCTGGTGCCGTGGAGCAGCGCTTACTACCGTGGCAAGTACGAAATCGATCCGCTGAACCTGCCGCCGAATGTGCGCAGCCCCAATGTTGAACAGCGCATCGCGGTACGCCGTGGTAGCGGTTATCTGCTGGAATTTCCGCTGAGCAAAATCATTGCCGCGAGTATCGTCCTGGTCGATGCGCAGCAACGTGAGCTGCCGTTGGGCGCAGGCGTGCTGCATGAAGAGAGCGGCGCACGTACCGTGGTCGGTTGGGATGGCCTGGTCTATCTGGAAAACCTGCAAGCGCAGAACTCGCTGCAAGTTACGCTGGCGGACGGCAAAACCTGCAAGGCGCAGTTCAATGTCGACATGAACCAGAATCAGGTGCCGCTGATCGGCCCGCTGGTGTGCCAATGATCGGCGCACGCTGGCTGTTGTGGTTGGCGCTGTTGTCGCCGGGGGCGGCGCAGGCCGCTTGCTCGGTGGTCAGTACCACGCCGGCGGCCTTCGGAACGCTCAGTTCGATTGCCGTGCGCACCACATCGCAACCCAGCTCCACGCTCAATGGCGGGCTGAGTTGCACCGGCTCTTTGCTGTCACTGCTCACCAGCAATGACCACTTCTGGGGCACCGTTTCGTCGACCCAGAGCGGACTGCTCGGGCCCACTGGCGATGTCATCAGTTACACGGTCTACGCCAACAACAGCACCAGTTACCCGCTGACTCGCGGCACGGCGTATGACTTCGCCCGCAATGGCATCATCGATGCCTTGGGACTGCTGGGCGGTACGACGCCGAAAACCGTGCCGCTCTACCTGGGGACGACCATCGGCAGCAACGTCGCAGCGGGGGTGTATACCGAAACCCTGAGCATCTTCTGGAACTGGAATTACTGTTCGGGTATCGGCATCGGCGCCATTTGCCTTGGGCGCGACATCAACAGCGGCACTACCACGTTGACCGTGAACCTGACCGTCTCCAACGACTGCACGATCACGGCGCCAAACATCGCGTTCGGCAGCGCACCGGTGGTCAGCGCCTTCACACCGGTCACCGGGCAGACCATCAACCTGGCCTGCACCAAGGGCAGCGCCTACACTGTGGGCCTGAGCGACGGGCAAAACCCGGTCAGCGCGGGTGGGCGACGACGGATGATTTCCGGGAGCAACTATCTGGCTTATGACATTTTCAAAAGTGCCGGCACGACGCGCTGGGGCAGTGTCGGGGCCGCGCGTCGGGCGAGTACCGATGCCGAGGTCAATCCGGGCAATGGACTCGGGACTGGCAGCCAGATTTTCAATTACAACGCGAAGATCTACACCGACCAGACCACACCGCCGGCAGGGACGTATCTGGACAACGTGGTGCTGGATGTGGGGTTCTGAACCTTGCGCCGACCCCTAGTGGGAGCGGGCTTGCCCGCGATGGCACCGAATGGCGGTGACGAATGGCAGGGTGAAGACAGTTGCTCCCACAGGGTCATGCTGTGTTTCAAAACTGTTTCAGCAGGGGGGCAGCCGGTGTATCAACCGGGCTGACCATCGCATAGTTGTAACCACCACCCGACCAGTATTCGGCCTGCAAATCCCCGTCACTGCGGGTGCCGCGTGGCAAAAAGGTGTTTTTCGGGCCGGGTGGGCGAACGTAAAAACTCACCTTGTGCCCACTCGCATCCTCATACATCACCATCGCCGCTGGCCCCTCATCGGTGCTGAGCAGACGTCCGCTGACCGGTTGGAACCCGGCCGCCGTCAGATCCGGCAAACGACGGGCCTGCGTGAAATAGCGGTCGAGCCAGCGCTGCATATCGCCATCGCCTGCCATTTGGTAATCCGCCGGCAGCATGCCTTGCTGAGCAATCAGTCGATAAGCCTGCAAGGCGTCGGTCATGGGTAATACAGAGGAGCGCACCAAGGTCATTTCCCGAGCCTGCCAACCGCTGAAACCGCCGACGCTCACCGCGATCAGCAACACCGCGGCGCTGGCCAGATGACGGCGTGACTGACGTTTCTGGCGCTGGCGAATCATCGCCGGATCAAGCGCTGGATTCATCGGTTGCTGCAACGCGCCACTCAACGCCGCGCGCAGTTGCTGGGCATCCTGTTGCCAGGCGCGAACCTGCGCGGCTTCATCCGGATGGCTGGCGAGCCAGGTCTCCAGCACACGCCGATCGGCATCGCTGAGCTGGTGGTCGACATAAGCGTGCAGGTCACGCTCGTTGGGAGGCAGGCTGATCATTTGAGTATCCGCAAAGAAGGACTGCTGATTTCGCCGTCGCTGAGTTGGCGCAAGGCCTGGCGGGCGCGGGACAGGCGCGACATCACGGTGCCGATCGGGGCGCCAAGGATCTCGGCGACCTCTTTGTAGGAAAGGCCTTCGACCGAGACCATGAGCAGCAGGGCACGCTGCTCGGTGGGCAGTCGGTCGAAGGCTTGCAGGGTCGACTGGGCGATGACGGTGCGCTCCACCGAAGGTTCGGCATCGTCGCGACCGGTGAAGAATTCGAGCATCCGCGCATAGCGGCGCGAACGACGATGGGCATCGAGAAACTGGCGGTACAGGATCGCGAACAGCCATGCACACAAATCGCCGTCGGCGCGCTTGTCGCCCCAACCCGACAGGGCGCGCTCCAGACTCGCCTGCACCAGATCGTCGGCGCTGCTGCTGTTGCGTGTCAGTGACACGGCAAAGCGGCGCAATCTGGGGATCAGCTCACGCAGTTGTTCATCGAGTGCGTTCATGCCGAGGTTTTCATCGAAGGCAATACCCTGAGCCAGAAAGACAGTGTTGAGAAGGAAGACGCCCCTCAGCGAAGCTTATTCCATCCTCGTAGCTGTAAGTTTTTATCCTTCGTTTTGTATGACGGCTCTCCGCGAGTTGTAGTCCATGTAATGGATTTCAATTTCCCTGCTCAACACATTTGAAAGGCGCGTTTTTCTACCGGTGCAGCCAAGGCCACCGATGACGGACGTGACCAGAAAATGGTTGAAATCAGAAAAGGGAATTTCCAATGAATGCGTTCGCGATAACTAACCGGTCGACACGGGGCTTCGATTCCCGGTTGAAAGTTCAGTCCAACCCATGGCAGCGCTTTGGCTGCGGCCCAAAAGTCGAGCCTGACGCGAGGTTGATTCATCGCGCAATCGAAGCACAAGCCCTTGCCCGGCCTCAGGCTGTCGCCGCTCGGCATCAGGGCCATTCCATCACCTACGGCGAACTGAACCGCCAGGCTAATCGACTCGCCGCAGTTTTGCTCAAACAAGGCGTGTTACCGGGCGACCATCTGGGACTGTTCGTCGAAAGGTCGATTCCGATGCTGGTGGGCATGCTGGCCACGCTGAAAGTCGGGGCCGCCTATATTCCGCAGCATGTGGGTATTACCCCCGCTGCGCAATTACGCCACATCATGGACGTCGCCCAGGTGCGGGTAGTCCTGACGCTATCCGAACTGGCGCCGGCGATTCCGCTGGCCACGGCACAACACTGCATTCACCTGGATGAATTCATCCGTGTCGCCAGTGTCGCCGCGGACGAACTGAATACCTTTGGCGCAACATCATCAGCTGACTCACTGTGTTTTGTATTGTTTACGTCGGGCACCACCGGACTGCCCAACGGCGTACGTGTGACTCAGCGCAACGTCTGCAACATTCTGCTGACCGAGCCCGGCAATCTCGGCATGCGACCGGGGTTGAAAGTCGGTCAGATCCTCAACATCGCGTTCGATATGGCGGCCTGGGAAGTGCTGGGGTGTCTGGCCCACGGTGCGACGCTCATGATCCGAGGCAAAGACATCGCGCAGACCGCTGAACAGTGTGACGTGTTAATCGCGACTCCGTCGATTCTTGCCACGCTTGACCCCGCTCGTTGTGGCCAAGTGAAAGTGGTCGCTTTGGCGGGTGAGCCTTGCCCACAGCCGTTGGCGGATCGCTGGGCAGCGATTTGCACGTTTTACAATGCGTGTGGGCCGACGGAAACCACGATCGTCAATACCATGCAGCACTATCGGGGCTCGGGAGCACTGACGATTGGCAAACCGACGCCCAACAACACGGTGTATGTGCTCGATGAAGCAGGGCAACTTTGCGAGCCGGGTGAGCAGGGCGAGATGTGGGCGGGCGGCGATTGCGTGACGGCGGGTTATCTGGGCAATGCTCAACTGACCCGTGAGCGTTATCGGCCCGACCCATTTCTGGGCCAGGGGCGCGTGATGTTCCGGACCCGCGATCTGGGGCGCTGGACGGCAGACGGTGAGCTTGAGCACCTGGGACGTGTCGATGATCAGGTAAAGGTCAGGGGCTTTCGGGTTGAGCTCGACTCGGTGTCTGCGGTCCTGGAGTCTGCGCCGAACTGTGAACGCGCGGTCGCACTGAAGCTCGATAATCGTCATCTGGTAGCCTTCGTCTATCCCGCCACAACTGACGTCGATGCGGCGCGAGTCTGCTGTGAAGCACGGCTTGCCTATTATTGTGTGCCCTCGCTGATTCTCGCTGTGGATGAGATTCCGCTGACGTCCCGGGGCAAAATCGACAAGCGATTACTGCTCGAGTGGGCTGTGGCGCATCAGACGTCAAATGCGGACGTCGATGCTCAGGTGAAGGCATGAGCGGGCCTGATTTGAACATCGTTTTACCTGCTCGACGGGTGCTCTGGTGGCGCCTGGGAACGCTGCCGATGTTCTCGCATTACAATCGTCTGGTGGTGCTGGTGCTGGCCTGCAACATCGCCGTGCTGGTTTACGGCATCAAGGCCGGGCAATGGTGGTCGACCGCCGGTGCGGATCTGCAGACGCTGTCCGGGCTGGTGGTGGCTAACCTGTCGTTGGCCATACTGATTCGTCAGCAGTACCTCATCAATCTGTTGTTCTGGCTGGCAACCCGGGCGCCCACCAGCTGGCCGCTGGCGATTCGGCGAACGCTGGCCAAGGTCTTCCACTTCGGCGGGCTGCACAGCGGTGGGGCGATGGCTGCGATTGCGTGGTTTGCGTTGTTGTTCGGTTCGATGCTCTGGCAGCGTTTCCAGGGACCGGGCGGTGTTTCGCTGACCTTGATCGGAGTGAGTGGCGGGCTGCTAGGGTTAATGTTGCTGGTGGCAATCATGGCCATGCCGGCCATTCGCGGGCGATTCCACAATGCATTCGAACGAACTCACCGTTTTGCCGGATGGGCTGCGCTCGCGATGTTCTGGGCGATGACGCTGGTGTCTGCCCGAGAGCAGAATCCGACGGCGGCGATGATGGACGTTCTTTCTGTGTCTGCCTCGTTCTGGGTGTTGCTGCTGGTGACGTTCAGCATCGCGTTGCCCTGGCTGCATTTGCGAAAAGTGCCGGTCAGTCTGGTTCGGCCTTCGTCACATGCAGTGATTGCCCACTTCAGTCACCACACACCGTTTGCCGGGTCCGCGACGGCCATCAGCCGTAATCCGCTGTGGGAATGGCATTCCTTCGCCAATATTCCTGCGCCGGGGCAGGACGGTTTCCGACTGATTATTTCCCGTGCCGGCGACTGGACCGGTGCTTTTATCGAGCAGGCGCCAACGCATGTTTGGGTCAAGGGCATTACCACCGCCGGCGTGGCGCACATTGAAACGCTGTTCAAATCGGTGGTGTATATCGCCACCGGCAGCGGTATCGGGCCGGTGCTGCCACATCTGTTGGCCAGACAAGTGCCCATACGCTTGATCTGGTCGACTCGCAGTCCGAGAGCCACCTACGGCGATCCGCTGGTGGACGAAATCCTCGAAGCCCAGCCTGACGCCCTGATCTGGGACACGGACGTGCGGGGAAAACCCGATCTGGTGACCCTGGCTTATACCGCCGTACAGTCGTTCGGCGCTGAAGCGGTCATTTGCATCTCCAATCAGACATTGACTGAGCGCGTGGTCGAGGAAATGGAAGCTCGGGGCATACCGGCCTACGGCGCTATCTGGGATTCCTGACAGGCTGCGAAGTTTTTCTGACAGGCACTTTTTTCAAGGAATGAAATGAACATGAATCTACTGATTGAACGACTGGGCCGGGTTGTGCTGATCCGGCTGAATCACCCGCAAGCCCGAAATGCCCTGAGTACGCAGATGATGCAGGAGCTGTTGGATACGCTTCGTGGGCTGGATGCTGATCCGGATGTGGGTTGTTTCGTGATTACCGGTACGAAGGAGTACTTTGCCGCGGGCGCCGATATCAAGGAAATGTATGCGAAATCCTGCGTGGAAATGATCCAGGAGGATTACTTTGCCGGCTGGGATGCTTTCACCGGATTCCGGACGCCGAAGGTGGCAGCCGTCGCGGGTTTTGCCTATGGCGGTGGCTGTGAGTTGGCGATGATGTGTGATGTGATCATCGCGGCTGAATCGGCGAAGTTTGCGTTGCCGGAAATTACCCTGGGTGTAATGCCGGGCATGGGCGGAACTCAACGGTTGACGCGCGCAATAGGTCGGGCAAAAGCCATGGACATGATTCTCACCGGACGTTCTATCAACGCCAGGGAGGCCGAACAGGCGGGACTGGTGTCGCGTGTAACGGCCACCGATCAATTGCTCGAACAGGCACTGGCGGTTGCGCAGCGGATTGCCGGATTTTCAGGCGCGGCGACAGCTGCTGCCCGCGAAGCGGTAGATCGTGCGCAGGAATTAGCACTGCGCGAAGGCATATTGTTTGAGCGTCGGGTATTTCATGGCTTGTTTGCCACCCCCGGGCAGAAAGAGGGAATGCAGGCGTTTCTGGAGAAGCGTGAACCCCGATTCGAGCATGTTTAAATTACTCAGACGCAGCGTCACACGTAGTGCGGTGAAAGAAACTACAGTTCAAAGGGAATAAACCTACGAGGCGTGCGTCTCATAGCACCTTTCCCTATGGCCATTGGCCCTGGAGTCTTTCATGGTTGATCGCATCTCACCCGATATCAAGAGGCCCGGCGGGCCGCAACGCCCGCCATTGAGTGCGGCGAGCCTGATTCTGCGTCTGGGCGGCATTGCTGTGGTAGTCGCTGCGGTGGCCGGAGCGTTTGCCTACGTTCACGGTAACTTTGACCCACAGCGTCTGACGCCCAAGGCGCTGGTCGATGTACTGGAAAAGAACAACGGCGTGCACCCGGGCTTTCGCCGCAATCACGCCAAAGGTGTGTGCGTGATCGGGCATTTCGAGAGCAGTGGCGAGGCGCGGGTGTTCTCCACCGCGCAGGTGTTCAACGAGCCACGCACTCCGGTGGTCGGGCGTTTTGCGTTGCCGGCGGGCAATCCTTATGCGCCGGACAGCAGCGTGCCGATCCGCAGTCTGGCGCTGCGATTTACCCAGGCTAATGGGCAGCAATGGCGCACCGGGATGAACAGCATGCCGGTGTTCCCGGTTGGCACGCCTGAGGCGTTCTATCAATTGCAGCAGGCGCAGTCGCCGGATCCGGCCACGGGTAAGCCTGACCCGGCGAAGGTTCCGGCGTTCTTCGCCTCTCACCCGGAAGCCGTGCCGTTTCTGACGTGGGTCAAGACTGCAAAACCGTCCGCCAGTTATGCCACCGAAACCTATAACAGCGTCAACGCGTTCTACCTGGTCGACGCCAGCGGCAAAAAGCAGGCGGTGCGCTGGAGCATGACGCCGTTGGCGCAAGACGCGGCCGGTGCCAGTGCACCTGAGGGCGCAGATTTTCTGGAAAAAGACTTGGTGCAACGCTTGGCCGCTGCGCCGCTGCGTTTTCAGCTGAACATCACCCTGGCGAACGCCGATGACCCGGTAAACGATGCCAGCAAAACCTGGCCCGCCGGGCGCAAGGTGTTGAACGCCGGCACGTTGGTGCTGGAGAAGACCCAGCCGCAACTCAGTGGCGAGTGCCGCGACATCAACTATGACCCGCTGGTGCTGCCAGCCGGGATTCAAGGTACCGACGACCCGTTGCTAGCCGCCCGTTCGGCCGGCTACGCCGATTCCTATCTGCGCCGTACCAGCGAAGTCAGCCAGTTGCCCGCCGCCAAACAGGAGGCTCGTCAATGAGAACTCAACCGACTCATTTCGCACTGCTGGCGCGTTTGCTGCACTGGCTGATGGCGCTGATGATCATTGCGATGCTGTTCATCGGGGCCGGAATGGTCACCTCGGTGTCAGAACGGCATGAATGGCTGATCCACCTGCACAAGCCGTTGGGGATTGCGATTCTCGCGCTGGTGATCGTGCGCCTGCTGGTGCGTTTCTCGACTCGCCAGCCACCGCTGCCGGCAGACCTGCCGGACTGGCAGGTACTGGCGGCGAAGGCTTCGCACGTCTTGCTCTACGCGCTGATGCTGGCGCTGCCGTTGCTCGGCTGGGCGATGATCAGCGCGTCGGGCGAGCCCGTCATGCTCAGCAGTTCGCTGCAGTTGCCGTCGATTGTGCCGGCGGATGCGCAGCTGTTTGCGCTGCTGCGCAAGGCTCATGGTTATCTGGCCTATCTGTTGTTCCTGACGGTGCTGCTGCACTTGGCGGCGGCGCTGTTTCACGGCTGGGTTCGCCGCGACGAAGTGCTCGACAGCATGTTGCGCGGGCGTGATCGCGATTAACGCCGGGCCTCTGTGGTCAGGGAGCAAGCTCCCTCGCCACGAGGTTGTGGCGCCAGGGTTTTCCACCAGTAGAGCAGGGCGACGGTGTTGATTGCGGCACCGAGCAGGCACACGGCGGTCCAGCCGGCCCACGCATACATGGCGGTCGAGCCGATTGAGCCCAGGGCGCTACCGATCGAGTAGAACAGCATATATCCGGCGGTGAGGCGGCTTTGCGCTTCGGGGCGCACGCTGTAGATCATGCTTTGACTGGTCACGTGAACGGCTTGCAGGCCCAGATCGAGGGTGATCACGCCGAGCAGTAGCGCCCACAGCGATGATTGGGTGAGGGCGATCGGCAGCCACGAACCGAGCATCAGCAACAACGACAATCCGCTGACCCATTGGCCCAGACCACGATCAGCCAGGTGCCCGGCGCGCGCCGCAGCCAGTGCACCGGCTGCACCGGCTAAGCCAAACAGGCCGATTTCGCTGTGCGACAGCGAGAGCGGTGGCGCTGCGAGCGGCAGGACCATCGGCGTCCACAGCACCATGGCGCTGGCGAATGTCAGCAGGGCGAGCAGCGCGCGTTGACGCAGAACGGGTTCTTCCTTGAACAGGACGAATACCGAGGCGATCAATGCGCGATAGGTCGACGCCGGTTGTGGGTCTTCATGCTTGGGCAATACGCGAAGCAACAGCAACGCCATCAACAACGTCAGGCCCGCCGACAGCCAATAGATTGCGCGCCATCCGGCCAGATCAGCCATTCCTCCTGCAACGGTACGCGCCAGCAGGATGCCGACGACGATGCCGCTGGTGACCACACCCACCACTCGGCCACGTTGTGCCGGGATAGCCAGGGTCGCAGCATAGGCCACCAGCACTTGCGTCACCACGGCGAGTAAACCGGTCAGTGTCATGCCCAGCAGCAACCAGACGCTGTTGGGGGCCAGTCCGATCATTAACAGGGCCACGGCGGATAGCAGCGTCTGGCTGACGATCAATCGCCGTCGGTTGAGCAAATCGCCGAGTGGCACCAGCAGCACCAATCCGACGCCGTAACCCACCTGTGTCAGGGTGATAACGATACCGATGGTTGCCGGCGACAAAGCGAATGCGTCGGCCATGGCATCCAGCAATGGCTGCGCGTAATACACATTGCCCACTGCCAGACCACAGGCCACGGCGAAGAGCAGCACCACGCTGCTACTGAGTGATTGAGGTTTCATACCCGGATCCTTTTTAGGTTTCAAATTAAAACCAGAATCACGGTAGGTAATTTGGTTTCACTTTGCAACCTGATTAATCGAATCCGTGGACCACACAAAGCAAAAGATCGCAGACAAGCTGCGATCTTTTGCAGGTGCGAGGGGAGCGGATCAGCGCAGGGTATCGACCATATCGGCGATTGTGGTCAGCACGTCCTTGCCCAGTTGTTTCGAGCGTTTGCCCGACCAGCCGGTTTGCGGGTTCGGCGCGTCGTCGTGATCCTTGAACGGCATTTCCAGCGTCAGCGACAGGCAGTCATACTTCTGGCCGACGCTATTGCACGCCAGGGTCATGTTGGCCTGGCCCGGCTCGTCGCGGGTGTAGCCGTACTGGGTCTGGAAGTCCTTGGTGGTGCGCTTGAGGTGGCTGCGGAAATGCTCTTCAAGCTTCTCGATCCGTGGCGTGTAACCCGGATTGCCCTCGCAACCAGCGGTGAATACGTGAGGGATTTCTTCATCGCCGTGTACGTCAAGGAACAGATCGACGCCGTACTTTTCCATCTGCTGCTGTACGAACAATACCTCGGGGCTGACTTCCTGGCTGGCGTTCTGCCAGGCGCGGTTCAGATCCTGACCCATTGCATTGGTGCGCAGATGACCATGGAAAGCGCCGTCCGGGTTCATGTTCGGTACAAGGTAAAGGTCGGCGCTGGCGAGCAGTTTGTTCAAGACCGGATCGTCGTGTTTTTCCAGACGCTCGATCACGCCTTCCATGAACCATTCGGCCATGTGCTCGCCCGGATGCTGTTGGGCGATGATCCAGACTTTGCGCTGGCCTTCGGCGCCACTGCCTTTGCGCAGCAGTTGAATGTCGCGGCCCTCGACGCTCTTGCCGGTCGCCAGCAACTCGGTGCCGGCCTTGGTCAGTGCCTGCTCGATCAGCCAGTCGTGGCGGCCACGGCTATAGGGTTCGAAGTAGGCGAACCAGGCGTGGGTCTGCTCGGCTTCGAGGCAGAAGCGCAGGCTGTCACCTTCGAATTGGGTGGGTATGCGGAACCAGTTGACGTGGTCGTAGGACGCAACGGCCTGGTAGCCGGTCCAGGCTTTGTTGTAGGAGGACTGGCTGGCGTTGACCAGGCGAAACCAGTGTTCCTGATGGACATGCAGGCCGCTGGCCTTGAAGTGGAACCACTGGAAATGCGCGCTGCGGGTGTCTGGGCGAATAGCCAGAACCGGGTTGAGCGGATTACTGATGTCGATGACTTGGATGTTGCCGCTGTCGAAGTTGGCGCTGATGTCGAACGAAGATTTGGCCACGGTCATAATCGGTTCCTGAATATGATTTTTATGGCGGCTACTTTACACGCAAGACAGCGGTGAAACCGAGGGAAATTGCGGGGTGTGGCGGGGGGCGTCCTCCATGACGCGGACGCAGCTTAGGGGCTATGCGATTGATTCTCAAGTGCTAATTGCTATTAGTTTGGCCCAATGTGGCCGGGCCTGGCTTGCCAACCGATATTCTTTTGATATTATCCGCGCCATCGAATTTGCAGCACATAAAGACTTCATTAGCCTGAAGCCACAAGCCCGAAAAACGGGCAAAAAAAAGACCCGGCAAAAAGCCGGGTCAAAAACCGTGATTAGCCTGATGAGGAGATAGTCCAGAAGACCGACCTAAGGTCTCTGGTCCATCGACTGATCTCGCGACCAGCTGCTTGCAATAATAATCATTATCATTTGCAAGTCAAATGTTTTTATCTGCGCGATTGGAAAATTCTTTCCTGTCCGTCCCGATTCCGTTCCTCAGACTTCCTCGCTATCGAGCGAATGGTCGACCATCGCCCGCGCCATATCCACCATGTGCACCACCGAAAAGGCCAGGTCGCGACTCGCGCCTTGCAAATTTTCCGCTGCCTTGAAGGCGGTCGCCGCCGCACATCGCAGCAAATCCGAGGCGTGCACCAGGGCCTCTTCGCCACTGAGATGGCGTCTGACGTCGAAAAATCGTTCATCGACTTCGGGTTCTGATACAGCAGGTTTCAAGTAATAGTCCAGGGCACGTTGTGCCGCTGCGTTGCCTTGGGGAGAGGTGAACGTGGTGTCCATTTGCAGATCTGGCAAGTCTTTGCTGCTGATATTCATGATAAGGGCCACTCCTTGTTCGATTGAAAATCCGTGGCTTCAGAATAGTACGATGCGTAGTTGTGACTAGAATTTAAATACTACAATATGTGTTTTGTCGGCCGAAGGCGTCAGCGTAAGGTGCCGCACATGGATAAATGGATTGAGTTGGTCAAGGCCAAGATGAGTGAACTCAAAATCACTCAAACAGAGCTCGGAGAGCGCGTCGGCATGTCCCAAGGCGGGATCGGCCATTGGCTGAACAAACGCCGGGAGCCTGGTATCACGCAAATGAACCGCGTGCTGCAGGCACTGGGCATGGACTTCCTTGAGGTGGTCCTGGTGATTCGCGAACCGCAAGTCACGCCGGACGACGACATGCCGCTGGCGCAGAAGTACAACCCGTACTTCCGCTACCCGGTCAGCGATTGGCGAACACCGTGCGAAGTGCGCGAAAACGGTCAGCCGGTCTATGTCTCGTTGACAGACAAGCAGGTTTTCCAACTGACGGACTACCATGCCCGAGGGGCAGCGTTCTGGCTGACGGTGGCTGGAGACTCGATGACCGCACCCCGCGGCCCGAGCATTGCCGAAGGTATGCTGATCCTGGTGGATCCGGAGGCGGAAGCGGTGCCTGGCAAACTGGTGATTGCGCGGTGGGCCGACAGCGAAGAGGCGATCTTCCGCAAGCTGGACGAAGAGGGCGGTCAGCGTTACCTGGTGCCGCTCAATCCGACCTGGCCGAAAGCCTTGTTTACCGATGACTGTCGAATCATCGGCGTAGTGGTTCAGGCAACGGCGCGTTACTAGTCAGATCGATCCTCGCTTGGCGTAGGATCGATCTTCGTCATTTACACTTCTTCCAATTCAACCAGAGCGCTGCCTTCGCCAACCATTTCACCTTCCTGGCAATACAGCGCTTTGATCACCCCGGCATGCGGCGCGCGAATACTGTGTTCCATCTTCATGGCTTCCAGCACCACCAGTTGCGCACCGGCCTCTACTGATTGCCCGGCCTCGACCAGAACACGCACGATGCTGCCGTTCATGGGCGCCGTCAGGCCACCCTGATGACTATGGCTGGCTTCGACGGCGCTGATCGGGTCAAAGGCCTGAATGCGCCGCAACTCACCTTCCCATTGCAGAAACAACGAATCGCCCTGGCGAATCGCGCGCAAGGAACGACGCACGCCATCGTGTTCGACAACCAGCGCTTCACCGGCAAGCTTCGCGTCGCCACTGGCACCCAGCGTCAGCGCTCGATCCTGGCCTTCGCAGCTCAAATGCACAGTGATTTCCTGCGGCAGACCTGCACGCAAACCACTGTTCAATGCCCATGGCGAACTCGGGTCATCCTTGCGCGCAAGCGCCGGCAAAGTCTGCACGAACGCCTGCGCCCCGGCATTCCAGAACGCATCACTCAACTCGCCCGGAACCGGCAACAGTTGCTCCTGATAACGCGGAATAAACCCGGTATCCAGTTCCGCAGCGGCAAACGCCGGATGCGCGATGATTCGGCGCAGAAAATTGATGTTGGTCTTCAGTCCGCCAATCGCGAATTCATCGAGCATGCCCAACAACCGCAGTCGCGCCTGTTCACGATCCTCGCCCCAGGCAATCAGCTTGCCGAGCATCGGGTCGTAGAATGGCGAAATCTCGTCACCTTCTGCAACGCCGCTATCCACCCGCCGTCCCGGCCCCTCAGCCGATTCGCGATATAACTCCAGACGCCCGGTGGCTGGCAGGAAATCGTTCGACGGATCTTCGGCATACAGCCGCACTTCAATCGCATGCCCGTTGAGCGGCACTTGCGCTTGTGTGATCGGCAGCGCTTCCCCACGGGCCACGCGAATCTGCCACGCCACCAGATCCAGTCCGGTGATGGCTTCGGTGACTGGATGCTCGACCTGCAGCCGCGTATTCATCTCCATGAAGAAGAACTCGCCGCGTGCATCCAGCAAGAACTCCACGGTGCCGGCGCCGACATAGCCGATCGCCTGCGCCGAACGAACCGCTGCCTCGCCCATGGCGCGACGCAGTTCCGGTGTCAGGCCAGGTGCCGGTGCTTCCTCGACGACTTTCTGGTGGCGGCGCTGAATCGAGCAGTCACGCTCGTTGAGATAAAGGCAATTGCCATGCTGGTCGGCAAACACCTGGATCTCCACATGGCGCGGCTTGAGCAGGTATTTCTCCACCAGCATCCGCGAATCACCGAACGACGACTGCGCCTCACGCTGAGCCGAGGCCAGCGCTTCGGCCAATTGACTGACGTCCTCGACGACTTTCATGCCCTTGCCGCCGCCACCGGCAGTGGCCTTGAGCAACACTGGATAACCAATCCGCTCACAGGCATCACGGAAGGTATCCAGATCCTGGGCTTCGCCGTGATAACCCGGCACCAGAGGCACGCCAGCCGTTTCCATCAACGCCTTGGCGGCGGATTTGCTGCCCATGGCGTCGATGGCCGAGGCGGGTGGGCCGAGGAAAATCAGGCCCGCCGCTTCAATGGCGCGAGCAAACCCGGCGTTCTCGGAAAGAAAGCCATAACCCGGGTGAATCGCCTGCGCGCCGCTGGCTTTCGCTGCAGCGATCAGTTTGTCGATTTGCAGATAGCTGTCGGCGGCTTTACTGCCACCGAGATCAACGCGGATATCCGCTTCACGGCTGTGCCGCGCGTCGCGGTCGGTGGCGCTGTGCACAGCGACGGTGGTCAGGCCCAGAGCCTTGGCGGTGCGCATCACGCGGCAAGCGATTTCGCCACGGTTGGCCACCAGCAGGGTGGTGAGAACAGGTGCGCTCATCAACGCGGCTCCTTGGTGGTGGTTGCGGCTTGCCAGCCCGGTGGGCGTTTTTGCAGAAAGGCGCGCAAGCCTTCCTGGCCTTCGGGGCTGACGCGGATGCGCGCGATGGCGTTTTCGGTGTAGCGGCGCAGCGCCGGGGTCAGTGCACCGTTGCCGACCTCGCGCAGCAAGTCTTTGCTGGCTCGCATGGCAGCGGGGCTGTTGAGCAGCAGGTTGTTGATCCATTGTTCAACTTGCCCATCAAGTTCGGTCGCCGGATAGCTCTCGGACAACAAACCGATTTCCCGAGCACGTTGGCCACCAAAGCGTTCGGCGGTCAGGGCATATCGACGTGCGGCACGTTCGCCGATGGCCTGCACCACGAACGGGCTGATCACCGCAGGTGCCAAACCGATGCGCACTTCCGACAGGCAGAACTGCGCGTCATCCGCACCAATCGCCATGTCGCAGCAACTGATCAGGCCCAGTGCGCCGCCGAACGCCGCGCCCTGGACCACAGCCAGGGTCGGGATTTTCAGCTTGGCGAGGTTGTACATCAACTCTGCCAGTTCGCGGGCGTCGTCGAGGTTGGTGTGGTAATCGAGTTCGGCCGATTGCTGCATCCAGGCCAGATCGGCACCGGCGCTGAAATGTTTGCCGCGCCCGCGCACCAGGAGGAAACGCAGGCTGGCGTCGCTGGCCACCTTGTCGAGGGCGAGGATTAGCTCGCGGATCATCTCGGCATTGAACGCGTTGTTCTTTTCGGCGCGGTTGAGCCACAGCGTGGCGAAACCGCGTGGGTCAGTCTGCAGTTCAAGGGTGTTGAAGTCGCTCATGAGATTCTCCCGATCACATCCGGAACACGCCGAAGCGGCTCGGTTCGATTGGCGCGTTCAGCGACGCGGACAAGGCCAGGGCCAGCACATCACGGGTCTGCGCCGGGTCGATGACGCCGTCGTCCCACAGCCGCGCACTGGAATAGTAGGGATGCCCCTGTTCTTCGTACTGGTCGAGGATCGGCTGCTTGATGTCGGCTTCCTGCTCGGCGCTGAAGGCCTGGCCGCTACGCTCGGCCTGTTCGCGTTTGACCTGCACCAGCACGCCCGCTGCCTGTTCGGCGCCCATCACGCCAATTCGCGCGTTCGGCCACATCCACAGAAAACGCGGATCATAGGCCCGGCCGCACATGCCGTAGTTACCGGCGCCGAAGCTGCCTCCGATGATCACGGTGAATTTCGGCACCTTGGCGCAGGCCACCGCCGTTACCAGTTTTGCGCCATGCTTGGCGATGCCGCCGGCTTCGTATTTCTGCCCGACCATGAAGCCGGTAATGTTCTGCAGGAACAGCAATGGAATGCCACGCTGGCAGGCCAGTTCGATGAAGTGCGCGCCTTTCTGCGCGGCTTCAGCGAAGAGGATGCCGTTGTTGGCGAGGATCGCAATCGGATAGCCGTGCAGATGAGCAAAACCGCACACCAGCGTGGTACCGAACAGCGCTTTGAACTCATCGAACACCGATCCGTCGACCAGTCGCGCAATCACTTCGTGCACATCGAACGGTTGCTTGGCGTCGGCCGAGACCACGCCATACAACTCGTCACTGGCGTACAGCGGCGCAATCGGCGCGCGCTGCTGCACTTCGCCGAGCTTGCGCCAGTTGAGGTTGGCAACGCTGCGGCGGGCGAGGGCGAGGGCGTGCTCGTCGCTCTCGGCATAATGGTCGGCCACCCCGGAAATCTTGCAGTGCACATCGGCGCCACCAAGGTCCTCGGCGCTGACCACTTCTCCGGTTGCGGCTTTCACCAACGGCGGGCCAGCGAGGAAAATGGTTGCCTGATTGCGCACCATGATCGCTTCGTCAGCCATCGCTGGCACGTACGCACCACCAGCGGTGCACGAGCCCATGACCACGGCGATCTGCGGGATGCCCATGGCGCTCATGTTGGCCTGGTTGAAAAAGATCCGCCCGAAGTGCTCGCGATCCGGGAACACTTCATCCTGACGCGGCAGGTTGGCGCCGCCGGAGTCCACCAGATAAATGCACGGCAGGCGGTTTTGCTGGGCGATGGTCTGCGCGCGCAGGTGTTTCTTCACGGTCAGCGGGTAATACGAGCCACCTTTCACGGTCGCGTCGTTGGCGACGATCATGCATTCGACGCCTTCAACCCGACCGATCCCGGCAATCACGCCAGCGGCGGGCACGTCTTCGCCATAAACGGCGTGCGCGGCCAACTGACTGATTTCCAGAAACGGCGAGCCCGGATCGAGCAAGCGATTGATGCGCTCACGCGGCAGCAGTTTGCCCCGTGAGGTGTGGCGTTCCTGAGCCTTTGCGCCGCCACCCTGCGCCACTTGGGCAAGCAGGGTATGCAAGGCGTCGACTTGCTTGAGCATCGCTGCGCTGTTGGCGGCGAACTCCGCTGATCGAGGATTGAGCTGAGTATGCAAAATAGCCATGGCCAGCTCCGTTTTAGCGGGTTTCGTTGAACAGTTCGCGACCGATCAGCATGCGACGGATCTCACTGGTGCCGGCGCCGATTTCGTATAGCTTGGCGTCACGCAACAGACGCCCGGCCGGGAACTCGTTGATGTAGCCGTTGCCGCCAAGAATCTGGATTGCGTCGAGGGCCATTTGCGTGGCGCGTTCGGCGGTATAGAGGATCACGCCGGCGGCGTCCTTGCGCGTGGTTTCGCCGCGCTCGCAGGCCTGGGCGACGGCGTAGAGATAGGCGCGGCTGGCGTTGAGCTGGGTGTACATGTCAGCAACTTTGCCCTGGATCAGCTGGAATTCGCCGATGCTCTGGCCGAACTGTTTGCGGTCGTGGATGTACGGCACGATCAGGTCCATGCACGACTGCATGATGCCTGTTGGGCCGCCGGAGAGCACGACACGCTCGTAATCGAGGCCGCTCATCAAGACTTTTACACCGCCGTTGAGCACGCCGAGAATGTTCTCTTCCGGCACTTCAACGTCATCGAAAAACAGCTCGCAAGTGTTGGAGCCGCGCATGCCGAGCTTGTCGAACTTGTTGCTGCGGCTGAAGCCTTTCCAGTCGCGCTCGACGATGAATGCGGTGATGCCGTGCGGGCCTTTTTCCAGATCGGTCTTGGCGTAGATCACGTAGGTGTTGGCGTCGGGTCCGTTGGTGATCCAGGTCTTGCTGCCGTTGAGGACAAAGCGATCACCGCGTCTGTCGGCGCGCAGTTTCATCGAAACCACGTCGGAGCCGGCGTTAGGCTCGCTCATCGCGAGGGCGCCGACGTGTTCGCCGCTGATCAGCTTCGGCAGGTATTTGCTTTTCTGTTCGTGGTTGCCGTTGCGGTTGATCTGGTTGACGCAGAGGTTGGAGTGCGCGCCGTAGGACAACGCCACCGACGCCGAGCCGCGACTGATTTCTTCCATCGCCACCACGTGCGCCAGGTAACCCAGGCCAGCACCGCCGTACTCTTCCGGCACGGTGATGCCGAGCAGGCCCATGTCACCGAATTTGCGCCACATGTCGGCGGGGAACAGGTTGTCACTGTCGATCTGCGCCGCACGCGGAGCGATCTCTTTAGCGACGAAGGACTGAACCTGATCGCGCAGCATGTCGATGGTTTCACCGAGGGCGAAATTCAGGGATGGATAGCTCATGAGGCACCTTTTGGCTTTTTTGTAGGGTGGGGAGAGTGGCGTTTCAGTTCTCACCTTTACGTTAACGTAAGCCTGCGGCGAATGGCTGTCAATCACCCTTTACGTTAACGTCAGCTTGAGCGAGAGTAGGGGCAGTTCAAGATTGAAAGCGGACCGGTTCTGTAGGACTGAGCCTTTGTGGTGAGGGGATTTATCCCCGATGGGGCGCGTAGCGGCCCTGAAACCTGTGATCGCGTTAAAAACGCATTCGCCGGGTACTCGTCTGCTTCGCAGCCGATCGGGGATAAATCCTCTCGCCACAAAGCTCAATCCTGCAAGTGACTGTCGGCAACCCATAAATAAAGACAATAGGGGTCGTCATGGATCAACCCAGTGCAAACCCGCAGCGCAGCTATAGCCGCGGTTCTCAGAACAAGGCCTTGCTGGCGATGACCATCGGGCAGAAGTTCGACGAGACCGTCACGCAGTACGCGGACGGCGAGGCGCTGGTGGTGCGCCATCAGCAGTTGCGCTACTCATGGCGACAACTGGCCGACGCCGTGGATGTGCATGCCAGAGCCTTGCTCGCATTGGGTTTGCAGGCTGGCGACCGGCTCGGCATCTGGGCACCGAATTGCGCGCAGTGGTGCATCACGCAAATCGCCACGGCGAAAATCGGCGTGATCCTGGTCAACATCAATCCGGCTTACCGCAGCTCCGAACTGGAATACGTGCTCAAGCAGTCCGGCTGTCAGTGGCTGGTCTGTGCGGGGGCGTTCAAGTCTTCCGACTATCACGGCATGTTGCAGGGCCTGGTGCCGGAGCTGGCCGAGCAATCCATCGGTCAGTTGCGGAGCGAGCGTCTGCCGGATTTGCGCGGAGTGATCAGTCTCGACAAACAGCCGCCGTCAGGTTTCCTGCCATGGTCACAATTGGCCGATCTGGCCATCAATGCCTCCCCAGAGCAATTACGTGAACGCAGCAACAGCCTGCACTTTGATCAACCCGTGAACATCCAGTACACCTCCGGCACAACCGGTTTCCCCAAGGGCGCGACCCTCAGTCACTACAACATCCTCAACAACGGTTACATGGTCGGCGAAAGCATTGGCCTGACCCCGACTGATCGCCTGGTCATCCCGGTGCCGCTGTATCACTGCTTCGGCATGGTCATGGGCAACCTTGGTTGCATTACCCACGGCAGTACGATGGTTTACCCCAACGATGCCTTCGATCCGTTGCTGACCCTGCAAACCGTCGCCGAGGAAAAGGCCACCGGGCTGTATGGCGTGCCGACCATGTTCATCGCCATGCTCGATCAGCCGCAACGCGCCGAATTCGATCTGTCGAGCCTGCGCACCGGGATCATGGCTGGCGCTACCTGCCCGATCGAAGTGATGCGCCGGGTCATCAGCGAGATGCACATGAACGAAGTGCAGATCGCTTACGGCATGACTGAAACGAGCCCGGTGTCGTTGCAAACCGGCCCGAATGACGAGCTTGAATTGCGTGTGACCACCGTCGGCCGCACTCAGCCGCAACTGGAAAGCAAGATCATTGATGAAGCCGGCAACCCGGTACCACGCGGCACCATCGGCGAGCTGTGCACCCGCGGTTACAGCGTGATGCTCGGTTACTGGAGCAATCCGCAAGCCACGGCAGAGGCTATCGATGAGGCGGGCTGGATGCACACCGGCGATCTGGCGAGCATGAATGAAGAGGGTTACGTCAACATCGCCGGGCGCAACAAGGACATGATCATCCGTGGCGGCGAGAACATTTATCCGCGTGAGCTGGAAGAATTCTTCTTCACTCACCCGGCGGTAGCGGACGTGCAGGTGATCGGCATTCCGTGTTCGCGTTACGGTGAAGAGATCGTCGCCTGGATCAAGTTTCACCCCGGCCACAACGCTTCCGAGCTGGAGCTGCAAACCTGGTGCAAGGAGCGCATCGCGCACTTCAAGACGCCACGGCACTTCAAGTTCGTCGAAGAGTTTCCGATGACGGTGACGGGCAAGATTCAGAAGTTCAGGATGCGGGAAATAAGCATCGAAGAGCTGAAAACAATCAAGCGGTGAACACAAACACTGTGGGAGCTGGCTTGCCAGCGATGGCGTCGAATCAGCCAGCATCAATGTTGAATGATCTACCGCAATCGCTGGCAAGTCGAATCGTCGCACCGCAGCTCCCACAGGGATTTGAGGGATTGAGGGATTTGAGGGAATTCAGGAATCACAGAAAGCACAAAGGGGAGCCGAGGCTCCCCTTTAATTTTGTCGTCGCGTGCTCTTTTTTATTATTGAGGGTCGGTCTGTTGTTGTTTTTGGCAACCGTGGCCCTTTACCGCTGTTTTTGGCGACCCCCATCCGGGGTCAAGAGCAAACGTATTTTTTTGAGCGCTGATCTGCTTTCTCGTTAAACGATCCAACCGATTCGGGAGCTACCTGAAGGTAGTTTTATTGTTCTCTGCCCGGTTGCGGGTCACTCCTGAGAGCACCCTGAAAAGCACACCTTCTCCAAAAAAATCTGTTAGCTGCGTCTCTGCCGTGTTGTTTTTGTTATGTCAGAGTCGGTACGTCTTATTTTTATTGTGGTTTGCTGCTTTTTATTCTTGTTATGCCATAGAGATAGCAGAACGCGTGCCAACTTTTAAAAATCCTTATAAATCAACAAGATATGGTTTTTTAGGATTTTTCGTTTCGGCAAAGCCAGACAATTTGTTTCCGTGTTACTCGCTTATGCCCACGTTTTCGACTCAGCGGTAACACCGTGGTCCCTCACTGTGCGCTCCGAGCCTTGGCCACGCGCGAACCGCTCGGCCGACCGAGCACCGCGCTGATCTGCTGACCCGCGGCAATCAAGGCGTCCAGGTCGATACCGGTGTCGATTCCCAGGCCATTGAGCAGGTACACAACGTCTTCGGTGGCGACGTTACCGCTCGCACCTTTTGCGTACGGGCAGCCGCCAAGCCCCGCGATAGAGCTGTCGAACACGGAAATGCCTTCGAGCAGGCTGGCGTAGATATTGGCCATCGCCTGGCCATAGGTGTCGTGGAAATGCCCGGCGAGCTTGTCGCGTGGTACTTGCGCCGACACCACTTCAAACAGCCGGCGGGTGGCGCCAGCGGTGCCGGTGCCGATGGTGTCGCCCAGCGAAACCTCGTAGCAGCCCATCGCGTACAACTCGCGCGCGACCATTGCCACCTGCTCCGGCGCGACCGTGCCTTCATACGGGCAGCCGAGCACGCAAGACACGTAACCGCGCACGGTAACGCCATGCTGTTGCGCCGCTTCCATGATCGGCGCAAAGCGCGCCAGGCTTTCGCTGATCGAGCAGTTGATGTTGCGCTGCGAGAAGGCTTCGGACGCGGCGGCGAACACCGCAACTTCCTTCACACCGGCAGCAATCGCATCTTCAAAGCCACGCAGGTTCGGCGCCAGTGCACCGTAGGTAACGCCGGGTTTGCGCTGGATCTGCGCGAACACTTCGGCGGAACCGGCCATTTGCGGCACCCATTTCGGTGAAACGAAACTGCCGACTTCTATATAGCCAAGACCGGCGGCGCTCAAGGCGTCGACCAATTGCACCTTGTCGGCAACGCTGATCGGTTGAGCTTCGTTCTGCAGGCCATCGCGTGGGCCGACTTCGATCAGGCGTACTTGGGAGGGGAGGGACATAGGCTGACCTGCTCATTTGAATTCGTGGTGAACCCTTGTAGGAGTGAGCCTGCTCGCGATCACGGTAGACCAGTCAACATGACCGTCGAATGTGAAATGGCAATCGCGAGCAGGCTCACTCCTACAAAGGGATTTGAGTTGTTTACTGGATCGCTTGCTGGCTTTTAAGCGTCTGCTCCAGCGCCTGCACACAGCGCTCTTCGGCGGTGTCGAGTTCCAGTTTCATCTGCTCGATGTCGAGCAACTGCTGTTCCAGCTGTTCGCGACGTTCGCTGATTTTCGCCAGCATGCTGTTGAGTTGTTTGGTGTTACCGCTCGACGGGTCGTAGAGCTCGATCAGTTCGCGGCATTCGGCCAGTGAAAAACCGATGCGCTTGCCGCGCAGGATCAGCTTCAGGCTGACCTTGTCGCGTGGCGAATAGATGCGTTCCTGGCCACGACGCTCGGGGCTGAGCAGGCCTTGTTCTTCATAAAAACGGATCGCCCGTGTGGTTATGTCCAGTTCGCGGGCGAGGTCGGAAATGCTGTAAGTCTGGCTGCTCATGAAAGCGCTCGAAAAAAGGTCTTGGCGCTAAGCTAATGGCAGGTTGACGTTTACGTCAAGCGGGATGATCTGTGGTGTTCATGCTGGCCTCATCGCGAGCAGGCTCACTCCTACAATTGGTTGCATTTCTTCAGATGAAACACGGTCAACTGTAGGAGTGAGCCTGCTCGCGATGGGCGCGCCTCGGTTTAAAGTCTTACACCTTATCCAGCTTCTTCTCATGCGCCGTCACCTGCTGGCACAACTCGATCATCTGTTCGCGCATCCAGCGATTCGCCGGGTCCTGGTCGGTGCTTTCATGCCAGTACAAATGCGTCTCCACCGGCGGTACATCGTTGACCGGCAGATTGAATGCATGCAGTTCATGTCGTCGGGCAAAGCGCTCCGGCACGGTCATGACCATATCGGTTTGCTGCATCACCTGCGACGCCATCAGGTAATGCTGCGAGCGCAGGGCGATCTTGCGCTGAATGCCCATTTTGCCCAGCGCCAGATCGACATAACCCAGACCACTGCGGCGGCTGGAAATGTGGATATGGGTCAGCGACAGATAATCATCGAGCGACAGTTTTTCCTTGCCTGCCATCGGATGGCCCTTGCGCATCGCACAGACGTAACGGTCTTCCATCAGCTTGACGTGACGCACCTGCGGGTCAGTGTTGAGCGGTGCATCCACGGCAAAATCCAGGCGTCCGGCCGCCAGTTCCTTGGTGGTCTCGCGGCGTTTCGACAGAAAGCTTTCGATGATCACCGTCGGCGCCAGACGGCGCAGACGCTGGAACAGCGGCGGCAAAATCACCGCTTCGGTGAGGTCGGTCATGCTGATGCGGTAGGTCTTGACCGCTTGTGCCGGGTTGAAAATCCGGCTTTCCTGAACCGACACGCGCAACAGCGACAGCGCGTTACGCACCGGGCCGATGATGTTCTGCGCCATCGGTGTCGGCACCATGCCCTGAGCGGTGCGCACGAACAGCGGGTCGTTGAAGGTCTCGCGCAGTCGCGCCAGTGCGTTGGACACCGCTGGCTGAGTGATCCCGACGATCTGCCCGGCGCGGGTCAGGTTGGCTTCGGTATAGATCGCGTCAAAGACGATGAAAAGGTTGAGGTCGACCTTGCTCAGATTCATAACGCGGCTTCTCTTGTTATTCAGGGCGGTGTTTTAAGGGCTGACGATCACTGGATCATATATCGGTGATGAATGTTTATACACGCCGAGAATAGGCTAGGTAAATTATCAGCGCTGTTCTAGCATCGATTGCATGCCTTAAACAACCTCTGCTGAAGAACTGCCAACCATCGGGAGCTGCTCATGGATTTCGCTTATTCGCCCAAGGTGCAAGAACTGCGTGAGCGCGTAACCGCGTTCATGGACACTTACGTTTATCCGGCTGAAGCGGTGTTCGAACGCCAGGTTGCCGAAGGCGATCGCTGGCAGCCGACAGCGATCATGGAAGAGCTCAAAGCCAAGGCCAAGGCCGAGGGCTTGTGGAATTTGTTTCTGCCAGAGTCGGAACTCGGTGCCGGCCTGAGCAACCTTGAATACGCGCCACTGGCGGAAATCATGGGCCGCTCGCTGCTCGGCCCTGAGCCGTTCAACTGCTCGGCACCGGACACCGGCAACATGGAGGTGCTGGTGCGTTACGCCAACGAAGAACAGAAACAGCGCTGGCTCGAACCGCTGCTGCGCGGCGAGATCCGTTCGGCATTCGCCATGACCGAGCCGGACGTGGCCTCATCCGACGCCACCAACATGGCCGCCCGTGCCGTGCGCGATGGTGACGAGTGGGTGATCAACGGCAAGAAGTGGTGGACTTCCGGCGCCTGCGACCCGCGCTGCAAAATCCTCATCTTCATGGGCCTGAGCAATCCTGATGCACCCCGTCACGCCCAGCACTCGATGATCCTCGTGCCGGTTGATACCCCCGGGGTGAAAATCGTCCGTCCGCTGCCGGTATTCGGCTACGACGACGCGCCGCACGGTCACGCCGAAGTGCTGTTCGACAATGTGCGGGTGCCTTACGAAAACGTCCTGTTGGGTGAAGGACGCGGTTTCGAAATCGCGCAGGGTCGCCTTGGCCCAGGGCGGATTCACCACTGCATGCGTTCGATCGGAATGGCTGAGCGCGCACTGGAATTAATGTGCAAACGCTCGGTGAGCCGTACCGCGTTCGGCAAACCGCTGGCGCGTTTGGGCGGTAACGTCGACAAGATCGCCGACTCGCGGATGGAAATCGATATGGCGCGCCTGCTGACGCTGAAAGCGGCATACATGATGGACACCGTGGGTAACAAGGTGGCGAAGAGCGAGATTGCGCAGATCAAAGTCGTTGCGCCCAATGTTGCGCTGCGCGTGATCGATCGGGCGATCCAGATCCATGGCGGGGCAGGAGTTTCCAACGATTTCCCACTGGCCTACATGTACGCCATGCAACGCACCCTGCGCCTGGCTGATGGCCCGGACGAAGTGCACCGTGCGGCGATCGGCAAGTTCGAGATCGGCAAGTATGTGCCGAAGGAAATGTTGCGTAGCGAGCGCTGAGCCAGAACTTCACCCCTGATCGTTCCCACGCTCTGCGTGGGAATGCATCCCGTGACGCTCCGCGTCACAGCGGACGCGGAGCGTCCATGGCGGCGTTACCACGCGGAGAGTGGGAACGATCAGGCGCAAGTCAATACACCCAAACCTCAACCCGCCGATTCTTGATCCGCCCTTCATCCGCATTGTTCGCCGCCACCGGCATCAGCGCCCCAAAGCCGCGAACCTCACGCAACACCACCCCGCTCTTCACCAACTCGCGCCGCACCGCCATCGCCCGCAGCTTCGACAGCAAATCTGCCCGCGCCGGATCGTCCTTGGCATCGCCAAATCCGACCAATGTCACTGCGCGTTCGGTCTTGTCATGGCGCTTTATATAGTCGAGTACCCGTGCCAGATCCTGATGCGCCTTGTTATCCAGGGTCGCGCTGCCTTCTTCAAAACGGAAATTCACTGTCAGACGCTGGGCATGCCGGCTGAGGGATTGATAACCCTCTGGCATCAGCGCATTCGGTGCGACCGTCATGGCCTGCACGGTCTGGCTGATAAAACCGTTGGCCGCGACAATCGCCTGACCCTGAGGGCTCTGCGCAAATGCCACCAACGCTTTGGCCCATGGGTTCTTGCTGTCCGGTGGCAAATAGAAGAACAGCCGTCGCGACAGTGGATAGTCTTCGGTGGCGATCAGGCTGTTGAGCGGCAGCATCGATTGCGACGCGCCATCGGCAATCGCAACCGCTTTAGCCTGACGCACGTAAGGTAAACCGATGAAGCCGATGCCTTGCGGATCGGTGCTGACGGCGTCGGACAATTGCTCACTGGATTCGAACCTTTTCGCAGAAGTACTCAGACTTTTCCCACGACGACTCAGGACCAGTTCCTTAAACGTGTCGTACGTGCCGGACTGATCATCCCGGGCATATAAATGAATCGGCCCGCCACGGGCACCGAGGTCTTCCCAGGTCTTCACCTCGCCGCTGAAGATCCGCGCCAGTTGCTCGGTATCCAGTTGCTGCAATGGGTTATCGGGGTGAAGGATGATCGCCAGGCCATCGATGGCGATGACTTGCTCGGCGCTGGGACTTTTCAGATCGCCGAGCGCTTGCAGGCCGAGCAACTCGCTGTCTTTGATCTCGCGGGAAGAGGCGGCCACATCGGCGCTGGCGTTTTTCAACGCGGTGAAACCGGTGCTGGAACCGTGGGCGGTGACGTCGACGACCACGCGTTTGCCGTCGGCAGTCTGTCCAACGACGCGTAGTTCGTTGGCGGTGTCCGGGGTTTCTCGGTGGACCTTCAGCAAGCCTTGCTCTTGCAGCAAGCCTTCGACCAGCGCCGGGCCGAGTTCCGCGCCAATCGTGTTGGAGCCCTGAATGCGCAGCGCCGGGCCGTTTTCGGGTATCGGCAGGGCCGCGGCAGAGACCGACAGCCATGCACTGAATAGAAAAACGCACAGAACACGCAGGGTCATGCCGGCACCGAATCAAGCCAAGGGGATTGCCGGGGAGATTAAGTCAGGCGTATGACCAAAACATGACAGCCATTCAATGTAGAGGAGCCTTTGTGGCGAGGGGATTTATCCCCGATGGTTGGCGAAGCCGACCCAAAACTTGTGAATGCGGTTTAACAGGAAAAATTTTGGGGGCGCTTCGCACCCCATCGGGGATAAATCCCCTCGCCACAGGTCAGTCGACCACAGAACCTCATTGTCAAATGTGATTCTGTGGTGGCTTCAAGGTCAGGCCAGTTCAAGCCAGATCGGCGCATGGTCCGAAGGCTTTTCCATGCCGCGCAGTTCATAGTCCACGCCCGCCGCTTTCACCCTTGGCAACAAACCGTGCGACGCCAGAATCACATCGATGCGCAGTCCACGCTTGGGCTCATCTTCAAAGCCACGGCTGCGGTAGTCGAACCAGCTGAACATGTCAGTCACGTCCGGGTTCAGGTGACGATAGCTGTCGGTCAGGCCCCAATTTTTCAGGCGGGCCATCCACTCGCGCTCTTCCGGCAGGAAGCTGCATTTGCCGGTTTTCAGCCAGCGCTTCATGTTGTCCGGGCCGATGCCGATGTCGCAGTCTTCCGGAGAAATGTTCACATCGCCCATCACCACCAGTGGCTGTTCGTTGTGGAACTGGCTTTCCAGCAGCGCTTGCAGGTCGCTGTAGAAACGCTGTTTGGCGGGGAATTTGGTCGGGTGGTCGCGGCTTTCGCCCTGTGGGAAATAGCCGTTCATGATTGTTACCGGTACGCCATTGGCGTCGGCAAAAGTGCCCCAGATGAAGCGGCGCTGGGCGTCTTCTTCGTCAGTGGCGAAACCTTTGTGGATCGCGATCGGTTCCTGGCGCGAGAGCAGGGCAACGCCGTAATGACCTTTCTGACCGTGGAAATACACGTGGTAGCCGAGGGCGCGGACTTCTTCCAGCGGGAACTGATCGTCGTGGACTTTGGTTTCTTGCAGGCCGATCACGTCTGGCTGGTGTTTTTCGATCAGCGCTGCCAGCTGATGCGGACGGGCGCGCAGTCCGTTGATGTTGAAGGAAACGATCTTCATGGTCGGCAGTCCTGGCAAAAGGGCGATGCTAGCTGACATGGGGGATGGGGGCCAGTGTGGGAGAAATCATTTTGCCCTGTGGGATTTGTGTTGCCAGCAATGGCGCCATCGCGAGCAGGCTCACTCCTACAGGGGAACGCATTCCAAATGTAGGAGTGAGCCTGCTCGCGATTGGCGTCCTCACAGTCGATGAAGATCCATGGTTGGTCTATACCTGTGGGGAACTGTGCCAACGCCAAAGGGTTCGTACCAACAAGAGCGCAGCCAATTGAGCCGTGCCCCGGGGAGAATCATCGTCATGCCTGAAACCCAGACCGCCATCGCCGACATCCATATGCTTGATCGCGGCTACTCGCGCGAAGCCCGATCCCTGCTGTATCAGGCTTATCGCCACGAGCCGACCTTCGGTTACCTGTTCGAGGCCGAGCGTCCCGGCTATGAGCAGCGTGTGCGGGCGACGGTGCGCGAGTTGGTCAAACAACATTTCCTTCAGGATTTGCCGGCCATCGGCCTGCTGGTCAACGACCGCTTGATCGGCATCGCCCTGATCGCACCGCCGCAACGTCGGCTGGGCATCACCGAAAGTTGGGCGTGGCGCTTGCGCATGGTGCTCAGCACCGGTTTTCGCTGCACCCGGCGCTATCTGGAATATCACGATGCCGTGGCCGCGTGCGTGCCCAGCGATTCGGTGCACATGCTGCCGCTGCTTGGTGTACACCCGCAGTTCCAGGGCAAACACTTCGGCGAGCAACTGCTGACCGCCGTGCACAACTGGTGCGCGGTGGATGAAACCTCACAAGGCGTAGTGCTCGACACCGGTAACCCGCGTTACCTGGAATTTTATAAACGTCAGGGTTACGAGGAGATTGGCGAAGTTGCCGTCGGCCCAGTGCGAGAACACGTATTTTTTCACGCCAATCCACAAGTGTTACAAACTGCAACGGCTTAGAGGTCGAACTTTACCGGCACCCCAGGCTCTATCACGCTCCCAAGCTCGTGATAGCATCCGCGCCTATGAAGTTTCCAGGAAGATTTACCAGTGGCGTGCTCATGCTGTTAACCAGCTGTGCGGCACTGGCGCAAAGTGAATTGGATGTGCGGATCAAACCGTCCAACGATGAACTCAAGGCCAATATAGAAGGCTATATCGGCAGCCTCGGCGATCGCGACGAAGAAGCCTTGCTGCGCTTCAGTCGCGGCGCCGAAGAGCAGGCGCGCAAGGCGGCTCAGGCGTTGGGCTACTATCAGCCGCAGATCGAAAGCGACGTCAAGGGCGGGGACAAACCGCGTCTAGTCCTGAAAATCGATCCCGGCGAACCGATTCGCCTGCGCAACGTCACCATTCGCGTCGACGGCCCGGCTGCTTCCCTCAAATCCTTTCGTGTGCCGAACAGCGACGTGCTCAAATCCGGCGCGGTGCTCAACCATGGTCGCTACGAGGACGCCAAGCGCCTGATCCAGAATCAGGCTTCGCGCTTCGGTTATTTCAGCGGCCACTTCACCAGTCAAAAGCTTTTGGTCGACCCACGCGCTGGCGTCGCCGATGTCGAATTGATCTACGAAAGCGGCCCGCGTTATGCGCTGGGCAAAGTCAAATTCGAGGGCGACACGCCGTTCGACGAAGACCTGCTGCAACGCATGGTGCCGTTCAAGGAAGGCGAGCCCTACGACTCCGAGCTGATCGCCGAACTCAATCGCGACCTGCAATCGAGCGGCTATTTTGAAGGCATACGCGTCGATGCCGCACCGACCGCGGCGAAAAACGACGTGATCCCGGTGGACGTCAAACTCGACACGCGCAAGCCGCGCACCATGGGCTTGGGCCTCGGGTATTCCACCGACGTCGGGCCGCGGGTCAAAGCCAACTGGACACGCCACTGGGTCAACCCGCAAGGCGACAGTTATGGCTGGGAAGCGGAAATCTCCGCGCCACGGCAAAACGTCGGGCTGTTCTATGACATTCCGCTCGACCCGCCACTGACTGACAAATTGCGTTGGGCCGGCGGCTATCAATTTGAAGATATCGACGGCTCCGATACGTTGAGCAAACTGCTGACCTTCGGCCCGGAATGGCACAGCAAGTTGCCCAGCGGCTGGCAGCGCGTGATCTCGCTGAAATGGCAGCGCGAAGAATATGAACTCGGCGACGACTCCGGCCTGAGTACTTTGCTGATGCCCGGCATCAGCTATTCCTACCTGAAAAGCGACAACCGCATCGACCCGCACAACGGCTATCGCCTGACTTTTGAAAGCAAAGTGGCGAAGGCGGGCGTCGGTTCCGACAACAACCTGCTGTATGGCACCGCGCTGGTCAAAGGCCTGACCACGGTGTTCGACAAACACCGTTTCCTCGGCCGTGTGCAGGTCGGCGGCAGCGCCACCAACGGTTACAACTCGGTGCCGCCGTCGCTGCGCTTCTTCGCCGGTGGCGATCAGAGCGTGCGCGGTTACGACTACCAGAGCCTGTCGCCGAAAAACTCCGACGGCGACCGCATCGGTGGCCGCTACATGGTCGCCGGCAGCGTCGAGTATCAATACTCGGTTGCCGAGAAATGGCGGGTCGCGACCTTTGTCGACCAGGGCAACTCTTTCAACAAACTCGAACTGCCGAACCTCAAGACCGGGGTCGGTATTGGTGTGCGCTGGGTCTCGCCGGTAGGGCCGATCCGCCTCGACCTGGCCCATGCGCTGGACGACGATGGCGGCATCCGGCTGCACTTTTCCATGGGGCCTGAGCTGTGAAGCGTGGTTTGAAAATTGCGGCGCTGGCGCTGTTGGCGCTGGTGCTTTTTGTTGTCTTGAGCATCGCCACCGTGCTCGGCACCCAGGCGGGCAGCCGCTGGGTGTTGGGTCTGGTGCCGGGCTTGAGCGTGGAGAATTTCCAGGGCCGGCTCGCTGGGCAGTGGAGCGCCGATCATCTGTTGTGGCAGCAGGACAGCAGCCGCGTCGAGTTGAACAAGGCGATTTTCGCCTGGTCACCGCTGTGCCTGACCCGCATGACACTGTGCATCGAACAGCTCAAGGCTGATCAGGTCATCCTGCAATTCCCGCCGAGTGAAGAAAGCACTGAAAGCGGTCCGATCAAACTGCCGGATCTGCAACTGCCCGTAGCGATCGAACTCGGCGACGTGCAGGTCGGCAGCTTGCTGTTCAACGGCAGCGAGCAGCTCAAGGGCCTGCAACTGGCGGCGCACTGGACGGCCCAGGGCATGCAGATCGACAGCGTGAAATTGCAGCGCGACGAGCTCAGCCTGAACCTGTCCGGAACACTCACGCCGACCGGTAACTGGCCGCTGAACATCGCCGGGGATCTGACCCTGCCGTCTCCCGGCACCGGTCCCTGGACGCTGGCGTTGAAAATCGACGGCGATCTATTGAAAACCCTCAACTTGCACGCCGACAGCCGTGGCTACCTCGACGGTCAACTGACTGGCGAGCTGCAACCGCTGGCGGAAAACCTCCCGGCCAAGGTGCGCATATCCAGCGAGGCCTTCAAACCGAGCGCCGATCTTCCCGACACCCTGCAACTCAATCAATTGCTGCTGACCGGCGAAGGCGATCTGAAAAACGGTTACCAGCTCAACGGCACCGCCACGCTGCCGGCGGATAAAGGCCCGGTGGCGCTGCTGCTCACCGGCAAAGTCGACGCCAGCGGTGCGCAAATCGCCGGCCTCGATCTGACGGCCAACGACAAGCAAAGCCTCAAACTCACCGGCAGCGTCGACTGGAGCAAAGGCCTCACGGCGCAAGCCAACGTCAATTGGCAGGACTTCCCGTGGCATCGGCTCTATAACGAAATCGACGAGCCGCAAGTCGCCTTGCGTACCTTCACTGGCGAAGTCTCCTACACCGACGGTCAATACATCGGTAACTTCGCCGCCGCCCTCGACGGCCCGGCGGGGGCATTCAGTCTGAGTAGTCCGTTCAGTGGCAACCTCAAACAGATCGCTTTGCCGCAACTGCAAATGCAAGCCGGGCAGGGCAAGGCTGAAGGTCACGTCAACGTGCAGTTCGCTGACGGTATCGCCTGGGACACCGCGTTGGACTTGTCGGCGCTCAACCCGGCGTACTGGGTCGCCGAGCTGCCGGGCACTTTAGCCGGCCCGCTGAAAAGCCAAGGCGAAATGAAAAACGAACGCCTGAGCCTGACCGCCGATCTCGACCTGAAGGGCAAACTGCGCGGCCAACCGGCGATTCTGCAAGCCAAGGCTGATGGTGCTGGCGAACAGTGGAACCTCAATGCCCTGCAAATCCGCCTCGGCGACAACAGCATCAGCGGCAAAGGCAGCCTGCAACAGAAACTCACCGGGCAGATCGACATCAAGCTGGCGCGGCTGGCCCAGCTGTGGCCAGAACTGCGCGGGCAGATCAACGGTCAGGTCAACGTCGCCGGTACGCTGAAGGCGCCGCAAGGCAAACTCGGTCTGCAAGGTTCGCAACTGGCGTTTCAGGACAATCGCCTGCAAAGCCTCAACCTCGACGCCACGCTCGACAGTGCGCAACGAGCCAAGATCGATCTGAAGGGCAGCGGAATTCAGGCCGGCGATACCAATCTGGGCGTGTTGACCGCCAGCGCTCAGGGCGACATCAAGAACCAGAAACTCAGTCTCGATCTGCTCGGCCCGAAGCTGAAACTGGCTCTGGGTCTGGACGGCAATCTGGACAAGGGCAACTGGCGCGGGCGCTTGGCCAGCGGTGATATTCAGGCCGGCGGTCAGGACTGGAAGTTGCAAAACCCGGCGAAACTCGAACGTCTGGCTGACGGCAAAATCAACTTCGGCGCCCATTGCTGGATGTCCGGCAGCGCCAGTCTGTGTGGTGAGGATCAACGGCTGATGCCCGATCCGAAACTGCGTTACCACCTCAAGCAGTTCCCGATCGAAAGCCTGGCGCAATGGCTGCCCAAGGATTTCGCCTGGCAGGGCAAGCTTAACGCCGACCTGCAACTGGATCTGCCGGCCAGCGGCCCGAACGGTGTGATCAGCATCGACGCCAGCGGCGGCACCTTGCGCATGAAGGAAAAGGATCAGTGGCTGGATTTCCCTTACCAGACCCTGAAGCTCACCAGCAAACTGACGCCCAAGCGTGTCGATACCGAACTGAATTTCGTCGGCGGCAAACTCGGTGAACTGATGGTGCAGGCGCAGCTCAATCCGCTGCCGAAAAACAAACCGCTGAGCGGCTCGTTCCGTCTCAGCGGGCTGGATCTGTCGGTGGCGCGGCCGTTTGTGCCGATGGTCGAAAAGCTCACTGGACGCCTCAACGGTAGCGGCACGATTTCTGGCGGGCTGCTGGCGCCGTTGGTCAACGGCACCGTGCAACTCAGCGATGGCGAGGTATCGGGCGCCGAATTGCCGACGGAGCTGCAGGACCTGCGACTCAAAGCGGTGATTGCCGGTGAGTCGGTGCGTCTGGACGGCGGCTGGAAGAGCGGCAAGACCGGGCAGGGCAGCCTCAGCGGTAACGTCGCCTGGGGCCAGGCGCTGATGGTCGATCTGGCGTTGAAAGGCACGCAACTGCCGGTCACCGTCGAGCCTTACGCCAAGCTGGAAGTGGCGCCGGATCTGAAAATCTCCATGGCCGGCGACGAGTTGAAGATCGCCGGCAAAGTGCTGGTGCCCAAAGGTGAAATCACCGTGCGTGAATTGCCGCCATCCACGGTGAAAGTCTCCGACGACACGATCATCGTCGGTGCGCAGACCGAAGAGGGCAAGCCTCCGATGGCCATGAAAATGGACATCGATGTGGTGGTCGGCGAGGACCGACTCAGCTTCGCCGGGTTCGGCCTGACCGCCAACCTGCAAGGGCATGTGCACATCGGCGACAACATGGACACCCGTGGCGAGCTGTGGCTCAACGACGGCAAATACCGCGCCTACGGCCAACGCCTGACGGTGCGGCGTGCGCGCCTGCTGTTTGCCGGGCCCATCGATCAACCGTATCTGGACATCGAAGCGATCCGCCAGACCGACGACGTCATCGCCGGTATTCGCCTTAGCGGCAGCGCCGAGCAACCGACCACGCAGATCTTCTCCGAGCCGGCCATGAGTCAGGAGCAGGCGTTGTCCTATCTGGTCTTGGGCCGCCCTCTGAGCACCAACGGCGAAGACAACAACATGCTCGCGCAAGCGGCGTTGGGTCTGGGTTTGATGGGCAGTTCGGGAGTCACCAGCAGCCTGGCCAAGGATCTGGGGATTCAGGACTTCCAGCTCGACACTCAGGGCAGCGGCAACACCACCAGCGTGGTCGCCAGCGGCAACATCTCCGAGAAACTCAGTTTGCGTTATGGCGTCGGCGTGTTTGAGCCGGCCAACACCATCGCGCTGCGTTACAAACTGAGCAAGAAGGTTTATGTCGAGGCGGCCAGTGGCGTCGCCAGCTCGCTGGATATCTTCTACAAGCGCGATTTCTAGGTCGCGCTCCCCATCGCCGGATCGCACCGCAGCGATCCGGCATTGCCCGAATGTATTAGACTCAGCGCAGCTCGAAAGCTGCGCGGTTTGCGGCTGCCCGAAGACAACAGGGAAGCCTATGGTTCGCTTGAGTATGGTTTTGCTCGGTAACGATTTTGTCCGCAAGCGTTGGTCGGCGCTGGCGCTGACGGGCATCGTCTGGGGGGCGGCCGGTGTAGCCATTTTCATTGATGCGCTGGACGGCGTTTTGTATTTCCCGCTGCATGTGTTCGGCTATCTGTTGTTGCTCGAAGCCCTGATCATTCTGCTGGTGCCGGCACCGCAAACCGGCACCGCCACTGCTACTGCTCTGCGCAAAGTGCGAGGTCTGGCTTTCCTGATACTTGGACTGCTGATCGTCGACAGGCAACATGCTGCCAGCCTGATTCTGGCAGTGCTGTGTGGTGTGGCGTTTCTGCTTGATGGCGGCTTTCGGCTGGCGGCGGCGGTAGTGGTGCGCTTTGTCGGTTGGCAAGTGTCATTACTCACGGGGTTGTTCGAAATCGGCTTTGGCCTGTTCATCCTCGAACCGTACCCGACGCTTTATAAGGGCACTGTGCCGTTCTGCATTGGCATGAGCCTCTTTCTCTCGGGCGGCGCCTTGCTGCGGCAGTCTTTGCGCTTCAAAAACTGGCAGTCGCCGTTAAGCCCTTTCTCGGTCAGCGCGCCGGCACCCAGCACCGCGCTGGTGATCCACGTCTGGACACCGAGTGGCACGGTTGACGACACCTTGGTACGCAACCGCCTGCTCAACCGCTATATCGCGGCGGTCGACATCAACGGCGTGATCTCTGCCGGCCACGCGGCACTGGCATGTGGCCCGGACATCTACATCAGCCATTACCCGCTGGACGACATTGATCGATCGGCGGGGGATTTCGTCCGGTTGTTGCGGGCGACGCCGAACAATGATGTGGCCGGCAGGTTTCTGCCTGACTATGCCGGCGAGGTGGCGGACTGGTGTCCGTCATCGGTGCAGGTCAGTTTTGCCCATTACGATGCCCGGCGGCTGGCGGCGTTCTGGGCGGATTATCGGCAGAACACCACGTACAACCTCACTAGCCGCAATTGTTCCAGTGCCGTCGCCCATAGCCTCGAAGCGGCCCTTGAGGGGGCGATGAATCGGGGCCAGTCGAGCATGCTTGATTTCGCCCGGATCATTACCAGCCCCGAGTTCTGGGTGGCGGCGCAAGTGCGCAAACGCGCCGAGGCGATGGCCTGGACGCCGGGGCTGGTGCTTGATTATGCGCGGGCATTGCATGCGGCCATCGAGCCGGCGCCACCGGGCTGGCATGGCCTTTACGCGGGGGCGAAGCGCGCCTGCGGGTATGTCGCCACGGCCCTGCGTGGGCGTGAGGTGCATCCGGTGCAGCCGCCACCTGCGAACCCTTCTGACAAGTCCTGACCGGCATTCCACCGAGTCGCCTCAATCGCTGGCAAGCCAGCTCCCACAGGATCTGTGTCGTACACAAAATTCATGTACGCCCGAGAACCCTGTGGGAGCTGGCTTGCCAGCGATGGCGTGCGCCTGTGCAACACAAAACCCCAGTCCATTGGTCAACTAATTACCAAGCCTCCTAACTATTCCATTGACATTCGCTGCCTAGGCAGTAACATCTCGACATACATTCACTGCCTAGGCAGTTATTAGGTGAGCAAATGAAGCATTTCACCCCGGACGAATTCAAACACTGCCACCTCGGCCTGTTGCTTGGCCGTGCTGCGCTGCTCAAAGACAAGATCATCGACACCCACATGGAACCCCACGGCATCACCGCCGCGCAGTTCAAGGTGTTGATCATCATGGCTCAGTTCGGCGTCGATACCCCGGCCGAGCTGTGCCGGCACCTGTCGCTGGACAGCGGTTCGATGACGCGCATGCTCGATCGTCTGGAGCAGAAAGGCTTTCTGGCTCGCCAACGCAGCGAAGGCGATCGCCGTCAGGTGCAGCTCAAGCTCACTGAGCAAGGCCAGCAACTGGCCGATCGCCTGCCGCACATTGGTGCCGACGCCATGAATGAACTGGCCGGCGCCGTGACCCCGGACGAGTTGAAAACCCTGGAATACATTCTCAAGAAAATCCTGCTGGCAGCCGGTGACCCGATCACTATCCAGCGGTTAGGTGAACACAATGAGCGGTAAAACCTTGCGCAGCAGCCTGACGCTGGTGCTGTCGGCGATGATCCTCGCCGGTTGCGCCAACTACAGCGGCCTCGATACCCACGGCAAGAACCTTGATGCGAAAAGCCTGAAAGTCGGCCAGTCCCTGAACGGCGTGACTCTGTCGCCGGCCGCTTGGCCGAAAAGCGATTGGTGGACCAGCCTCGGCGATCCGCAACTCGACGGTTTGATCCGCGAAGCCCTGCACGACAGCCCGGACATGCAGATCGCCGAAGCCCGCGCCCATCAGGCCAGCGCCGCCGCGTATGCCGCCGACGCCGCACGCTATCCGACCCTCGACGCCAGCGCCGGCATCAGCCGTTCGCGTCTGGCCAAGGATCAGGATCCGCGCGGGCAGGGCGATGCCTACGCCACCGTGCGTAATGTCAGCGCCGGTTTCAATTACAACTTTGACCTGTGGGGCGGCCAGCGCGATGCGTGGGAAGCTGCACTCGGTCAGGCCCGCGCCGCTGAAGTCGACCGTCAGGCCGCGCAGTTGACGCTGGCTGCCGACGTCGCCCGTGCCTACAGCGATCTCGGTCAGGCGCACATCGTTTATGACCTGGCCAACGACGACCTCAAGCGCACCAGACAAATGCTCGACCTGAGCCAGCGTCGCCTGAGTTCGGGGATCGACAGTCAGTACCAGTTCCAGCAAACCCAAAGTCTGGAGGCCAGCTCCGAAGCCAGCCTGATCGATGCGGAAAAGCGCCTGAACAGCGCGAAGATCGCCTTGGCCGTGTTGCTCGGCAAAGGCCCGGATCGCGGCAATGAAATTGCCCGGCCGAAAGTCCTGCAAGCCAGCGCTGTCGCGGTGCCGTCGGTCTTGCCGGCAGAACTGCTCGGTCGTCGCCCGGATCTGGTCGCCGCCCGCTGGCGTGTAGAGGCGGCGAGCAAAGACATCGACTCGGCGAAGACTCAGTTTTATCCGAACCTGAACCTGACGGCCTCGGCCGGCGCGGAGTCCTTGTTGGGTGACGCGATGTTCGGTTCCGCCAGTCGCTTCTTCAACATTGCCCCGACCATTTCGGTGCCGATCTTCGACGGCGGGCGCCTGCGCGCCAACCTCGATGCGCGCGACGCCGATTACGATCTGGCGGTGGCGCAGTACAACAAAAGTCTGGTGAAAGCACTGGGCGATGTCAGCGACACGATCAATCAGTTGCGTGACATCGGCCGGCAGATCGGTGCGCAGCAACACGCCACCGAGATTGCTCAGGACTCTTACAACACCGTCGTCCAGCGTTACGGTTCCGGCATCGGCAACTACCTGGACGTGCTCAGCATCGAGCAGCAATTGCTGCAGGCCCAGCGTCAATTGGCCAACCTCAATGCCGAGCAGATCGACCTGTCGATTCAACTGATGCAAGCGCTGGGCGGCGGCTTCCAGGGTGAAACCCTGACCGCAGCCAACGCCAGCCCAGCCACGCCGCACAACTAATTCAAGGTATTTGTCATGGCCACTGCCGAAAACACTCAAGCTCAAGACAACACCCCCGACACCGGCAATCCGCGCAAACGCAAAGTCATGCTGGTGGTGCTGGCCGTTGTCGTCCTTCTCTCCTGCGCTGGCGTCTGGGCCTATCACGAGTTCATCGGGCGCTTTAACGAAAGCACCGACGACGCCTACGTCAACGGCAACGTCGTGGAAATCACTCCGTTGGTGACCGGCACCGTGGTCAGCATTGGTGCTGACGATGGTGATCTGGTTCACGAAGGTCAGGTGCTGATCAACTTCGACCCGAATGACGCCGAAGTCGGCCTGCAAAGCGCGCAGGCGAAACTGGCGCGCACCGTGCGTCAGGTGCGCGGTCTGTATAGCAACGTCGACGGCATGAAAGCCCAGGTCAACGCGCAACAGGCTGAAGTGCAGAAGGCTCAGGACAACTTCAACCGCCGCAAGAACCTCGCTGCCGGCGGGGCGATTTCCCAGGAAGAACTGTCCCACGCCCGCGACGACCTGACCTCGGCGCAAAACGCCCTGGCCAACGCCAAGCAGCAACTGAAAACCACCAGCGCACTGGTCGATGACACCGTGGTGTCGTCGCACCCGGACGTGATGTCGGCCGCCGCCGATTTGCGTCAGGCTTACCTGACCAACGCGCGCAGTACCTTGATCGCGCCGGTCACCGGTTACGTGGCCAAACGCACCGTGCAACTCGGTCAGCGCGTACAGCCGGGCACCGCGCTGATGGCGGTGATTCCGCTGGATCAGTTGTGGATCGACGCCAACTTCAAGGAAACCCAACTGCGTGACATGCGCATCGGTCAGCCGGTCGACATCGAGTCCGACATCTACGGCAGCGACGTGAAATACAGCGGCACCGTCGACAGCCTCGGCGCCGGTACCGGTAGCGCGTTTGCCTTGCTGCCGGCGCAGAACGCCACCGGTAACTGGATCAAGATTGTTCAGCGTGTGCCAGTGCGCATTCACATCAACGCCGAAGAGTTGGCCAAGCATCCGCTGCGCGTCGGCCTGTCGACCAACGTTGAAGTGAACCTGCATGACCAGAGCGGCCCGGTATTGGCTCAGCAACCACCGCAAAAAGCTTCGTTCAGCACCAACGTCTACGACCGCCAGTTGGCCGAAGCCGACGCGATGATTGCCCAACTGATCCACGACAACAGCGCTGCGGTGAGCAAAACCGCTCAACGCTGATCTGCACTGACCTTGTAGGAGTGAGCCTGCTCGCGATAGCGGTGTATCAGACCCAATTTCCTCGACTGATACACCGTTATCGCGAGCAGGCTCACTCCTACAGGGCTGCGGCGACCATCAGGTTTCATAGGATTCACAATGAGCAATAACGCCTCTTTCACGCCGCCCAGCCTGTTGCTCAGCACCATCGGCCTGTCGCTGGCGACCTTCATGCAAGTGCTCGACACCACCATCGCCAACGTGGCGCTGCCGACGATATCCGGCAACCTTGGGGTGAGTTCGGAGCAGGGCACCTGGGTCATTACGTCATTTGCCGTAAGTAACGCGATTGCGCTGCCGCTGACCGGTTGGCTCAGCCGCCGTTTCGGTGAGGTGAAGCTGTTTCTCTGGGCGACCATGCTGTTTGTGCTGGCCTCGTTTCTCTGCGGTATTTCCACATCGATGCCCGAGCTGATCGGCTTCCGTGTCCTGCAAGGTCTGGTGGCCGGGCCGCTGTACCCGATGACGCAAACCCTGTTGATCGCCGTGTATCCTCCCGCGAGGCGCGGCATGGCCTTGGCGTTACTGGCGATGGTCACGGTGGTCGCGCCGATTGCCGGGCCGATTCTCGGTGGCTGGATTACCGACAGCTACAGCTGGCCGTGGATCTTCTTTATCAACGTGCCGATCGGCATCTTCGCGGTGATGGTGGTGCGTTCGCAACTGGCCAAACGGCCGGTGGAAACCAGCCGTCAGCCGATGGATTACGTTGGCCTGATCTCCCTGATCATCGGCGTCGGCGCTTTGCAGGTGATCCTCGACAAGGGCAATGACCTGGACTGGTTCGAGTCGAACTTCATCATCATCGGCGCGGCGATTTCGGTGATCGCGCTGGCGGTGTTCATAATCTGGGAAATGACCGATCAGCACCCGGTGGTGAATCTGCGCCTGTTCGCCCATCGCAACTTCCGCATCGGCACGCTGGTGTTGGTGTTGGGTTACGCCGGGTTCTTCGGCATCAACCTGATCCTGCCGCAGTGGTTGCAGACCCAGATGGGCTACACCGCGACCTGGGCGGGGCTGGCGGTGGCGCCAATCGGTATTTTGCCGGTGCTGCTGTCGCCGTTTGTCGGCAAGTACGCGAACAAGTTCGACCTGCGCTTGCTGGCCGGTCTGGCGTTTCTGGCGATTGGCTTGAGCTGCTTCATGCGCGCCGGGTTCACTAATGAAGTGGACTTCCAGCACATCGCTTTGGTGCAGCTGTTCATGGGCATTGGCGTGGCGCTGTTCTTCATGCCGACCCTGAGCATCCTGATGTCGGACTTGCCGCCAAGCCAGATCGCTGACGGTGCCGGGCTGGCGACTTTTCTGCGAACGCTGGGCGGTAGCTTTGCGGCATCGCTGACCACGTGGATCTGGATTCGTCGGGCTGATCAGCATCATGCGTACATGAGTGAAAGCATCAGCACCTATGAGCCGGCGACACGCGAGACCTTGAACCATTTAGGCGGGGCGAGCCAATCGGCTTATGCGCAGATGGATCAGATTTTGACCAGCCAGGCGTACATGCTCTCCACCGTGGATTACTTCACGTTGCTGGGCTGGGGCTTTATGGGGTTGATTCTGATTGTGTGGCTGGCGAAACCGCCGTTTGCGGCGAAGGCAGGGCCGGCCGCTTCCGGACATTAAGGCAATACATAACCTGTGGGAGCGGGCTTGCCCGCGATGGCGGATTTCCAGTCAACAGAGGTGTTGAATGTGATGGCCTCATCGCGGGCAAGCCCGCTCCCACAGGGATAGTAGTGATCTTTAGAGGGCGGGGGCGGGCAGGGCTGGCGGCGGGGCGAAGTCGAACGGCGCCAAGGCATACCCGCTCTCATCGACCTGCAACGCCCAGCCCTGACGATCCCAATCCCCCAGCACAATCCGTTTCGCCGCTTGCTCACCGAGCTGCAGCTTATGGATCGCCGGACGATGGGTGTGCCCGTGGATCAAGGTTTTCACGCCGAACTCCTGCATGATCCGCGGGATTTCCTCAGGCGTGACATCAACAATGTCATTGGCCTTCATCCGCGTCTGCGCCCGGCTTTCGCTGCGCAGCTTGCGCGCCAGTTTGTGCCGGGTGCTCAGCGGCAGGTGCCGCAGGATAAACAGGGTGATCGGGTTGCGCAGATAGCGCCGCAGCTTCATATAGCCAACGTCGCGAGTGCACAGGCTGTCGCCGTGCATCAACAGCACTGGCTCGCCGTAAAACTGCACGACACTCGGGTCCTTCAACAGTGTGCAGCCGGCCTGTTTACAAAAGGCCTTGCCGAGCATGAAGTCGCGATTGCCGTGCATCAGAAAAATCGCCGTGCCGCTGTCGCTCAATTGGCGCAGGGCCTGGCAGATGGAACGCTGGAAGGGCGTCATGGCATCGTCGCCAATCCACGCCTCGAAAAAGTCGCCCAGAATGTACAACGCACTCGCCGAGCGGGCGCGTCCGGCGAGCAAATCCAGAAACGCCCGGGTAATGTCCGGGCGCTCCTCTTCCAGATGCAAGTCTGAAATCAGCAGTATCACGCTTCGATGATCTCGGCTTTCTCGATGATCACGTCGTCTGCTGGTACGTCCTGGTGGCCTGCTTTGGACGTGGTGGAAACGCCTTCGATCTTGTCGACAACGTCAGTGCCTGCAACCACTTTGCCGAATACGGCATAACCCCAACCCTGAGCGGTTTTGGCGGTGTGGTTGAGGAAGCTGTTGTCGGTGGCGTTGATGAAGAACTGCGCCGATGCCGAATGCGGCTCCATGGTGCGAGCCATGGCCAGGGTGTACTTCTCGTTCTTCAGACCGTTGTCAGCTTCGTTCTGAATGCTTGGGCTCTTGTCTTTCTTTTCCTTCATGCCAGGCTCGAAACCGCCGCCCTGGATCATGAAGCCCTTGATCACACGGTGGAACACAACGTTCTCGTAGTGACCCTTTTTGACGTACTCGATGAAGTTGGCCACGGTGATCGGGGCTTTCTCGGCGTTCAGTTCGATGACGATGTCACCGAAGTTGGTGGTCAGTTTGACTTGAGTCATGGTCATTACTCTTTATAAGGAATTCGTGGTTTTGGAGCGCCAGGCCCCGCAACCGGTTCAGCCTGCATCGGCCAAGGTGCGCAGTTTAGCGTGACAGGCGCGAATTTCGAGGCTGTTTTTCAAATCCCGGCGATTAAATGCGCTCCTTTATAGGCCGTGCTCTGTCAGCCCCTTGACAGCATCGGCTATGATAGCGGCTTTGTTTTGTCTGGCCCCCCTTTGCGGCCGCGCACATGTAAGTCAAGGATCCTATGAGCAAGCCCACTGTCGACCCTACCTCGAATGCCAAGTCCGGCCCTGCCGTGCCGGTCAATTTCCTGCGGCCGATCATCCAGGCAGACCTGGACTCGGGCAAGCACACCCAGATCGTCACCCGTTTCCCGCCTGAGCCAAACGGCTATCTGCACATCGGCCACGCCAAGTCGATCTGCGTGAACTTCGGCCTGGCCCAGGAGTTCGGCGGCGTCACGCACCTGCGTTTCGACGACACCAACCCGGCCAAGGAAGACCAGGAATACATCGACGCGATCGAAAGCGACGTCAAATGGCTGGGCTTCGAATGGTCCGGCGAAGTGCGCTACGCCTCGCAGTATTTCGACCAGTTGCACGACTGGGCGGTGGAGCTGATCAAGGCTGGCAAGGCCTACGTCGACGACCTGACCCCTGAGCAGGCCAAGGAATACCGTGGCAGCCTGACCGAGCCGGGCAAGAACAGCCCGTTCCGCGACCGTTCGGTTGAAGAGAACCTCGACTGGTTCGCCCGCATGCGCGCCGGTGAGTTCCCGGACGGCGCCCGCGTGCTGCGCGCGAAGATCGACATGGCCTCGCCGAACATGAACCTGCGCGACCCGATCATGTACCGCATCCGCCACGCCCATCACCACCAGACCGGTGACAAGTGGTGCATCTACCCGAACTACGACTTCACCCACGGTCAGTCGGACGCCATCGAAGGCATCACCCATTCGATCTGCACCCTGGAGTTCGAAAGCCATCGTCCGCTGTACGAGTGGTTCCTCGACGCACTGCCAGTGCCGGCGCACCCGCGTCAGTACGAGTTCAGCCGTCTGAACCTCAACTACACCATCACCAGCAAGCGCAAGCTCAAGCAGCTTGTGGACGAGAAACACGTCAATGGCTGGGACGACCCGCGCATGTCGACGCTGTCGGGCTTCCGCCGCCGTGGCTACACGCCGGCGTCGATCCGCAACTTCTGCGACATGATCGGCACTAACCGTTCCGACGGTGTGGTCGACTTCGGCATGCTCGAGTTCAGCATCCGTCAGGACCTGGACGCGAACGCCCCGCGCGCCATGTGCGTGCTGCGTCCGTTGAAAGTCGTGATCACCAACTACCCGGAAGATAAGGTCGACAACCTCGAACTGCCACGTCATCCGCAGAAAGAAGAACTCGGCGTGCGCAAGCTGCCGTTCGCCCGTGAAATCTACATCGACCGCGATGACTTCATGGAAGAGCCGCCAAAGGGCTACAAGCGTCTGGAGCCGAATGGCGAAGTGCGTCTGCGCGGCAGCTACGTGATCCGTGCCGACGAAGCGATCAAGGACGCCGACGGCAACATCGTCGAACTGCGTTGCTCGTACGACCCGGACACCCTCGGCAAGAACCCTGAAGGCCGCAAGGTCAAAGGCGTGATCCACTGGGTGCCGGCCGCCGCCAGCGTCGAGTGCGAAGTGCGTCTGTACGATCGCCTGTTCCGTTCTCCGAATCCGGAGAAGGCCGAAGACAGCGCCAGTTTCCTCGACAACATCAACCCTGACTCACTGCAAGTGCTGACCGGTTGTCGTGCAGAACCCTCGCTGGGCAATGCACAGCCGGAAGACCGTTTCCAGTTCGAGCGCGAAGGCTACTTCGTTGCGGATATCAAGGACTCGAAACCAGGTCAGCCGGTATTCAACCGTACCGTGACCCTGCGTGATTCGTGGGGCCAGTGATTCAGCGTCAAGGAAATTAAAAGTGCTGACGATTTACAACACGCTCACCAAGAGCAAAGAAGTCTTCAAGCCGCTCGATGGCAACAATGTGCGCATGTACGTCTGCGGGATGACCGTCTACGATTACTGCCACATTGGCCACGGCCGCAGCATGGTTGCGTTCGACCTGGTGACCCGCTGGTTGCGATTCAGCGGTTACAACCTGACCTACGTGCGCAACATCACCGATATTGAAGACAAGATCATCAATCGCGCCCGCGAAAACGGCGAGCCGTACGACGCACTGACCGAGCGCATGATCACGGCGATGCACGAGGACGAGGCGCGCCTCAACATCCTCAAGCCGGACATGGAACCGCGTGCCACCGACCATATTCCGGGCATGCTGAACATGATCCAGACGCTGATCGACAAGGGTTACGCCTACGCCCCGGGCAATGGCGACGTGTACTACCGCGTCGCCAAGTTCATGGGCTACGGCAAACTGTCGCGCAAGAAGATCGAAGACCTTCGCATCGGTGCGCGGATCGAAGTCGACGAAGCCAAGCAGGATCCGTTGGACTTCGTGCTGTGGAAAGCCACCAAGCCGGGCGAGCCAAGCTGGGAATCGCCATGGGGCGCCGGGCGTCCGGGCTGGCACATCGAGTGCTCGGTGATGTCCACCTGCTGCCTCGGCGAGACCTTCGACATTCATGGCGGCGGCAGCGACCTGGAGTTCCCGCACCACGAAAACGAAATCGCCCAGAGCGAAGCGGCCACTGGCAAGACCTACGCCAACGCGTGGATGCATTGCGGCATGATCCGTATCAATGGCGAGAAGATGTCCAAGTCCCTGAACAACTTCTTCACCATTCGCGACGTGCTCGACAAGTACCACCCGGAAGTCGTGCGTTACCTGCTGGTGTCGAGCCACTACCGCAGCGCGATCAACTACTCGGAAGACAACCTCAAGGACGCCAAAGGCGCACTCGAGCGTTTCTACCACGCGTTGAAAGGCCTGCCGAGCGTTGCGCCGGCTGGCGGCGAAGCGTTCGTCGAGCGTTTCACCACGGTGATGAACGACGACTTCGGCACGCCGGAAGCCTGCGCCGTGCTGTTTGAGATGGTGCGTGAGATCAACCGTCTGCGTGAGAGCGATCTCGACGCGGCGGCCGGTCTGGCGGCACGTCTGAAAGAGCTGGCCAGTGTGCTGGGTGTGTTGCAGCTTGAGGCTGACGACTTCCTGCAAGCGGGCGCTGAAGGGCGTGTCGATGCGGCTGAGGTTGATGCGCTGATTGCTGCGCGTCTGGCGGCTCGGGCGGGTAAGGATTGGGCTGAGTCCGACCGTATTCGTGATCAGCTCACGGTGATGGGGGTTGTGCTGGAAGACGGCAAGGGTGGGACTACCTGGCGTCTGGCTGACTGAGAACCGTACTTGTTACAGACAAAACCCGCCTTGTGCGGGTTTTTGTTTGGCTGCGAGAAAAGCCCCTCACCCTAACCCTCTCCCAGAGGGAGAGGGGACCGAATGGGGGATGCTCAAGTAATACGCCGACCTGAACGTGCTGCACCGAATCCATAATCGACTGGTTCTTTCAGGTCGCTGCATCACGTCAGACACCTCGGTCAGCTCCCTCTCCCTCCGGGAGAGGGCTGGGGTGAGGGTTGCTTTTGATGTTCGCGTAGGTCTTGATGTCGGCAACGCGTTCAGCGGGATGCTGAGCAGCGACGATTCTGGAAGGGAGACACCATGGCTAATCACTATCGCGAACTGCTAACAACGCCCGGCGCCACGGGGTTAGTGCTCGCGAGTTCCATTGCGCGGTTGCCGCAGGCAATGATCGGCATTGGCATCATCACCATGCTGGTTGAGCAAACCGGTGTGTACTGGCTGGCCGGTGCCGTCGCCGGTACGTTCACCCTCGCCAATGCGCTGCTCGGCCCGCACATCTCGAAACGGGTCGATCAACATGGCCAGAGTCGCGTGCTGCCTGTCGTCACGGCGTTCAGCATTGGCATGTTGCTGGCGCTGATCATCGCCGTCTATTTGCGTGCACCCGCCGCGTTGCTCTTCGTTCTGGCCGCGCTGGCGGGGACGATGCCGAGCATGCCGTCGATGATCCGCGCGCGCTGGACGCAGTTGTTCCGGGGCAAACCGCAATTGCATACGGCGTTCTCGCTGGACACGGTTCTCACCGAAATGGCTTACATCGTCGGTCCGCCGCTGGCGATCGGCTTGAGCGTGAGTTTTTTCGCCGAGGCCGGGCCACTGGTCGCGGTCGGGTTGCTGGCCGTCGGAGTGACGGCGTTCCTCCTGCAACGCCAGACGGAACCCAAGGTTGTCGTGGGCCAGGCCAGCCATGGCGGCTCGACCTTGCTGATCCCCGGCGTTCGCACCATTGTCCTCGCGTTGTTGGCGATGGGCGTTATCGGTGGAGCAATCGATGTTGCCGTCGTGGCGTTCGCCAATGCGCAAGGCTGGCCAGCGTCGGCGACCTTTATCCTTGCCGCCTATGCGTTCGGTTCACTGGTGGCGGGCCTGACGTTCGGCGCGATGAGGGTTTCGCTGGCGATCGAAAAACAGTTCCTGATCGGGATCCTGGTCACGGCGTTCACCGGCGTGTTGCCGATTTTTGCGGCGGATGTTTACGTCCTGTCAGGGACGCTGTTTATTGCCGGCATTTCGTTTGCGCCAACGATGGTCGTGGTCATGAAGCTGGGGACGATCATCATCCCGCCGTCGCGGATCACCGAAGGGCTGACGTGGATGACCACCGGCATCAGCATCGGCGTTGCGCTGGGCGGTATGCTGGCGGGGTTGGTCATCGATGCATACGGCGCGCGAGTGGGATTCGGCGTGGCGATTGGCGCAGGGTTGATGATGGTGGTGGTCGTACTGGTGGGGTTGCGCACATTGGAGGCGGCTTCGGCTGTGCAGGTCGATCCGGAATTTTTGCCCTCACCCTAGCCCTCTCCCCCAGGAGAGGGGACTGAATGGGGGATGCTCACGAGATACACCGACCTGAGTGATTTGCGCCGAATCCATAATCGCCACGATGTTTCAGGTCGATGTCCAGCGCCAGACACCTCGGTCAGCTCCCTCTCCTGGAGGAGAGGGATAGGCGGGCGGCGTTCCGATGAGGGGAGTGGGGTTCACTCAACCTTCAATCTGCCGCAACCGCTTGTAAAGCGTATTCCGACTCACCCCCAACCGCCGCGCCAGATGCGAAATATTCCCCCCGGCCAATTGCAGTTCGCGGTTCAATGCCTCGCTATCATTTAAATCAATCCCAAGCGGCGCGCAGGTCTCAACCGGCTCCATCTCCAGATCAACAAAAAAGTCATCCGGCAAATGCTCCGGCCGCACTGGTTGTTCCTCGGCCATGGCCAGCGCCACTTGCATCACACTGCTGACCTGACGCAAATTCCCCGGCCACGGATGACGGCCAAACAGCTCCAGCACTTCACGGCTCAACCCTGCCCATTGCGTCGGTTCACGATGCTGTTCCCACAGTCGTTTAAACAACGCTTCTTTATCACTGCGCTCCCTAAGCGGCGGCAGTTCCAGAGTCAGTCCGCCAATGCGGTAATAAAGATCCTCACGAAACCGCCCCAATTGCACCTGTTCCCTCAAAGAGCGGTTGGTCGCCGAGATAATCCGCAAATCCACCGCGAACAACTCGCTGCTGCCCACCGGTTGCACGCAACGTTCCTGCAGCACCCGCAATAACCGCGCCTGGGTCGGCAATGGCATGTCGCCGATTTCATCGAGGAACAGCGTGCCTTTGTCAGCCTTGCGAATCAGGCCGATGCTGCCTTTCTGGTTGGCGCCGGTGAACGCGCCTTTCTCGTAGCCAAATAGCTCAGACTCCACCAGTTCAGCGGGGATCGCCGCGCAATTGACGGCGATAAATGCCTGTTTGCTCCGTGAGCTGGCCTGATGCAGGGCTTTGACGAACACTTCCTTGCCGACCCCGGTTTCGCCGTGAATCAACAGGGGAATGTCTTTCTCCAGTAAGCGCTCAGCCTGGCGCACGGCTTTTTCCACGCGGCTGTCGCCAAAGTGCAGGGTATTGAGACTGATCGCCGTCGGCGCGGCGGGTTTGGCCTCAGTAACAAATACCCGCGCTTGAATCGGCGCCTGTTTCGGCCGCTTCAACAGACACTGAAAGCGGTTACGACCGGAGGTCTGCAAGGCAAACGGCAAACCGTCCGGCTGATTGATCAACTCCAGCAACGACACCTTGAACAGACTCTCGACGCTGACCCGCGACAAGCGCACACCGAGCAGATTGTCCGCCCGCCGATTCGCCGACAGCACCTGGCCGCTCTCATCAAAGATCAGCAATCCGGCCCACTGACTGTCGAGGTTGTTCAATCCGGTGTTGAAGGTCAGTTGAAAATGTTGGCCATGGAACAGGTTGAGGATCAGCCGGTTCTCCACGGTCTGGCTCATCATCTTGACCATGCCCAAAGTGTGCGAGGGCGGCAGATAGCTGTCGCTGGACACATCAAGCACCGCAATCACCTTGCGCTCGGCGTCGAAAATCGGCGCGGCGGAGCCGGTCATGAAGCGGTTGGCCTTGAGAAAATGCTCATCGTGTTCAATGTGCACCGCCTGCTCACAGGCCAGCGCAGTGCCGATCGCATTGGTACCGCTGGCGCGTTCGATCCAGCTCGCCCCCGGCTGAAAACCCCGGGCCAGACTCGGCTCGATAAAGCGTTGTGTGCCCCATGAGGTCAACACCTGGCCCTGATTGTCGGCGAGCATGATCAGGCAGTTGGAATTGCTCAGGATGTTTTCGTAGTAGGGCAGGACTTCCTGGTGGGTGGTCTGCACCAGCGAGTGATGGCTATCGAGCAGGTGCGCGATGCCGGCGGCGGGCAGTTGATCAAAGGCCGGAGTGCTTTGGTGGTCGAGGCCGAAGGCGCGGCAACGTTGCCAGGAACTCTGGACGAGGGCGTCGTGGGACAGCGGCGGGGCAGGTGCGGCCATGGCAATGGGCCTCTGATGCAGCGATTTTTATTGTTGTTATGGGCCCAATCTTTGAAACCTGCACAGATCAATTGTAGGAGTGAGCCTGCTCGCGATAGCGGTGTGTCAGTCAGTGCAAATATGTCTGATAGACCGCTATCGCGAGCAGGCTCACTCCTACAGGTGATCTGTGTTCACAAAAATCCGGGCAAAAAGCGTTCATAGAGTGTTGTTCACTATTGTTCATTGTCAATCGCCCACTGTTCAAATGTGTTCAGCATTGAACGCCGTTTCCCTGCGCTTTCAGCGATTTTTACGACAAATCAACAGCTTGCCATTTCTGGCACGAAAGTCGCTCCAGTGCACAGGTCGCTTGACTCCAATAATAAAAAGGCCGAGCCATGTCACTCACCCTGGAGCACGTCTGCCGTACCGTCGAAGGCCAGACCTGGATCGACGATGCATGCCTGAAATTCGAACCCGGTTCCTTCAACGTTTTGCTCGGCCGCACCCTGTCCGGCAAAACCAGTCTGATGCGTTTGATGGCCGGTCTGGACAAACCCGACAGCGGCCGCATCCTGATGAACGGCGTCGACGTCACCCAGCGGCCGGTGCGTTTGCGCAACGTGTCGATGGTCTATCAGCAGTTCATCAACTACCCGACCATGACCGTGTTCGAAAACATCGCCTCGCCGTTGCGGCAGGCCGGTGTCTCAAAAGAGATTATCCACAGCAAGGTGCAGGAAACCGCGAAGATGCTGCGCATCGAGAAGTTTCTGCACCGCTATCCGCTGGAACTCTCCGGCGGCCAGCAACAGCGCACCGCCATGGCCCGCGCGCTGGTCAAGGATGCCGAACTGATCCTGTTCGACGAGCCGCTGGTCAACCTCGATTACAAACTGCGCGAAGAACTGCGCCAGGAAATGCGCGAGCTGTTCAAGCTGCGCCACACCATCGCCATCTACGCCACCACCGAGCCCAACGAAGCGCTGGCACTCGGTGGCACCACGACCATTCTTCATGAAGGCCGGGTGATCCAGAGCGGCCCGTCGACCGAGGTTTATCACCAGCCGCAATCGGTACTGGCGGCGGAATTGTTCTCCGAGCCACCGATCAACCTGATGCCCGGGCGCATCGCCGGCAATGAAGTCAGCTTCGCCAACTTCGTGCACTTCCCGTTGAACGTCGATTTGCGTCCGGTGGGCGAGGGTGAGTTCCGTTTCGGCGTACGCCCGAGCCACATCTCGCTGGTGCCGAGCAACGATGACGATCTGGAATTGGCGGTGACCGTTGAAGTCGCCGAGATCAGCGGATCGGAAACTTTCCTGCACGTGCGCAACGAGCATTTCCTGCTGGTGCTGCACCTGCCCGGTGTTCACGAATACGACGTCGATGCGCCGATCCGCATTTACATCCCGACCCACAAACTGTTCGTTTTCGATGCGCAGGGCCGTCTGGTGCAAGCACCGGGCCGGCGCGTCGCGAGGGTTGCCTGATGGCCGAAATCCGTTTGCAGCACCTCGCCCACAGCTACAGCAAAACCCCGAGCGGCGCGGAGGATTACGCGATCCGCGAGATGGACCACGTCTGGGAGCAGGGCGGCGCCTATGCCTTGCTCGGCCCGTCGGGCTGCGGCAAGTCGACCTTGCTCAACATCATTTCCGGCCTGCTCAGCCCCTCGCAGGGCCACGTGTTGTTCGACGGCAAAGCGGTCAACGACCTGACGCCGGAGAAGCGCAACATCGCCCAGGTTTTTCAGTTTCCGGTGGTCTACGACACCATGACCGTGTTCGACAACCTCGCCTTCCCTCTGCGCAATCAAGGCATGGCCGAGGCGAAAGTGCACAGCAAGGTGCAGGAAATTGCCGAGGTTCTCGATCTGCAAAGCCTGCTGAGCAAAAAGGCCCGTAACCTCACCGCCGATGAAAAACAGAAAGTCTCCATGGGCCGTGGTCTGGTCCGTGACGACGTTTCGGCAATCCTCTTTGATGAACCGCTGACGGTGATCGACCCGCACCTGAAGTGGAAACTGCGGCGCAAGCTCAAGCAGATACACGAGCAGTTCAACATCACCATGGTCTACGTCACCCACGATCAGCTGGAGGCTTCGACCTTCGCCGACAAGATCGCGGTGATGTACGGCGGCCAGATCGTCCAGTTCGGCACCCCACGGGAATTGTTTGAGCGGCCGAGCCACACGTTTGTCGGCTACTTCATCGGCAGCCCCGGCATGAACCTGATCGAAGTGCAGCCGCAGCCCGGCGGCGTCGGTTTCGCCTCGACCCACCTGCCGTTGTCCGACGCCTTGCAGCGGCATATCGAACACGGCCAGTGGAAAAATCTGAAGGTCGGTATCCGCCCGGAATTTATTCATGTGTGGGACGAGCCGTTTGACGACGCGATGCAGGCCAGGGTCGTACACGTCGAAGACCTCGGCACCTACAAGATCATGACCCTCGACCTCGACGGCGCGCCGTTGAAAGTGCGCCTGGCTGAAGACAAACCGGTGCCGCAGGGCACGGCGTACATCAGTTTTCCGGCGCAGTGGCTGATGGTCTATGCCGATGAGTTTCTGCTCGAAGCCCCTGAAGAAAACGAGGTGCAGCCATGAACAAGGTGCAGAACAACAAGGCCTGGTGGCTGGTGTTGCCGGTGTTTCTGCTGGTGGCGTTCAGTGCGGTGATCCCGATGATGACCGTGGTCAACTATTCGGTGCAGGACATCTTCGACCAGTCCAGCCGCTACTTCGTCGGCGCCGACTGGTACAAGCAAGTGCTGCTCGATCCGCGTCTGCATGACTCGCTGCTGCGCCAGTTCATCTACTCGGCCTGCGTCTTGTTGATCGAAATCCCGCTGGGCATCGCCGTCGCTCTGACCATGCCGACCAAGGGCCGCTGGTCGTCGCTGGTGCTGATCATTCTGGCGATTCCGCTGCTGATTCCGTGGAACGTGGTCGGCACCATTTGGCAGATCTTTGGCCGCGCTGACATCGGCCTGCTCGGTTCCAGTCTTAATGCGCTGGGCATCAGCTACAACTATGCGGCCAACACCATGGACGCTTGGGTCACGGTGCTGGTGATGGACGTCTGGCACTGGACTTCACTGGTGGCGCTGCTGTGCTTCTCCGGGCTACGGGCGATTCCCGACGTGTATTACCAGGCCGCGCGCATCGATCGGGCCTCGGCCTGGGCGGTGTTCCGCCACATTCAGTTGCCCAAGTTGAAGAGCGTGCTGCTGATCGCGGTGATGCTGCGCTTCATGGACAGTTTCATGATCTATACCGAGCCGTTCGTGCTCACCGGCGGCGGGCCGGGCAATGCCACGACCTTCTTGAGTCAGACGTTGACGCAGATGGCTGTAGGGCAATTCGACCTCGGTCCGGCAGCGGCGTTTTCGCTGGTGTACTTCCTGATCATCCTGTTGGTGTCCTGGCTGTTCTACACCGCCATGACGCACTCCGACGCCAACCGCTGAGGCCCGGCCATGAGCAAAAGAAAGCTTATTCCGTTGCTGGTGTACATCCTGTTCCTGCTGGTGCCGATCTACTGGCTGCTGAACATGTCCTTCAAGAGCAACACCGAAATCCTCGGCGGCCTGACGCTGTTTCCGCAGGATTTCACGCTGGCGAACTACAAGGTGATCTTCACCGATCCGAGCTGGTACACCGGTTATCTCAACTCGCTGTATTACGTGAGTTTGAACACGGTGATCTCGCTGAGCGTGGCGCTGCCGGCAGCCTATGCGTTTTCCCGCTATCGTTTTCTCGGCGACAAGCATTTGTTCTTCTGGCTGCTGACCAACCGCATGGCGCCACCGGCGGTGTTTCTGCTGCCGTTTTTCCAGTTGTATTCGTCGATTGGTTTGTTCGACACGCACATCGCCGTTGCGCTGGCGCACTGCCTGTTCAACGTGCCGTTGGCGGTGTGGATTCTCGAAGGTTTCATGTCCGGGGTGCCGAAGGAAATTGACGAAACCGCCTACATTGATGGCTACAGTTTTCCCAAGTTCTTCGTGAAGATTTTCATCCCGCTGATCGGTTCCGGCATCGGTGTCACGGCGTTTTTCTGCTTCATGTTTTCCTGGGTCGAACTGTTGCTCGCGCGCACGTTGACCTCGGTCAGCGCCAAACCGATTGCTGCGGTGATGACGCGCACGGTGTCGGCGTCGGGGATCGACTGGGGCGTGCTGGCGGCAGCGGGGGTGTTGACCATCCTGCCGGGCATGCTGGTGATCTGGTTTGTGCGCAACCACGTGGCCAAGGGCTTTGCCCTCGGTCGAGTCTGAGGAACTGATGATGGAATGGATGAGCTGGACCACCCCGACAGCGGGGTTCTTCATCGCCATTGGTCTGCTGCTGGTGGGCATGACCACGTGGGAATTGCGCTCGCCGAGCATCCTGCGGCGAGGTTTTCTGCCGATTGCCACCACCCGTGGCGATCGCTTGTTTATCGGTCTTCTCGGCAGCGCCTACCTGCATTTGCTGGTCATCGGCGCCACCGACTGGAGCATCTGGGTGGCGTCCGCGTTGTCCCTGGTGTGGCTGTTGGCTGTGATGCGTTGGGGCTAGTCGAATCGATCGGCAACCGTGCTCCGAAATCCTAAACAGGAGGTCTCTATGTTCGACAAAAACAATAAGCTGCGACATAGCATTTCATTGGCAGCCATGCTGGCACTCAGCGGTTTGAGCGCCGCCGCGTGGGCTGATGCCTACGAAGACGCGGCAAAAAAATGGATCGGCAGTGAATTCAAACCGTCGACCCTGACGGCCGATCAGCAACTCGAAGAATTGAAGTGGTTCATCAAGGCCGCCGAGCCGTTTCGCGGGATGGAAATCAAAGTGGTTTCCGAGACCCTGACCACCCACGAATACGAGTCGAAAGTGCTGGCCAAGGCCTTCACCGAAATCACCGGGATCAAGCTCACCCACGACCTACTGCAAGAAGGCGACGTGGTCGAAAAAATGCAGACGGTGATGCAGTCCGACAAGAATATCTATGACGGCTGGGTCAACGACTCGGACCTGATCGGTACGCACTTTCGCTACGGCAAGACCGAATCGATCACCGACCTGATGGCCAACGAAGGCAAGAACTTCACCTCACCGACCCTCGATATCAAGGACTTCATCGGGATCTCGTTCACCACCGCGCCGGACGGCAAGATCTATCAACTGCCCGATCAGCAGTTCGCCAACCTCTACTGGTTCCGCGCCGACTGGTTCGAGCGCGCCGACCTGAAAGCCAAGTTCAAGGAAAAGTACGGCTACGAATTGGGCGTGCCAGTGAACTGGTCGGCCTATGAAGACATCGCCAAATTCTTCAGCGAAGACGTCAAGGAAATCGACGGCAAGCGCGTCTACGGGCACATGGACTACGGCAAGAAAGACCCGTCGCTGGGCTGGCGCTTCACCGATGCGTGGTTCTCCATGGCCGGTGGCGGCGACAAGGGCCTGCCCAACGGTTTGCCGGTGGACGAGTGGGGGATTCGCGTCGAGGACTGCCACCCGGTCGGCTCCAGCGTGACCCGCGGTGGTGACACCAACGGTCCGGCGGCAGTGTTTGCCACGCAGAAATACGTCGACTGGCTCAAGGCCTACGCGCCACCGGAAGCGGCGGGCATGACCTTCTCTGAGTCCGGCCCGGTGCCGTCGCAGGGCAACATCGCTCAGCAAATCTTCTGGTACACCGCGTTCACCGCCGACATGACCAAACCGGGCCTGCCGGTGGTGAATGCCGACGGCACGCCGAAGTGGCGGATGGCGCCGTCGCCGCGCGGGCCGTATTGGGAAGAGGGCATGAAGCTCGGGTATCAGGACGTGGGTTCGTGGACGTTCATGAAGTCCACGCCTGAGAAACAGAAGCTTGCGGCGTGGCTGTACGCGCAGTTCGTCACCTCGAAAACCGTATCGCTGAAGAAAACCATCGTCGGCCTGACGCCGATCCGCGAGTCGGACATCAACTCGCAGGCGATGACCGATCTGGCACCGAAACTCGGTGGCCTGGTCGAGTTCTACCGCAGCCCGGCCCGCGTGCAATGGACCCCGACCGGGACCAACGTGCCGGACTACCCGCGTCTGGCGCAACTGTGGTGGAGCCACATCGCCGAAGCGGCCAGCGGCGAGAAAACCCCGCAACAGGCGCTGGATGGCTTGGCCAAGGATCAGGACGCGATCATGACGCGCCTGGAACGCTCCAAGGCCCAGGCCACTTGTGCGCCGAAGATGAACCCGGAACGCGATGCGCAATACTGGTTTGACCAGCCGGGCGCACCGAAACCGAAACTGGCCAACGAGAAGCCGAAGGGCGAGACGGTGAGCTATAACGAGTTGCTGAAATCCTGGGCGGATGCTCGGAAGTAAAGGCTGAACTGTGAAAAGAGAACGGCACCGCAAGGTGCCGTTTTCATTTGTACCTGATCCACCGGAATCGCTGGCAAGCCAGCTCCCACAGGCTTCTGTGATGTTCACAAACTCCGGGCACGCCGCAGATCACTGTGGGAGCTGGCTTGCCAGCGATTCGGTCTGACATTCCACACTGATATCGACCGACCCGCCGCCATCGCTGGCAAGCCAGCTCCCACAATTTTCTGTGGTGGTCACATATTCCGCATACACCGCAAATCACTGTAGGAGTGAGCCTGCTCGCGATGAGGGCCTGACTTTCGACATCGACGTTGAATGACAGTCCGCTATCGCGAGCG